>JBBQGI010000015.1:0-18946 GCA_038322875.1 Candidatus Limnocylindria bacterium | reverse complement strand
GGTCGCGGGATGGGAATGGGCGAGCTGCAGCTGCTCGCCCGCGTCGAGCTGCCGGTCGGCGCCGGCCTGCTGATGGCCGGCATTCGCACCGCGGCGGTCCAGGTGGTGGCGACCGCCTCGCTCGGTGCGGTCATCTCGGCAGACTGCCTCGGCTTCTTCGTTCTCAAGGGCATCTCGTCCCAGCCGCAGAACCGGCCCGAGATCTTCGCCGGTGCGTTGATGATCGCGGGACTCTCGCTGCTCACCGAGCTCGCCTTTGGCTGGCTCCAGCGCCGGGTCGTCTCGCCGGGGCTGCGGGCAACTCCTCCGCTCGCCATCGACGCCGTCTGACCTGATTCGCATCCGCTGCTAGACTCGCCGGACGGCTGGGCACCGCGCTGCGGTGCGCAGGAGCCGATTACACAAGGAGGACCCAATGCGGAGATACCGCAGGGTTGCCCTCGGGGCGTTGATGCTGGCACTGCTGGTCGGGGCCTGCACGACGGGTGGGGGCAGCACCGAACCGAGCGCCAGTGGTGCCACCAAGCCGGCCGTGACCGTCGGCTCCGAAGGATTCGACGAGTCCGTGCTGCTGGCAGAGATCTACGCACAGGCGCTCGAGGCGCACGGCTATACCGTCACTCGCCAGGACTTCACCGAGCGTGGCCTGGCCATGACTTCGCTCGGCAGCAACGCCATCAACCTGCTGCCCGAGTACATCGGATCGCTCACCCGATTCCTCGGGGGGGAGCCGACGGGCGATGTGGATACGACCATGACGACCCTGGCCGCGGCGCTGCAATTGAAGGACCTGACCGTGCTCGATGCGGCACCGGCCCAGGACGGCGACGGCTTCGTGGTGCGACAGGAGACCGCGGACCAGTTCGGGCTGGTCACGATGAGCGACCTCGCCGAGGTGGCCGACCAGCTGAAGTGGGGCTTGCCGCTGGAGTGCAGTGACAACCCGTCCTGCGGCCCGGGCCTGAAGGATGTCTATGGCATCGACATCGCCACGCTGCAGGTGGAGAACCTGGGCGCCTGCTCGGGCGAGATGGCCACCGCGCTGAACGAGAGTGGCATCGACGTGGCCGAGGTGTGCACCACCCAGGCCGATATCGAGCGCTTCAACTTCGTCCTGCTGCAGGACGACAAGAAGCTGATCCCCGCTCAGAACATCGCACCGGTCGCCCGCGACGACCTGCTCACGGCGGCGCCCGACGACTTCGAGACGACGCTCAACGCCGTCTCGGCCAAGCTGACCACCGACGAGCTGACCAAGCTCAACGTGCGGGTCAGCGTCAACCAGGAGTCGATCGAGGACGTTGCCGCGCAGTGGCTCGGCGACCAGGGCCTGGTGACGACCTAGCCGGACCTCAACGCGAGGACCGATGCGGGCGGCGCAGCCTTCGGGCGGCGCCGCCCGTACACTTTCGCCGGACCCATGAGCGAGCACCTCGACCTGGCCGATTGGCGTCGCCGCGTGGCGGCGACCTATGACGCGCTGCGCCATGACGAGCGCGCCGAGCCTGCCCGCCTGCTCGGCTTTCGCGCCGCCAAGGACCGCCTCTTCGCCACGCATCCGTCGTCGCCGGTGCCCGCCTCCGGCCGAGCGGACTTCCGCGGCCTGGCCTACTGGCGTCACGCGCCGGAGCTCTCCTTCACGGCCCCGCTGGATCCCGATCCCGACGCTGGGCCGCCTGATGTGCCTCGCTCGGGGGCGGGGCCCGCGATGCCCTATGCCCGCATCGGCTGGGTCAGCTTCGAGGTTGACGGGACGCCCGCGCGGCTGGCGGTCTACTGGCTGAACGAATACGCGGGCGGCATCTTCATCCCGTTTCGTGACGCGACCAGCGGTACCGAGTCATATGGCGGCGGCCGCTACCTCTGGGACTCGAGCAAGGGCGCCGACCTGGGCGCCGACGGCGAGCGGATGGTGATCGATTTCAACTACGCCTATCACCCATCCTGCGTCTACGACCCGATCTGGAGCTGTCCGCTGGCCCCCGTGGAGAACCGCTTGACGGTCCCCATCCGGGCAGGTGAGCGGCTGGCGCCGGCCCCGTGACTGCCGCGGACCCCCGGCCGCTGCGGAGCTGCTACAAGTGCGGCCGCCAGATCGGTCCCGACGAGACGATCTGCGCCGTCTGCAACCGCGCCGGGATGGCCACGCCATCGGCCACCCAGTACCACGGCACCATCGTCGTGGCGATCGTGGCGGGCGTGGTGATCATGGCCATCGCGGCCAGCCTGGCGCTCCGAGGGATCGGGCCATTCCAGGGCGAGGCCGTGCGCTGGGGCTCCGACCCGCCTGACGGCATCCTGGTGCAGGTCCAGGTCAGCAACGAGGGGAGCAAGCCCGGGAGGGCGCGATGCCTGCTGACCGCTCGCGATGCGGGACGGCAGGTGCTGCGCACGAGGACGAGCATCTCGCCGCAGGTGCCCGCCGGCGGCCAGGTCACCTACGCGGAGCGGATCCCGGGACTGACGGTCGCCCCGGCCAGCGTGGCGGTGAGCTGTAGCTGATCGCAGGTCGGGGCACGGCAGGCGGCGCACGAGCCGGCCGTCTATCCTGCCGGCGTGGCTGGTGTGATGCGCGTCTTCCGGATCGTCGGCAACGTCATCTTCGGCGTGTTCTGGCTGGTCGTCATCGCGTTCGCGGTCTTCGACTTCCCTGGAACGACCTCAGCAGCCGCTGAGCGCTTCCCCGATCCGATCCCCGGACAGGCGGTCTATGACCCCGCCGGCGCGCTCGACCCGGGCATCGAGCAGGCCCTCGAGGCGCAGATCGACGCGATCGAGGCACGCAGCGGCGCGGAGATCGCCATCTACCTGCAGGTTGACGCGTCTGCGACCGAGGATTCGAACGTGGCGGCGGCGCAGGCCATGCTCGATCAGTGGGGCGTCGGGCGGCAGGGCTTCGACGACGGCCTGGTCTGGCTGGTCAGCTTCCAGCCCGACCTCGTGCACGGAAAGGTCAGCTTCTACGCCGGTGCCGGCTTCCTGCGCGGCTACCTGTCGCAGGGCGACCTGCAGTCGGTGATCGACGACGTGATCGTGCCCGCCGCCATCCAGCAGCAGATCGGCGGCGGGCTGATCGCGGCGATGGACGCCATCGATGCTGCCATCACGCCGGCCGCCACCGACCGGCTCAACTTCCTGCGCCAGGTGAACGCGGTGCTCGGCGTTGGGGGCGCGCCGATCGCCTTCCTCGTTGTCGTGGGGATCGCCTTCCGCGCCTGGCGCCGCGCCGGCGACGACCCGGAGGTGCTCGACTCCGAATCGGTCCTGATGGCAGGACCACCGGCCGAGATGACGCCGCCGCTGGCGACGGTGGTGCGCCAGGGCCGCGCCTCCCAGCACTCGCTCGACACCCTCCTCGTCGAGCTGGCCAGCACAGGCCGGATCGCGTTCCAGAACCTGGACCGCGCGAAGGGCGCGAAGTCGGACGATGAGCCCAACCCGCTCGTCGACCCGGCCATCGAGGTGCGTGACGAGGCGCCCAGCGGACGCAAGCTGGCGGGACCCGAGAAGGCCGCGTGGGATCTCCTGCGCAAGCAGGCGCTCGGCAGCGGCGTCGTGTCGCGCGAGCGACTGTGGGCCTTGAACGATCTCCTGAAGCCGACCCGTGACTCGCTCGAGGACGAGGTGGTGCGCCTCGGCTGGTTCACGCGCCGGCCATCCACCCTGATCACGCGCTGGATCGTGATCGGCTTCGGCGAGATGATCCTTGGAGGGCTCTTCGTGCTCGGCGGCTTCGTGATCCCCATGTCCGGACTGACCCTGCTCGGCGTGGCGACCGGCGTGGGAGGCCTGATCACCTTCGGCTTCGGTCAGGCCATGTCGCAGCGCACCCCGAACGGGGCCTACGTCGACGCCATGCTGAAGGCCTACCGGCGCACCCTCCAGAAGACCCTCGAGCAGGCACGCAGCATGGAGCAGGTGGTCGCCGACCCGACCGTACGCCTCTTCGCCGATACCCCCGACAAGGCGGTTGTGTGGGGATTCGCGCTCGGCCTGCATGACGAGGTCTCCGGGGTCCTGCGGCGCAACCTCGAGGACCAGGCGGCAGCCCCGTCCTCGACGAGCAATGCGTACTTTCCGCTCTGGCTCGGCACATCGCCTTCGTCGTTCAGCGGCGTCGGTGGGGATGCCGGCGGCAGCATCTTCTCCGGCTCGGGGATGCCCGACGTGGGCGGCATGTTCAGCGCCATCGGCAGCATCGGGTCGTCGCCCTCGTCGTCGTCCTCGGGCGGCGGATTCGGCGGCGGAGGTAGCTCGGGTGGCGGCGGGGGCAGCGGCAGCTTCTAGGGTCGTGCTGGCGCGAGCGCGCTCCAGCGGCTATCGTGGGGGGCGATGCCATACGAACGACGACCTGACCGACGCCCCGGCGGCGGCCGACCCGGCGGCTCCGGACGACCCTCCGGCGACCGCCCAGCCTTTGGTGACCGCCCGCAGCGTGACCGCCCGGCATTCGGTGACCGCCCGGCCTTCGGTGACCGCCCGCAGCGTGACCGCAGCGAGTACGGCGCCGGACCGCCCCGCGAGCGCAGCTACGGTGCGCCGACCGCTCGGCCGGACCGGCCGGCCGGCTTCGCGCCACGCCCGATGGATGACGGCGGCATGTCGATCCGGCTCGATCCCCGCCGCCTCGGTGCCCTCAAGCTGCTCGCCGCGGAGGCCGGTGTCCGTCCGGGCGAGCTGGTCACCCGGTGGGTCGAGGAGCGATTGGACGCCGCTCGAGCCGGCGGCAGTGCCCCGTCCGCCGTCGCGCCAGACGCACTGGCTGGCCTGACGTCCCGGGTCGACGAGCTCTATCGGCGCCTCGACCAGATCCTCGCGCCCGCTCAACCAGCCGCCACTCCGACGGCCGAGGCAGCCACTGACGTCGCCGCTCCCGTCAAGCGCGGCCGCGGCCGCCCGCGCAAGGTCGTCGACGACGCCGCAGCCCTGCCGGCCAGGAAGCCGGCCCGGCGGTCAGCCGCACGGGGCGCCGCAGCGTCCAGCTCGAAGATCGCCCTCCACGACGAGATCGCGGCGGTGATCGCCGAGCGCGGACCGCAGTCGGCCGCCGATCTCGCAGAGGCGATCACCCAGCGGGGGCGCTACCACGCCCCGCGCAGCGCCAAGCCGCTCGATGCCGCCGCGGTCAATGCCCGCGTCTCGAACCCGACCTATCGCGCCCGCTTCCTGCGCCGCGAGCACCGCATCGGGCTCGCCGCCGAGTAGGCCCCGGGGTCGCCCTCATCCCTCGAGGATGAAGGTGACCAGGATGTTGGCCTGGAACTCGAGCTCGCCGTCGGGTCCGCCGTTCACGCGCAGCTCCTTGACCCAGGCGCCGCGCACCCCGCGCAGCGTCTTGCCGGCGCGTGCCATGCCCTGGCGAATCGCATCCTCGAACGACTCCTTCGAGGTGCAGCTCAGCTCGGTGACCTTGGCGACTGACATGGGAGATCTCCTCTCAATGGTGGGGACGCGAGTATGACCGATGGCCCAACCTAGGCCTCGTGTGAGGCGGCCCAGGCGAGGAGGCGATCGGCGTCCATGGTGTTGACCACCGATTCCTCCGCGACCCCGCATGCGGCCGCCCGGTCGCACCCGTAGGGAAGCCACGCCAGCTGCCCCGGGGCGTGCGCGTCGGAGTCGATGGCGGTGCGGCAGCCGGCCTCGACCGCCAGGCGCAGGATCCGCTTCGGCGGGTCGAGCCGCTCGGGGCGGGCGTTGACCTCGATCGCCTTGTCGAATCGGACCGCCGCGGCGAAGACGATCTCCGCGTCGAAGGTGGAGGGTGGTCGGCGCCGCTTCCCGGTCACCATGCGGCCCGTCAGGTGTCCCAGCACGTCCAGGTGCGGGTTGGCGAGCGCCATCACCAGCCGCCGGGTCATTGGCTTCTCGGCCATCCGCAGCTCCGAGTGGACGCTGCCAACGACGAGGTCCAGGCGGGCAAGCAGCCCCGGATCCTGGTCGAGCGAACCGTCGGAGAGGATGTCGACCTCGATCCCGGTCAGGATGCGGAACGGCGCCAGCTCCAGGTTGAGCTGCGCCACCACGACGAGCTGCTCCTCCAGCCGCTCGGCGGTCAGACCGTTGGCCACTGTCAGGCGCGGCGAGTGATCGGTCAGGACCATGTACTCGTGGCCCAGCCCGCGCGCCGCCTCTGCCATCTCCCGGATCGGCGAGCCGCCATCGGACCAGTCGGAGTGCACGTGGCAGTCGCCGCGCAGCGCCGAGCGGAGCGCCGCCCCCAGGTCGGCGATCGGCTGCCCGCCGGTCGCTTCCAGGCGCCGCAGGTAGACCGGCTCCTCGCCGCGTAGCGACTCGGCGATCGTCCGACCCAGCACCTCGCCGACACCGGGCACCTCGCGCAGCGTCCCCCGCTTCGCGCGCAGCGCCAGCTCAGCAGCCGGCAGGCGCTCGATCGTGGCCGCCACGTTGCGGAAGGCACGGACCCGGAAGGTCGGCTCGCTGGCCGCCTCCAGCAGGAAGGCGATGCGGCGCAGGTCCGCCGCCGGGTCGCGGGAATCAGCCATGGGGCGCTATCCGACCGTCAGGATGCGACGGGGGTTGTCGATGGTGAGCTGGGCGATCTCCCCTTCGGCCACCGCCGCGGTGCGCAGCGTCGGCAGGAAATGCTGCTGCAGATAGGCATACCCGAACCCGCCGTTCGAGCGCAGCTGGCTGCTGTGGCAGACGTCCTGGCTGAGCAGCAGCTGCGGGCCATAGCCGCGCTCGAGCAGCTCCACGATGAGCTCCACCAGGCGCGGCTCGGCCGCCTCCTCGTTCCCGAACCGATGGCCGATGAAGTCGAACTCCAGGCTGGCGCCGCGATCCAGGACCGCCAGGTAGTGGTCGAGCACCGGATACGAATCGGCGTGGCCGATGACGACCCTCCCCGGATCGACGCCCTCGTCGGTGAAGATGCGCAGCTGGGCAAGGCCCACCGGCGACAGGATCGCGTGGGTGCTGATCGCCATGCCGGTCGCCAGCGACGCGCGGGCCGCCGCGCGGTGCACCCGCTCCTCGAGCGCGCTGACCCATGGCTTGTCGGTGCCGATCTCGCCGATGATCCCCGGGCGCACCCCGGTCCCGGCCACCCCATCGTTGAACTCGGCGATCAGCTCCGCCGCCAGGTCATCGACCGAGCGCCGATCGATGAGCGCCTCCGCGGGGTAATACGCGCCGCGGTACCAGCCACAGCCCATGACGACCTGCACGCCGCTGCGCGTGGCGAGCCGTCGCAGGCGCTCCGGGTCACGGCCGACACCGGGCAGGGTCATGTCGACCAGGGTCGAGCCACCGCGCCGCCGAAAATCGCCGAGCTCCTCGGCGAGCGTCAGCTCATCGCCCGCCAGCTCCCAGTAGTCCCAGCGATCCGGGATGTGCCACAGGTGGATGCCAGTGTGCTCGTGCGGCAGGGTGAAGCCGACACGCTCCGGGGGGATCGGGCCGGTGACGGTCATCACGCGGGGGGCCATGGCTGCCTCCTGGTCGCGGTTGCGCGCCGGTGCGGCGCAGGTGGGCCGCCGACGCATCGGTTTGGGTTGGCGAGATCAGTGTGCCACCCAGCAGTGCATTCGAGCCGCCGCTGAGCGGCGGTTTCGCCTAGCCTGTGCGCGCATGACAGCCTCGGAAAACGGACACGCCGTCGCCGACAACGTGTGGGTCGCGGCGCAGCACGACCTTGATATCGCTGCCGAGCGGCTCCAGCTGGACCCCGGGATGCATCAGGTGCTGCGCGTGCCGAAGCGCGAGCTGGAGGTCCATTTCCCGGTCACGTTCGACGACGGGACGGTCCAAGTGTTCACCGGCTACCGCGTCCACCACAATCTGAACCGCGGCCCGGCGACCGGCGGCATCCGCTACACGGCCGACCTGACGATCGACATCGTGCGCGCCAACGCCATGCTGAACACCTGGAAGGCGGCACTCCTCGAGGTCCCGTGGGGCGGGGCCATGGGTGGCGTGGTGGTCAACCCCCGGCGCCTCTCTCCGAACGAGCGCCAGGGGCTGACGCGGCGCTTCGCGACAGAGATCAGCCTGCTGATCGGTCCCGAGCGGGACATCCCGACCCCCGACGTCAACACCGGGTCGCAGACGATGGCCTGGATCATGGACACCTTCAGCATGCACCGCGGCTACACCATTCCCGGCGTCGTGACCGGCAAGCCGCTGGAGATCGGGGGGACACGCGGTCGTCGCGAGTCGACCAGTCGGGGCGCGTTCCACTGCATCGTCGCCGCCGCCCGCGCGAAGGGCGTGGCGCTCTCGGGCGCCCGGGTCGCGATCCAGGGCTTCGGCCGGGTCGGCAGCATCCTGGCCGAGATGCTCGCCGCGGCCGGTGCGCGCCTGGTGGCGATCGCCGACGACCGGGCCGCAGTGGCCAACCCGGGTGGCATCGACGTGGCCGCGGCGGTCGGATGGACGCGGCGCCGCGACGGGATCGCCGGAGCGCCCGATGCCGAGCCGATCGCCCGCGACGAGATCTTCGGGACCGAATGCGAGATCTTCATCTCGGCCGGACTGCAGAACCAGCTGAACGCGGAAGCGGCGGACCGGATGCGCGCGGGGATCGTGGCCGAGGCCGCCAACGCCCCCACCACGGCCGAGGCCGATGCCATCCTTCGCGACCGCGGCATCCTGGTGCTGCCCGACATCCTGTGCACTGCCGGCGGGCTGCTGCTCGGCTACTTCGAGTGGGTGCAGGACACGCAGGCCTTCTTCTGGGCGGATCGCGAGATCGCCGCAGAGCTCGAGCGGATCATGGAGGCGGCCTTCGCCGGGGTCATGACGACCGCCGATCGTGAGCACGTGGATCTCCGCGGCGCCGCCATGATGGTCGCGGTCAGCCGCGTGGCCGAGGCGACCGCGCTCCGCGGCCTCTACCCCTGACCCGCTGATTTCAGCAATTCCGATCAAGCGCCGGCTTGCAGCGGCAACGGTCTTGCCCGCATCATCGGCGGCGTGACCGAGTCAGAGCCCAAGCCCGAGCGCAAGCGCCGCTTCATCACCCAGTCCGGGGTGGAGATCAACCGCCTCTACACCCCGGCCGACCTCGCCGACCCCGCCAACGACCCCGACCTGGATCGCCCGCGCTATCGGTTCAGCCCCCCGGCCGAGGCGACCGACGGCTGGAGCCAGTCCGACGACGTGGGCCTGCCCGGTGAGCCGCCCTTCACGCGCGGAATCCATCCGACCGGCCATCGTGGCCGCCTCTGGACGATGCGCATGTTCGCCGGCTTCGGGACCGCCGAGGACACCAACGCCCGCTTCAAGAAGCTGATCGCGGCCGGCGGAACTGGCCTCTCGATCGCCTACGACATGCCGACCCTGTACGGATACGACCACGACGAGCCATTGGCCGCCGGCGAGTTCGGCACCTGCGGCGTGGCGGTCAGCAGCCTGGCCGACATGGAGATCCTGCTCGCCGGCCTGCCGGTCGGCGAGATCAGCACCAGCATGACCATCAACTCCCCCGCTGCCATGATCTGGGCGATGTATACATCGCCCAGATCATGGCAGCGGGGGAGTTGATGGTCATGCTGGTGCTGATCTCGCCGACCGGCAGGCCGGCGAGCAGGATCTCCATGTCGGCCAGGCTGCTGACCGCCACGCCGCAGGTGCCGAACTCGCCGGCGGCCAATGGCTCGTCGTGGTCGTATCCGTACAGGGTCGGCATGTCGTAGGCGATCGAGAGGCCAGTTCCGCCGGCCGCGATCAGCTTCTTGAAGCGGGCGTTGGTGTCCTCGGCGGTCCCGAAGCCGGCGAACATGCGCATCGTCCAGAGGCGGCCACGATGGCCGGTCGGATGGATTCCGCGCGTGAAGGGCGGCTCACCGGGCAGGCCCACGTCGTCGGACTGGCTCCAGCCGTCGGTCGCCTCGGCCGGGGGGCTGAACCGATAGCGCGGGCGATCCAGGTCGGGGTCGTTGGCGGGGTCGGCGAGGTCGGCCGGGGTGTAGAGGCGGTTGATCTCCACCCCGGACTGGGTGATGAAGCGGCGCTTGCGCTCGGGCTTGGGCTCTGACTCGGTCACGCCGCCGATGATGCGGGCAAGACCGTTGCCGCTGCAAGCCGGCGCTTGATCGGAATTGCTGAAATCAGCGGGTCAGGGGTAGAGGCCGCGGAGCGCGGTCGCCTCGGCCACGCGGCTGACCGCGACCATCATGGCGGCGCCGCGGAGATCCACGTGCTCACGATCGGCGGTCGTCATGACCCCGGCGAAGGCCGCCTCCATGATCCGCTCGAGCTCTGCGGCGATCTCGCGATCCGCCCAGAAGAAGGCCTGCGTGTCCTGCACCCACTCGAAGTAGCCGAGCAGCAGCCCGCCGGCAGTGCACAGGATGTCGGGCAGCACCAGGATGCCGCGGTCGCGAAGGATGGCATCGGCCTCGGCCGTGGTGGGGGCGTTGGCGGCCTCGGCCACGATCCCCGCGCGCATCCGGTCCGCCGCTTCCGCGTTCAGCTGGTTCTGCAGTCCGGCCGAGATGAAGATCTCGCATTCGGTCCCGAAGATCTCGTCGCGGGCGATCGGCTCGGCATCGGGCGCTCCGGCGATCCCGTCGCGGCGCCGCGTCCATCCGACCGCCGCGGCCACGTCGATGCCACCCGGGTTGGCCACTGCGGCCCGGTCGTCGGCGATCGCCACCAGGCGCGCACCGGCCGCGGCGAGCATCTCGGCCAGGATGCTGCCGACCCGGCCGAAGCCCTGGATCGCGACCCGGGCGCCCGAGAGCGCCACGCCCTTCGCGCGGGCGGCGGCGACGATGCAGTGGAACGCGCCCCGACTGGTCGACTCGCGACGACCGCGTGTCCCCCCGATCTCCAGCGGCTTGCCGGTCACGACGCCGGGAATGGTGTAGCCGCGGTGCATGCTGAAGGTGTCCATGATCCAGGCCATCGTCTGCGACCCGGTGTTGACGTCGGGGGTCGGGATGTCCCGCTCGGGACCGATCAGCAGGCTGATCTCTGTCGCGAAGCGCCGCGTCAGCCCCTGGCGCTCGTTCGGAGAGAGGCGCCGGGGGTTGACCACCACGCCACCCATGGCCCCGCCCCACGGGACCTCGAGGAGTGCCGCCTTCCAGGTGTTCAGCATGGCGTTGGCGCGCACGATGTCGATCGTCAGGTCGGCCGTGTAGCGGATGCCGCCGGTCGCCGGGCCGCGGTTCAGATTGTGGTGGACGCGGTAGCCGGTGAACACTTGGACCGTCCCGTCGTCGAACGTGACCGGGAAATGGACCTCCAGCTCGCGCTTCGGCACGCGCAGCACCTGATGCATCCCGGGGTCCAGCTGGAGCCGCTCGGCAGCGATATCAAGGTCGTGCTGCGCCGCGACCCACACGTTGTCGGCGACGGCGTGTCCGTTTTCCGAGGCTGTCATGCGCGCACAGGCTAGGCGAAACCGCCGCTCAGCGGCGGCTCGAATGCACTGCTGGGTGGCACACTGATCTCGCCAACCCAAACCGATGCGTCGGCGGCCCACCTGCGCCGCACCGGCGCGCAACCGCGACCAGGAGGCAGCCATGGCCCCCCGCGTGATGACCGTCACCGGCCCGATCCCCCCGGAGCGTGTCGGCTTCACCCTGCCGCACGAGCACACTGGCATCCACCTGTGGCACATCCCGGATCGCTGGGACTACTGGGAGCTGGCGGGCGATGAGCTGACGCTCGCCGAGGAGCTCGGCGATTTTCGGCGGCGCGGTGGCTCGACCCTGGTCGACATGACCCTGCCCGGTGTCGGCCGTGACCCGGAGCGCCTGCGACGGCTCGCCACGCGCAGCGGCGTGCAGGTCGTCATGGGCTGTGGCTGGTACCGCGGCGCGTATTACCCCGCGGAGGCGCTCATCGATCGGCGCTCGGTCGATGACCTGGCGGCGGAGCTGATCGCCGAGTTCAACGATGGGGTGGCCGGGACCGGGGTGCGCCCGGGGATCATCGGCGAGATCGGCACCGACAAGCCATGGGTCAGCGCGCTCGAGGAGCGGGTGCACCGCGCGGCGGCCCGCGCGTCGCTGGCGACCGGCATGGCGATCAGCACCCACGCGATCCTGTCGCCGGTGGGCCTTGCCCAGCTGCGCATCTTCACCGACGAGGGCGTCGATCCGGGGAGGGTCGTCATCGGCCACGCCGATTCGTATCCGGTGCTCGACCACTACCTGGCGGTCCTGGATCGCGGCGCCAGCCTGGAGTTCGACTTCATCGGCCATCGGTTCGGGAACGAGGAGGCGGCCGAGCCGCGCCTGGTGGAGCTCATCGTGGAGCTGCTCGAGCGCGGCTATGGCCCGCAGCTGCTGCTCAGCCAGGACGTCTGCCACAGCAGCCAGCTGCGCTCGAACGGCGGGTTCGGGTATGCCTATCTGCAGCAGCATTTCCTGCCGACGCTGCGCACCGCGGCGGTGGCCGAAGGGGAGATCGCCCAGCTCACCATCGACAACCCCCGTCGCATCCTGACGGTCGGATAGCGCCCCATGGCTGATTCCCGCGACCCGGCGGCGGACCTGCGCCGCATCGCCTTCCTGCTGGAGGCGGCCAGCGAGCCGACCTTCCGGGTCCGTGCCTTCCGCAACGTGGCGGCCACGATCGAGCGCCTGCCGGCTGCTGAGCTGGCGCTGCGCGCGAAGCGGGGGACGCTGCGCGAGGTGCCCGGTGTCGGCGAGGTGCTGGGTCGGACGATCGCCGAGTCGCTACGCGGCGAGGAGCCGGTCTACCTGCGGCGCCTGGAAGCGACCGGCGGGCAGCCGATCGCCGACCTGGGGGCGGCGCTCCGCTCGGCGCTGCGCGGCGACTGCCACGTGCACTCCGACTGGTCCGATGGCGGCTCGCCGATCCGGGAGATGGCAGAGGCGGCGCGCGGGCTGGGCCACGAGTACATGGTCCTGACCGATCACTCGCCGCGCCTGACAGTGGCCAACGGTCTGACCGCCGAGCGGCTGGAGGAGCAGCTCGTCGTGGTGGCGCAGCTCAACCTGGAGCTGGCGCCGTTCCGCATCCTGACCGGGATCGAGGTCGACATCCTCTCCGACGGTTCGCTCGACCAGGATCCGGGGCTGCTTGCCCGCCTGGACCTCGTCGTTGGCAGCGTCCACTCGGAGCTGCGGATGGCCGAGAAGCCAATGACCCGGCGGCTGGTGATGGCGCTCGCCAACCCGCACCTGGACGTGCTGGGACACCTGACGGGCCGCATGGTGACCGGGAAGCGGCGCCGACCACCCTCCACCTTCGACGCGGAGATCGTCTTCGCCGCGGCGGTCCGATTCGACAAGGCGATCGAGGTCAACGCCCGCCCCGAGCGGCTCGACCCGCCGAAGCGGATCCTGCGCCTGGCGGTCGAGGCCGGCTGCCGCACCGCCATCGACTCCGACGCGCACGCCCCGGGGCAGCTGGCGTGGCTTCCCTACGGGTGCGACCGGGCGGCCGCATGCGGGGTCGCGGAGGAATCGGTGGTCAACACCATGGACGCCGATCGCCTCCTCGCCTGGGCCGCCTCACACGAGGCCTAGGTTGGGCCATCGGTCATACTCGCGTCCCCACCATTGAGAGGAGATCTCCCATGTCAGTCGCCAAGGTCACCGAGCTGAGCTGCACCTCGAAGGAGTCGTTCGAGGATGCGATTCGCCAGGGCATGGCACGCGCCGGCAAGACGCTGCGCGGGGTGCGCGGCGCCTGGGTCAAGGAGCTGCGCGTGAACGGCGGACCCGACGGCGAGCTCGAGTTCCAGGCCAACATCCTGGTCACCTTCATCCTCGAGGGATGAGGGCGACCCCGGGGCCTACTCGGCGGCGAGCCCGATGCGGTGCTCGCGGCGCAGGAAGCGGGCGCGATAGGTCGGGTTCGAGACGCGGGCATTGACCGCGGCGGCATCGAGCGGCTTGGCGCTGCGCGGGGCGTGGTAGCGCCCCCGCTGGGTGATCGCCTCTGCGAGATCGGCGGCCGACTGCGGTCCGCGCTCGGCGATCACCGCCGCGATCTCGTCGTGGAGGGCGATCTTCGAGCTGGACGCTGCGGCGCCCCGTGCGGCTGACCGCCGGGCCGGCTTCCTGGCCGGCAGGGCTGCGGCGTCGTCGACGACCTTGCGCGGGCGGCCGCGGCCGCGCTTGACGGGAGCGGCGACGTCAGTGGCTGCCTCGGCCGTCGGAGTGGCGGCTGGTTGAGCGGGCGCGAGGATCTGGTCGAGGCGCCGATAGAGCTCGTCGACCCGGGACGTCAGGCCAGCCAGTGCGTCTGGCGCGACGGCGGACGGGGCACTGCCGCCGGCTCGAGCGGCGTCCAATCGCTCCTCGACCCACCGGGTGACCAGCTCGCCCGGACGGACACCGGCCTCCGCGGCGAGCAGCTTGAGGGCACCGAGGCGGCGGGGATCGAGCCGGATCGACATGCCGCCGTCATCCATCGGGCGTGGCGCGAAGCCGGCCGGCCGGTCCGGCCGAGCGGTCGGCGCACCGTAGCTGCGCTCGCGGGGCGGTCCGGCGCCGTACTCGCTGCGGTCACGCTGCGGGCGGTCACCGAAGGCCGGGCGGTCACCGAATGCCGGGCGGTCACGCTGCGGGCGGTCACCAAAGGCTGGGCGGTCGCCGGAGGGTCGTCCGGAGCCGCCGGGTCGGCCGCCGCCGGGGCGTCGGTCAGGTCGTCGTTCGTATGGCATCGCCCCCCACGATAGCCGCTGGAGCGCGCTCGCGCCAGCACGACCCTAGAAGCTGCCGCTGCCCCCGCCGCCACCCGAGCTACCTCCGCCGCCGAATCCGCCGCCCGAGGACGACGACGAGGGCGACGACCCGATGCTGCCGATGGCGCTGAACATGCCGCCCACGTCGGGCATCCCCGAGCCGGAGAAGATGCTGCCGCCGGCATCCCCACCGACGCCGCTGAACGACGAAGGCGATGTGCCGAGCCAGAGCGGAAAGTACGCATTGCTCGTCGAGGACGGGGCTGCCGCCTGGTCCTCGAGGTTGCGCCGCAGGACCCCGGAGACCTCGTCATGCAGGCCGAGCGCGAATCCCCACACAACCGCCTTGTCGGGGGTATCGGCGAAGAGGCGTACGGTCGGGTCGGCGACCACCTGCTCCATGCTGCGTGCCTGCTCGAGGGTCTTCTGGAGGGTGCGCCGGTAGGCCTTCAGCATGGCGTCGACGTAGGCCCCGTTCGGGGTGCGCTGCGACATGGCCTGACCGAAGCCGAAGGTGATCAGGCCTCCCACGCCGGTCGCCACGCCGAGCAGGGTCAGTCCGGACATGGGGATCACGAAGCCGCCGAGCACGAAGAGCCCTCCAAGGATCATCTCGCCGAAGCCGATCACGATCCAGCGCGTGATCAGGGTGGATGGCCGGCGCGTGAACCAGCCGAGGCGCACCACCTCGTCCTCGAGCGAGTCACGGGTCGGCTTCAGGAGATCGTTCAAGGCCCACAGTCGCTCGCGCGACACGACGCCGCTGCCGAGCGCCTGCTTGCGCAGGAGATCCCACGCGGCCTTCTCGGGTCCCGCCAGCTTGCGTCCGCTGGGCGCCTCGTCACGCACCTCGATGGCCGGGTCGACGAGCGGGTTGGGCTCATCGTCCGACTTCGCGCCCTTCGCGCGGTCCAGGTTCTGGAACGCGATCCGGCCTGTGCTGGCCAGCTCGACGAGGAGGGTGTCGAGCGAGTGCTGGGAGGCGCGGCCCTGGCGCACCACCGTCGCCAGCGGCGGCGTCATCTCGGCCGGTGGTCCTGCCATCAGGACCGATTCGGAGTCGAGCACCTCCGGGTCGTCGCCGGCGCGGCGCCAGGCGCGGAAGGCGATCCCCACGACAACGAGGAAGGCGATCGGCGCGCCCCCAACGCCGAGCACCGCGTTCACCTGGCGCAGGAAGTTGAGCCGGTCGGTGGCGGCCGGCGTGATGGCAGCATCGATGGCGTCCATCGCCGCGATCAGCCCGCCGCCGATCTGCTGCTGGATGGCGGCGGGCACGATCACGTCGTCGATCACCGACTGCAGGTCGCCCTGCGACAGGTAGCCGCGCAGGAAGCCGGCACCGGCGTAGAAGCTGACCTTTCCGTGCACGAGGTCGGGCTGGAAGCTGACCAGCCAGACCAGGCCGTCGTCGAAGCCCTGCCGCCCGACGCCCCACTGATCGAGCATGGCCTGCGCCGCCGCCACGTTCGAATCCTCGGTCGCAGACGCGTCAACCTGCAGGTAGATGGCGATCTCCGCGCCGCTGCGTGCCTCGATCGCGTCGATCTGCGCCTCGAGGGCCTGCTCGATGCCCGGGTCGAGCGCGCCGGCGGGGTCATAGACCGCCTGTCCGGGGATCGGATCGGGGAAGCGCTCAGCGGCTGCTGAGGTCGTTCCAGGGAAGTCGAAGACCGCGAACGCGATGACGACCAGCCAGAACACGCCGAAGATGACGTTGCCGACGATCCGGAAGACGCGCATCACACCAGCCACGCCGGCAGGATAGACGGCCGGCTCGTGCGCCGCCTGCCGTGCCCCGACCTGCGATCAGCTACAGCTCACCGCCACGCTGGCCGGGGCGACCGTCAGTCCCGGGATCCGCTCCGCGTAGGTGACCTGGCCGCCGGCGGGCACCTGCGGCGAGATGCTCGTCCTCGTGCGCAGCACCTGCCGTCCCGCATCGCGAGCGGTCAGCAGGCATCGCGCCCTCCCGGGCTTGCTCCCCTCGTTGCTGACCTGGACCTGCACCAGGATGCCGTCAGGCGGGTCGGAGCCCCAGCGCACGGCCTCGCCCTGGAATGGCCCGATCCCTCGGAGCGCCAGGCTGGCCGCGATGGCCATGATCACCACGCCCGCCACGATCGCCACGACGATGGTGCCGTGGTACTGGGTGGCCGATGGCGTGGCCATCCCGGCGCGGTTGCAGACGGCGCAGATCGTCTCGTCGGGACCGATCTGGCGGCCGCACTTGTAGCAGCTCCGCAGCGGCCGGGGGTCCGCGGCAGTCACGGGGCCGGCGCCAGCCGCTCACCTGCCCGGATGGGGACCGTCAAGCGGTTCTCCACGGGGGCCAGCGGACAGCTCCAGATCGGGTCGTAGACGCAGGATGGGTGATAGGCGTAGTTGAAATCGATCACCATCCGCTCGCCGTCGGCGCCCAGGTCGGCGCCCTTGCTCGAGTCCCAGAGGTAGCGGCCGCCGCCATATGACTCGGTACCGCTGGTCGCGTCACGAAACGGGATGAAGATGCCGCCCGCGTATTCGTTCAGCCAGTAGACCGCCAGCCGCGCGGGCGTCCCGTCAACCTCGAAGCTGACCCAGCCGATGCGGGCATAGGGCATCGCGGGCCCCGCCCCCGAGCGAGGCACATCAGGCGGCCCAGCGTCGGGATCGGGATCCAGCGGGGCCGTGAAGGAGAGCTCCGGCGCGTGACGCCAGTAGGCCAGGCCGCGGAAGTCCGCTCGGCCGGAGGCGGGCACCGGCGACGACGGATGCGTGGCGAAGAGGCGGTCCTTGGCGGCGCGAAAGCCGAGCAGGCGGGCAGGCTCGGCGCGCTCGTCATGGCGCAGCGCGTCATAGGTCGCCGCCACGCGGCGACGCCAATCGGCCAGGTCGAGGTGCTCGCTCATGGGTCCGGCGAAAGTGTACGGGCGGCGCCGCCCGAAGGCTGCGCCGCCCGCATCGGTCCTCGCGTTGAGGTCCGGCTAGGTCGTCACCAGGCCCTGGTCGCCGAGCCACTGCGCGGCAACGTCCTCGATCGACTCCTGGTTGACGCTGACCCGCACGTTGAGCTTGGTCAGCTCGTCGGTGGTCAGCTTGGCCGAGACGGCGTTGAGCGTCGTCTCGAAGTCGTCGGGCGCCGCCGTGAGCAGGTCGTCGCGGGCGACCGGTGCGATGTTCTGAGCGGGGATCAGCTTCTTGTCGTCCTGCAGCAGGACGAAGTTGAAGCGCTCGATATCGGCCTGGGTGGTGCACACCTCGGCCACGTCGATGCCACTCTCGTTCAGCGCGGTGGCCATCTCGCCCGAGCAGGCGCCCAGGTTCTCCACCTGCAGCGTGGCGATGTCGATGCCATAGACATCCTTCAGGCCCGGGCCGCAGGACGGGTTGTCACTGCACTCCAGCGGCAAGCCCCACTTCAGCTGGTCGGCCACCTCGGCGAGGTCGCTCATCGTGACCAGCCCGAACTGGTCCGCGGTCTCCTGTCGCACCACGAAGCCGTCGCCGTCCTGGGCCGGTGCCGCATCGAGCACGGTCAGGTCCTTCAATTGCAGCGCCGCGGCCAGGGTCGTCATGGTCGTATCCACATCGCCCGTCGGCTCCCCCCCGAGGAATCGGGTGAGCGATCCGATGTACTCGGGCAGCAGGTTGATGGCGTTGCTGCCGAGCGAAGTCATGGCCAGGCCACGCTCGGTGAAGTCCTGGCGAGTGACGGTATAGCCGTGCGCCTCGAGCGCCTGTGCGTAGATCTCTGCCAGCAGCACGGACTCGTCGAATCCTTCGGAGCCGACGGTCACGGCCGGCTTGGTGGCACCACTGGCGCTCGGTTCGGTGCTGCCCCCACCCGTCGTGCAGGCCCCGACCAGCAGTGCCAGCATCAACGCCCCGAGGGCAACCCTGCGGTATCTCCGCATTGGGTCCTCCTTGTGTAATCGGCTCCTGCGCACCGCAGCGCGGTGCCCAGCCGTCCGGCGAGTCTAGCAGCGGATGCGAATCAGGTCAGACGGCGTCGATGGCGAGCGGAGGAGTTGCCCGCAGCCCCGGCGAGACGACCCGGCGCTGGAGCCAGCCAAAGGCGAGCTCGGTGAGCAGCGAGAGTCCCGCGATCATCAACGCACCGGCGAAGATCTCGGGCCGGTTCTGCGGCTGGGACGAGATGCCCTTGAGAACGAAGAAGCCGAGGCAGTCTGCCGAGATGACCGCACCGAGCGAGGCGGTCGCCACCACCTGGACCGCCGCGGTGCGAATGCCGGCCATCAGCAGGCCGGCGCCGACCGGCAGCTCGACGCGGGCGAGCAGCTGCAGCTCGCCCATTCCCATCCCGCGACC
>JBBQGI010000014.1:0-20629 GCA_038322875.1 Candidatus Limnocylindria bacterium | reverse complement strand
ACGATGAGGAGGAAGGTCGTGCCGCAGCGCGTGTGTGCGGTGCTGAACTGGTCCACCTCCTCCGGCGTCAGGGGGCGCCGGGCCTCGTACGCGCTGATCGCCTTGTGCTCGGCCCCGTGGTAGCCGAAAACGCGCCGGACGTCGTCCATCCGGCCGATCAGCCAGATGTACGCCACGAAGACCGCGAGCCGAATGCCCCCCTCGGCCAGGTTGGCCAGCAGATCGCTGGTGGTGGCACGCTCCGCAAACGTCGAAAGGAACAAGGGAAGTACGAAGAACAGCCCGACCGCGAACCCGAGCGAGATGACCATGGTGATGGCCATGGTTCCCTTGCCGATCTGGATGTCTTCGCCCTCGGCCGCAATGGCCGCGGAGCGCATCAGCATCCGCGTGCCGATCACGAGCGCCTCGTACAGGACCAGGACGCCGCGGGCGAACGGCACCTTGGCCCACCGACCGCGCGCGAGCGCCTTTGGCAATGGCTCACTGAAGGTGCGGATCTCGCCGTTCGGGGGTCGCACGCTCATCGCAACCGTCGTTCGGCCGCGCATCATGACGCCCTCCACCAGCGCCTGCCCTCCGTAGAAGAAGTCGGGCATCCGGAAGCGCGGACGCTCGCCGGCACGCACGATCGAGGTGATGACAAACGGCCCGGCTGCGGCAAGCAGCTCGGGGACGAGGAAGACGACGTGGGGGGCCAGCCGCGCCGGCCAACCTGTCAGGCGGCGGCGCATGGCACGACTACCGCTGAGACCGCTCCATGCGCCGCTGGAAGCGCTCGACCTGGCCGGCGGTGTCGACGATGTTCTGGGTACCGGTGTAGAACGGGTGACAATTGGCGCAGACCTCGACGCGGATCGACTCGACGGTCGACCCGACGGTGAAGGTGGTCCCGCAGACGCAGTGAACCTGCGCCTGATGGTACTGCGGATGAATATCGGCCTTCATGACATGGCTCCTGCCTGGGGATACCTGCGGCCCTAGGCCGCAGGTTGCTGGGAACTGACGACGCTGACGCGCTTCTTGCGGCGCGTTTCATGGGAGAACTTGACCTTGCCGTCGCGCGTCGCGAAGAGCGTGTAGTCGCGCCCCATCCCCACGTTCTCACCTGGGTTGAAGGTGCTCCCACGCTGACGGACGATGATCGTGCCGGCATTCACCTGCTGCCCGTCGCCGCGCTTCACGCCGAGACGCTGCCCGACCGAGTCGCGACCGTTGCGGCTGGAGCTGCCGGCCTTCTTGTGTGCCATCGGTCGCTACTCCTCTGTCCTGGGCTTCGCGGATCGGCGTGGCTTTGGCTTGTCGGCCGCAGGCGCTGGGGTTGCGGCCGCCTTTTTCGCAGATGCGCTGGGCGCAGCGACCTGTGCCGGTGCCTTCGGCGCCGCGACCTTTGCGGCGGCCTTCGGCGCGGCGGCCTTCGTGGCTCCCTTCGGTGCAGCAGCCTTCGCGGCTGACGGACGGGGAGCGCGCGGGGTCGCCTTGGGCTTGGTCATCGGCTTTTCGTCGGCCTTCGCCCGGGAGGGGGCCGGCTCTTTCGCATTGGCCGCCGCGGCCTTCTTGTCCGCTGTCGGGTTGATGGCATCGATCCGCACCTGGGTGAGGTGCTGGCGATGGCCGTTCCGGCGTCGGTACTTGACCTTCTGCTTGAACTTGAAGATGACCAGCTTCGGTCCGAGCGTCTCACCGATCACGGTGGCACTGACCGATGCCCCGGCCACGATCGGCGTACCGACGGTCACCGCGTCGCCGTCCCCGATCAGGAGGACGCGATCGAAGGTGAACGATGCACCGGGTTCGCCATCCAGCCGCTCGAGCGTGAGCAGGCTGCCGGCTTCGACCCGGTACTGCTTTCCGCCGCTGCTGACGACGGCGTACATGGTCATCTCCAAAGGGTTCGACAGGTGTTCGCGGTGCGCACCACCTCAGGGCGTTCGCGCACGACGGAGCGGGCAGACGAGGAGCCCGCGGGACGCCGAAGTCTACCGGGCGATCGGGGGAGTGTCAACGAAGAGGAGCCGGGTCCGGACCGCAGCACCGGGGCGCAATGGAAGGTCCAGGGCGCCGACCACGTCCTCTGGTCGCCCCGCTCCACTGGCATCCAGCCGCAGCACCAGTCGCAGCCTGCCGCGGTGCGTCTCCTCGTCGACCTCCAGCACCTCGGCGTCCTCCAGCAGGGGGCGCAGATCCCGAGGCCCCGCATCGGCGCGGCGCTCGCTCTCGCCGCGACGCCGCTTGCCCGGCAGCTGGCGCGCACCCAGGAGCCGCACCACCGCGCCCCTCAGCGCATCACTCGTCAGGTCCGGCCCGCCGCGCACTTCGATCTCGTACTCGGCCGCCCGGAGCTGAGAGGCGGCCGAGGGAAAGCCGTGCCAGACCTCGCGTGCATCGACCATCTCGATCCCCTCGGGAAGCAACGCCGCGGCGGCCTGAATGCGCTCGATCGGCACCAGCTCGTCGAAGTAGGCCTCCAGGACTTCGCCACGGAGCTCGATGCCGACCGGCAGGTTCGCGGCGAATTTCAGGCGCGGCCGCGGTCGCTGGGCGTTCGAGTGCGCCAGGGGCAGGCCAGCCTCGCGGAAGGCGCGCTCGAATTCGTTGAGCAGCTCAGCCTGCCGAATGCGCAGGGCGGGGTGCCGGCGCGCGAAGAGAAGCTGCCAGCGCTGGCGGGGCTGCTCGGCCGTCCTCGTGCTCATGGGTGCCTGCGATGGTAGCGCCCCGTCCCCCCTGCGACCAGCATCGCGCGGTCAGAGGGTCGGCTTCGCCGCGTGCATCCGCACCGATTGCAGGATCCCCATCCCGAACAGCAGCGAGATCATCGACGAGCCGCCGTAGGTGATGAACGGGAGCGGAATCCCCGTGACCGGCATGATCCCGGTCACCATCCCGATGTTGACCGTTATCTGGAAGAGCAGCAGGCTCCCCAGCCCCGCCGCCACCGACATGCCCAGGCGGTCGCCGGCTCCCCAGCCGATGCGCAGCACGCGCCACACCAGCAGACCAAAGATCGTCAGCAGGATCGCACCGCCCACGAAGCCGAGCTCTTCCGCCACCACGGTGAAGATGAAATCGGTCGATTGCACCGGCAGGAAGCCGAGCTGGTTCTGGCGTCCGGCGGTCAGGCCCTGTCCGAGCAGGCCGCCGGATCCGACCGCATTCAGCGCCTGCACCAGCTGGTAGCACGCGCCCTGCGGATCGGTCGAAGGATTCAGGAAGCAGAAGAGGCGTTCCCGCTGGTATGCCTGCAGGGCACCGATGGCGGCCGGTGCGACTGCGATTGCCGCTCCGCTCAGGAGCGCCATCCAGCCGATCCCCGCGCCGCTCATGAAGAGCATCCCGAACAGGATGGCAACGAAGACGAGCGCGGTCCCCAGATCAGGCTGGCGATAGACCAGGAACGTGGGGATCGCCATCAGCAACGCAGCCCCGACGATGGTGCTGAGGCGGCCGATCCGGTCGCCGCGCGACGAGAGGTACGTGGCCAGCACCACGATCATCAGCACCTTGCTGATCTCGCTGAACTGAAAGTCCAGGCCGGCGACGCTGATCGACATCTGCGCACCGAAAAGGTTCGTCCCTACCAGACCCGTGGCAGCCAGCAGGCCGAGCACCACGAGGTAGATCGGTGTCGCGAAGGACTGCAGCCAGTGGTAGTCGAGCGAGGCGGCGACGAAGAAGAGGATCAGCCCCACCCCGGTCCAGATGACGGTCTTGACCGTCTGCGACAGCCCGCCTGCAGCGCCGATCGCCTGGTAGTTCGCCGAATACCCCATCAGGGCGCCAAATCCTATCAACAGCACCAGCGCGAGCAACAGCTGCCAGTCGAAGAAGCGCCAGCGTCCAGCCCGCGAGGCCTCAACAAAGGTTGCTGTAAAAGTGCTCATCGATCAGTTCGCATCGACCTGGAACTCGCGCCGCAGATCCTGGTCCAGGCCGAACCACTGCTGCAGGAAATACTTGACGACCTCCAGCGACACGTTCCCGCGGACCACGGCGGAATAGGTGAAGGTCACGATTGCCAGGTCGGCATCGGTCGCGCCCGGGCTCGATGGCAGGTAGGCCACGAACCACGAGTGGAAGGGCAGGACCCCCTGGCTGGTCGGGGTGCCGAACTCGGCTGTGCCGGTCTTGCCGGAGAGCGCCCCCGCAAGGCGCAGGTCGCGGATGTTCCCCGCGTGGCCGGTGCTGATGACTTCGCGAGCGCCGATCCGCATGGTCTGCAGGTCCGCGTCGCTGGCAGCCAGCGTCCGGATCACCTCGGGCTGGTACTCACGCAGCAGGTTGCCGGCCTCATCGGTCTCGCCGCGGACGATCATCGGGCGCATCAGCCGGCCGCCGTTGGCGACCGCGGCATACGCGTTCAAGAGCTGCAACGGCGTGACCGCGATCGCGTTCTGCCCGATTCCGGCCTGGGCCAGCTCTCCGGTGAAGACGTCCGGACGTCCCTGCGCCTGCGCCCAGGCCTTGCTGACCACCGTGCCGGCGGCCTCGCTCGGAAGCCTGATGCCGCTCCGCTCGCCAAAGCCAAGCTCGCCTGCCCAGCTGCCCAGCCGATCGACGCCCAGGCCAACAGCCATCTGGTAGAAGAAGGTGTCGGAGCTCTTGGCGTAGGCATCCACGATGCGCAGCGGGCCGAATCCCTTGTGGTTCCAGTCGAAGAGGCATTGGCCGGTGGGGGCATCGGGGATCTGATAGCACCCGTAGGTGGGCCAGCGCTGTGCGACGGTCGTAACGCCCTCTTCCAGCGCCCCGAGGCCAGTGACCAGCTTGAATGTCGAACCGGGCGGGTAGATGTCGGCGATGGCGTGGTTCCGCAGCGGCCTCGTCGGATCGCCCAGGTATGCCGCGTAATCGGCGGGCGAGATCCCGACCGCGAACCGGTTGTTGTCGTAGGTGGGCAGGGACACCATCGCCAGGATCTCGCCGGTCTGTGGGTTCATCACGATCGTGACTCCCTGAGCGACGCCGGCCGCATCCAGGCCCCACTGCAGCGTTTCGGTGGCGATGCGCTGCATCCGGGCGTCGATGGTGAGCATCAGGTTGGCCCCCGGCACCGGGGCAGTCAGCCGCTCAAGGACCTTCACCGGCCTGCCGGCTGCGTCACGCTCGTACAGGTCGCTGCCGTAGGTGCCGCGGAGCTCGCGCTCGAAGCTCGCCTCAACTCCGTCACGGCCGATATCGTCGTCCCGGAGGTACCCCTCGTCCGTGAGCCTGCTCACTTCTGCCCGAGAGACCGGCGCCGTGTAGCCGACGACGTGCGAGAGCAGGGAGCCCTCTATCGCGCCGGTCTCACCGAGGTATTCCCGAGTCGCCTGTGCTCCAACCTCGATCCCCGGCAGCTCCTCGTGCCGTTCTCCGACGAGGAGAGCCGCATCGCGGCTGATCTCCTTTCCGAGCGGCACGAGGTCAAAGGGAGACCCGGTGTAGGCCGCCACTCGCTCGCGCAAGGTCGAGAGCTCCAGACCAGTCAACTGGGCAGCCCGGGCCAGTACCAGGTCCCTATCACCCGGATCGGACGGCAGGTCCGCCGGCCGGGCGTAGAGGGTCCACGACGCGGTGTTCACCGCCACCGGCCTGCCCGCTCGGTCGAAGATCATCCCGCGTGGAGCCCGGATCGGCACGTCGACCGTGCGTGCCGCAAGTGCCCGGGCCGCATAGTGCGCTCCCTCGACGACCTGGAGCTGAAAGAGCCTCGCCCCGAGCACGCCAAAGAGCAGAGCAGCCGCCACCGCTGCCGCGATGAAGCGAGCCCGGGAAGCGGGACGGGCATGCCCGCCATCGAGCGCTGGCATCAGGTCTTCACCATGCCGGTGATCACCACGCCAGGGTCTCATCGGCGCCGGCGCGGAGTGCAAGCATCCGCATCGGCATGACGGCAATGCCGGCGATGACTGCGTTAAGCAGGGCCGCGGCAAGGATCCGCCCCACCGGCACGCCGCCAGCGACCGGCGCATCAACCATGTGCAGAGCACCCAGGCTGAAGGCATCGACCACCAACGATCCCATGGCAACGGCCGCGATCGGGTAGGCCCAGACGAGCCCACCAAAGAGCCGCCTACCACCAGCGACCAGCGCGGCCACGACGAGGAGGCCGAGCGGAATGCTGCCGAGCGGGTCCCGCGTCAGCAGGTTGGCCGAGAGCCCGCCGACAAATGCCCATGCGACGCCCGGTCCAAATCCGCGGGTGGCGGTCACCAGGACCACGGCCACCAGAACGACATTCGGATGCACATCGCCGATTGCGATGACGGGAGCGACTGCGGCGTGCAGGATCCCGGTCAGGACGGCGATAAGGATGCCGGTGTAGCTGATCTGCGTCCCTCGACCGACTCGACGAGTGGCTGGCGGTGGCGTCGGGCGGCACGGCGAGTATACCGAGAGCTTGCCCTCGGCACCGTCGGGAAGGGCCTGTTCACGTGAAACATGCGCTGGCTGGTAGTGCCGCGATAAGCCTTCGGTAAGGGTCCCGACTGGTAGAATATGGAAGCCGATTCGAACTCGCAGCGGAGTGCCCGATATCAGGGTCACTGCCTGTACCAACCAGAAGGGCGGCGTTGGCAAAACCACGACCGTCGTCAACCTGGCGGCCTACCTGGCCCTCTCCGGAACCTCGACCCTTGTTATCGATCTCGACCCGCAGGGGAATGCGACGAGCGGCCTGGGCGTGGACCGTAGATCGCTCGACCGGTCGATCTACGACGCACTCATCGACAGGGTCCCCATCGGCGAGTTGGTACTCGCGACGGCCGTGCCCGGCCTCGACCTGGTGCCCGCCGCGCTGGCGCTATCCGGTGCGGAAGTTGAGCTTGTCGGCCTGGCGGCGCGCGAGCGACGTCTATCAGCCAGCCTGGCGGACCTGGGTGAACGCTATGACCGTGTCCTCATCGACTGCCCACCTTCGCTGGGGCTCCTCACGGTGAACGCTCTGACCGCGGCGGACGGGGTCCTGATCCCGATCCAGACCGAGTACTACGCCCTGGAGGGACTGAGTCAGCTGGTGAACACGATCCGCATGGTCCGGGAGAGCCTCAATCCACGCCTGGAGATCGATGGCGTCTTGCTCACCATGTACGACGGCCGGACCCGCCTCTCTGCCCAGGTTGCCGCCGAGGTGCGACGCCACCTGGAGGGTGCCGTGTACGACACGGTCGTGCCACGCAGCATCAGACTCTCCGAGGCTCCGAGCCACGGTCAGCCGATCGCCATCTACGATCCGACCTCTCGGGGCGCAGAAGCGTATGGCCGCCTTGCCGCCGAGGTCACCGCGCGTGGCTAAGACATTCGGATTGGGACGGGGCCTCGATGCCCTGATCCCACGCGACGCGCCATCGTCCGAGGCCCGGGAGATCGCGATCGACCGGATTGTTCGCAACCCCCACCAGCCGCGCAACCGCTTCGACGAGGCGGAGACCGCCGAACTGGCTGCCTCGATCGCGCTCCACGGCGTCATCCAGCCGATCGTGGTGCGTGCCGCCGCCGACGGCGGGTACGAGCTGATCGCGGGAGAGCGGCGCCTCCGGGCTGCGCGGATCGCGGGGTTGAGCCACATCCCAGCCGTCGTGCGGGAGTCTGCAGGAGGCGATCTCCTCGAGCTCGCGCTGGTCGAGAACGTACAGCGCCAGGACCTGAACGCGATCGAGGAGGCGAGTGCGTACCGCGAGCTGATCGATCGCTTCGGCCTTTCCCATGAAGAGGTGGCACGCCAGGTCGGGAAGAGCCGCGTTGCGATCAGCAACTCGCTGCGGCTGCTCGACCTGGCCGACGAAACTCGCGAGGCGATCTCCGACGGCCGGATCAGCGAGGGCCACGGTCGGGCGCTCGCCGCACTGAGCATGCCCGAGCTCCAGCGCGCGGCATTGCAAGTGGTCCTCGACCGTCACCTCTCGGTGCGCCAGACCGAGGAACTTGTGCGTCGCAAGCGTGATGGCGGGGCCGTTCGGCGACCTCGAGCCATCTCGGGGGATCTCGCGGATCTCGAGGCGCAGCTGCGCGGCCTGCTCGCCACCCGGGTGGGCATCGTTAGAACGCGCAGAGGCGGGCGCCTGGTGATCGACTTCTATTCAGACGAGGAGCTCGATCGGCTCTACGCCATCATCACCCGCGGCGCCGGTGGAGCGGCCTCGTGAGCGCGCAGCCAGAGCGCCGGCCGCGACGCGCCAAGGCCTCCTCCGACTACACCGCCGAGAACATCCAGGTCCTGGAAGGCCTGAGCGCCGTTCGCAAGCGCCCCGGCATGTACATCGGCTCGACTGACTCGCGCGGCCTGCACCAGCTCGTCTGGGAGGTGGTCGACAACAGCATCGATGAGGCGATGGCGAATGTCGCCACGCGCATCGACGTGACGATTCACAGGGACGGGTCGGTGGAGGTGGTCGATGACGGACGCGGAATCCCGGTCGGGAAGCACCGATCGGGGAAGGACGCGCTCGAGGTGGTCCACACCGTCCTGCACGCCGGCGGCAAGTTCGGAGGCGGCGGGTACAAGGTTGCGGGTGGGCTGCACGGCGTCGGCGTGAGCGTGGTGAACGCGCTCTCGGTGGCGATGCGGGTCGAGGTGCTGCGCGACGGCAAGCGGTACATCCAGGAGTACAGTCGCGGAGCCCCGAAGGGCGCTGTGCGACAGCAGGGTGGCACCGCCGAGGCGAACCGGGGCCTGGTCACCCTCAAGCAGCGTCAGCATGGTACGCGCACCTTCTTCCAGCCCGATCCGGAGATCTTCGAGGACCTCGATTTCAGCTGGGATCTGATCGCCACGCGCCTGCGGGAATCGGCCTACCTGAACAAGGGCCTCTGGATCTGCCTGAGGGACGAGCGTGTCGACCGCGAGAAGAACTTCTACTTCGAGGGCGGCGTGACGAGCTTCGTGCGCCACCTCAATCGGCGCCGCGAGGTGCTCAACCACCGGCCGATTCATGTCGAGCGCATGGTCGACACGACGAGCGTCGAAGTCGCGCTGCAGTACAACGACGGATTCGCGGAGAACGTGCTGGCTTTCGCCAACAACATCCACACCGTGGACGGCGGCACGCACGTCACCGGCTTCCGCGCTGCGCTCACGTCGTCCCTCAACGACTGGGCGCACAAGGCGGGGCTCCTGTCCGGAAAAGACGCGAACCTGAGCGGCGACGACGTTCGCGAAGGGCTCACCGCGGTGATCAGCGTGAAACTCACCGATCCGCAGTTCGAGGGCCAGACGAAGGCCAAGCTCGGCAACGCGGACGTCAAGGGCGCCGTGCAGGCGGCGGTCACCGACGGGATCATCCAGCACCTGGAGGAGAATCCGGCCGACGGGCGTCGCATCATCGAGAAGTCGGTCACCGCGGCGCGCGCCCGCGAAGCGGCCCGCAAGGCCCGCGACCTGGTGATTCGGAAGGGTGCACTCGACGGCATGGCCCTGCCGGGCAAGCTGGCCGACTGCCAGGAGCGTGACCCGGCACGCAGCGAGCTCTACATCGTCGAGGGCGACTCGGCCGGTGGCTCCGCAAAGCAGGGTCGCGACCGGCGCAGCCAGGCAGTGCTCCCGCTGCGAGGGAAGCTGCTGAACGTCGAGAAGGCACGCCTCGACCGGGTCCTGTCGAGCGAGAACATCCGGCCGCTGATCATCGCGCTCGGGGCGGGGATCGGCGACCAGTTCGATATCGCCAAGCTCCGCTACCACAAGATCTGCCTCCTCTCCGACGCCGATGTCGACGGTGCCCACATCAGCACCCTTCTGCTCACCTTCTTCTACCGCCACATGCCCGAGGTGATCGAGCAGGGCTACCTCTACCTGTGCCAGCCACCCCTCTATCGGGTGAGCACCGGGAAGGTGACCCGCTACGCCAAGGACGAGAAGACACGCGACGAGGCGATGAAGGCGCTCTCCCGCGAGGGCAAGACCAAGAACATCAGCGTGCAGCGCTTCAAGGGGCTAGGCGAGATGAACCCGGAGCAGCTGTGGGAAACGACCATGAACCCCGATACCCGCACGCTGCTGCAGATCTCCGTCCGCGACGCAGCGGAGACCGACGAGGTCTTCAGCACGCTGATGGGCGAGCGCGTCGAGCCGCGGCGCGACTTCATCCGTGGCGAGGCCCGCAAGGTCCGCAACCTGGACTTCTAGCAGGAGCCGATGACCGACGAATGCCAAGCCGACACGTTGCCGATATCCGCCAGGTCGAGGGGAAGACCGGCCGTAAGCTCGAGGAGTGGTGCGCCCTGCTCGAGGCGAACGGCGTCGGCGAGCGGCGCGACGCAGTCAACTTCCTGCGCGACGGCTACGCCATCAGCCATGCCTTCGCACTGGCGATCGCGGCCCACTGCCTCCGTCCCTCCCGAACCGATGAGTTCGGCGGCGATGGCTTCTGGGACGACGAGGGGGAAGATCGCTGGTGAGCACGAGCAAGGGCGGTGCGGCCACCGTCGGCACCAGCCGGCTGATCGAAGCGGCCGACGGACGACGGTACGCGTTCGCCGACCACAATTGCTTTGCGTGTGGCAGCGCGAACCCGATCGGCATGCACCTGGCGATCGAGCTCGGCGAAGGCACCGCCAGCACGACGTGGCTCCCCGGCCCCGATTTCGTCGGGTGGGAGGAGACGGTGCACGGCGGCCTGCTCGCCACCCTGCTCGACGAGGTGATGGCCTGGGCGCCCTCGAGCTTCGACTCCTGGGCGGTCACCGCCGAGATCTCGATTCGTTACCGTTCGCCGGCGAATCCGGGGGAGGCGCTGACGGCCCGGGGCTGGGTGACCGAGCGTCGCCGCCGCATCTACCAGGTGAGCGGCGAGGTCCGCGGATCGAATGGGCGCCTGGTCGCGGAGGGTCACGGGCGCTTCCTGGGTGCCAGTCCATCGGTCAAGGCGGAGCTCAAGGCACGGTACGGGCTGCCGGCCGACGTGACCACCGCCGGGTCTCGGCGGCAATGAGAAAGCGACAGACGCGACATGGATAGCGACCGGATCGACGCCGTCCGGCGCGTCTCGATCGAGGACGAGATGCGCTCGGCGTACATCGACTACGCCATGAGCGTGATCGTGGCCCGTGCGCTGCCGGACGTGCGCGACGGGCTGAAGCCGGTCCATCGGCGAATCCTGTACACGATGCACGAGATGGGCCTGCGCTCCACCTCCGCCTACCGCAAGTGCGCGGGCGTGGTGGGGGACGCGCTCGCCAAGTACCACCCGCACGGCGACGTGGCGCTGTACGACGCCCTCGTGCGAATGGCGCAGGATTTCAGCCTGCGTTACCCGCTCGTCGATGGCCAGGGCAACTTCGGGTCGATCGACGGCGATCCGGCAGCCGCCTATCGATATACCGAGGCGCGCCTGACCGCGATCAGTGACGAGATGCTCGACGACATCGAGAAGGAGACGGTCGACTTCGTCGACAACTACGACGGGCGCCTGCGCGAGCCGACCGTCCTCCCCGCCCGACTCCCGAACCTGCTCATCAACGGCAGCTCGGGCATCGCGGTCGGGATGGCCACCAATATCCCGCCCCACAACCTGACCGAGATCTGTACCGCGCTGATCGCGCTCATCGACAACCCGCAGCTGACCGTCGACGAGCTGTGCGAGATCGTCACCGGTCCCGACTTCCCGACCGGCGGCACGATCTTCCGTTTCGAGGACCAGCGCAACACGCTGACCGGCGAGAAGGAGCGGATCGACGTCATTCGGCACATGTACGCGACCGGCCGCGGCCGGGTCGTGATCCGAGGCCAGGTGGCCTTCGAGGAGGACGCGCGCGGCCGCATCTCGGTCATCATCACCGAACTGCCCTACCAGGTCAACAAGACCACGCTCATCGAGAAGATGGCCGAGCTGGTGGGTGGCAAGCGGATCACGGACGTGAGCGACATTCGCGACGAAAGCGACAGGACCGGCATGCGGATCGTGATCGAGATCAAGCGCGACGGCTCCCCGCACACGGTCATGCAGCAGCTCTTCAAGCACACCGCCCTCCAGACCAGCTTCAGCGCCAACATGCTCGCCCTCGTCGACGGCCAGCCGCAGACGCTCGGCCTGAAGAAAATGCTCGAGCATTACATCGCGTATCGGCGCGAGGTCATCCGGCGGCGGACCGAGTTCGACCTGGCGCGCGCCCAGGAGCGCGCCCACATCCTCGAGGGCCTGAAGATCGCGCTCGACAACCTCGACGAGGTGATCAAGACGATCCGCGCCTCCGCCGACAGCGACGCGGCCCGAGCCGCGCTGATCAGCCGCTTCAAGCTCAGCGAGGCGCAGGCCAACGCCATCCTGGAGATGCAGCTCCGCCGGCTCGCCGCACTCGAGCGCAAGAAGATCGAGGATGAGTACGAGCAGGTGATCCGCCTCATCGCCGAGCTCGAGGACCTGCTCGCCAATCCCCGCAAGATCCTGACCGCGATTCGCGACGAGCTTGGGGAGCTGGTCCGCAAGTACGGCGACGAGCGCCAGACCAGGATCCAGTCCGATTCCAACCGGGAGCTGACCGCCGAGGACCTGGTCGCGGCGGAGGACGTGGTGGTGACGCTGTCGCAGCGCGGCTACATCAAGCGCCAGCAGATCGGCACCTTCCGCTCGCAGCGCCGCGGCGGCAAGGGCAAGCTGGCGATGATCACGCGCGAAGAGGATGCGGTGCGCCACCTGCTGGTGGCGAATACCCACGACAACATCCTCTTCTTCACGAACCGCGGGCGCGTCTTCATCACCAAGGTCCACACCCTGCCCGAGGCGAGTCGCCAAGCCAAGGGACTGCCGATCATCAACCTGCCCGGCGTGATGGTCGACCAGGGCGAGTACGTCAGCGCGATCATCACGCTGCCGCAGTTCGAACCCGACAACTACATGGCGATGGCCACTCGTGGCGGCATGATCAAGAAGACCTCGCTGGCCGAGTACGCCAAGATCCGCAGCAACGGCCTGATCGCGATCAGCCTGGTCGAGGGCGACGAGCTCCGCTGGGTCGGCCTGACCGATGGTCACAACGACATCATCCTGGCCACTCGCAACGGGCAGGCCGCCCGCTTCCACGAGACGGAGGTCCGCCCGATGGGCCGCGACACCCGGGGCGTGACCGGGATCCGCCTGAAGGGCGACGACGAGGTGATCGGAATGGAGGTCGTCATGCCGGGGGCCGAGCTGCTGGTCGTCACCGAGCAGGGCTACGGCAAGCGGACGGTGCTCGATGACTTCCCGGTGAAGCACCGCGCCACTGGAGGCGTGATCGCCAACTCGCTCAACGCCGATACCGGCAGGGTCGCGGCGGTGCGCATCGTAGGTCGCGAGGACGAGGAGCTGATGCTGATCACCGAAGAGGGCACGATCCTGCGCACCGAGGTGAGCAGCGTGAATCGCTATCGCCGGGCCTCGCGTGGCGTGACGGTCATGAAGCCCGGCGAGGGCGACCGGATCGTGTCGATCTCCGTCTTCGTCGACGATCGCCCGCTGATGCCTGAGGACGACGCCGAAACCGACGCCTGAGCCACGCAGCCGAGCGACTAGAATCGGCGCAGATGTACGCCGACGAGTTCAGCATCTACGCCGGCAACGCCAACAGGCCGCTCGCTAAGCAGATCTGCCGCTACCTGCGCACCCAGCTGGGCAAGGCCGAGGTCTTCAAGTTCGCCAATGACAACACCTTCGTGCGGGTGATGGAGAACGTCCGCGAGCAGGACGTGTTCCTGGTGCAGCCCACCTCGCGGCCGGTCAACGACTCGGTCATGGAGCTGCTCATCATGATCGACGCCTTCAAGCGCGCCAGCGCGGGGCGGATCACGGCCGTGATCCCGTACTACGCCTACGGGCGCTCCGACAAGAAGGATCAGCCGCGCGTGCCGATCAGCGCCCGCCTGGTGGCCGACATGCTCACCGTCGCCGGTGCCGATCGGGTGCTCACGATGGACCTCCACCAGGGGCAGATCCAGGGCTTCTTCAGCATCCCGGTCGACGAGCTGACCGCCGTCAACATCCTGTCGCGCTACATTCGGGAGAAGAACCTGCCCGACATCGTGGTCGTCAGCGAGCTCGGCTTCGCCAAGAAGGCCCGCAACTTCGCCGAGATCCTCCAGGCGCCGCTGGCGATCGTCGAGAAGCGCCGGGTCGGCAACGACGACAAGACCGAGCTGATGAACATCATCGGTGAGGTGGCCGGCAAGACGGCGGTGATCATTGATGACGAGATCGATACCGCCGGATCCCTGCTCGAGGCAGTCGCCGCGCTGGTTGCCGAGGGCGCCGGCGCCATCTACTCCTGCGCCACCCACGGGGTCTTCTCCGACCAGTCGCTGAAGCACATCGAGGACAGCCCGATCACCGAGGTGATCGTCACCGACACGATCCCCCTCCCGCCTGGGGCCAATCGCGACAAGATCACCGTCCTCTCCATCGCCCCGCTGTTCGGGGAGGCGATCAAGCGGATCCACCGCGGGGAGAGCGTGGGCGCACTGTTCAGCTCGGAGGTCCAGCTGGTCGAGGAGATGACCTTCTGGGGCAGCCACGCCGAGGACGAGGACGAGCCTCCCGCTGGCCCGGCCGCCGCGTAGTCCTCGCCCGCAGCTCAGGCTCCCGCCGACGGGTCGTCGTGCTCGTCGGGCTATACTCGCGCTCCCGATGCTGAAGTTCCTCTCCCGGCTGTCGGACTCGAACGAGCGCGAGGTCCGACGGTTCGAACCGACCGTGGCTCGCATCAACGAGCTCGAGCTGGAGTACACCTCCCTCTCTGATGCCGAGCTGCGTGGCAAGACCGAGCAGTTCCGCGCTCGCCTGCGCGAGTCGCTGGGCGACCTCCTGATCCCGATCGAGCAGCGGCCGCTAACGCCCGAAGAGGCCGCAGAGTCGGAGCTCACCGCCCCGGACCCGACCCGCATCAGCGAGGAGCGCAAGGAGCAGCACAAGCGCGAGCGGCGCGAGATCGACGCCGCGCTCGACGAGATCCTGCCGGAGGCGTTCGCCGCCGTTCGAGAAGGGATGCGGCGAGCGCTCGCCAAGCGCCACTACGACGTGCAGCTGATCGGCGGCATGGTGCTGCACACCGGGGCCATCGCCGAGATGAAGACGGGCGAGGGGAAGACCTTCGTCGCGCCGCTGGCTGCCTACCTGAACGGGCTCACCGGCCGAGGCGTGCATGTCGTGACGGTCAACGACTACCTGGCCAAGCGCGACGCCCAATGGATCGGTGAGGTCTTCTGGCAGCTCGGCATGAGCGTTGGCTCGATCCAGCACGAGGCGGCCTTCGTGGTCGACCCGGACTTCCCCCAGACCGATGAGCACCTCCGCAACCTGCGCCCGGTGGCGCGCGGGGAGGCTTACGCCGCCGACGTCACCTACGGCACCAACAACGAGTTCGGTTTCGACTACCTGCGCGACAACCTCGTGATCGACCTGGGCCAGCGCGTGCAGCGCGGGCACTTCTTCGCGATCGTCGACGAGGTCGACAACATCCTCAGCGACGAGGCGCGCACGCCGCTGATCATCTCCGGCGCCGCCGAGGAATCGGGCGACAAGTACGTCCAGTTCGCGCGCCTGGTCCCCCGCTTGAAGGCGGAGGAGGACTACATCGTCGACGAGAAGTTCCGGCAGGTGGCGATCACGGAGGCCGGCACCGACAAGATGGAGCGCTGGCTCGGCGTCGAAAACCTCTTCGACAACGACTTCTCCATGGCGCGCCACCTGGAGCAGGCGCTCAAGGCAGAGGCCCTCTACCGGCGCGACAAGGACTACGTCGTCAAAGACGACGAGGTGGTGATCGTCGACGAGTTCACCGGGCGCCTGATGCCGGGTCGCCGCTGGAGCGAGGGCCTGCACCAGGCGGTCGAGGCCAAGGAGGGGGTCAAGATCCAGAACGAGTCCCGCACGCTGGCCACGATCACCTTCCAGAACTACTTCCGCATGTACGACAAGCTGGCCGGCATGACCGGAACCGCCGAAACCGAGGCCGAGGAGTTCCACAAGATCTACGACCTCGAGGTGATCGCGGTCCCGACCAACCGGCCGATGATCCGGGGCGACTTCGCAGACCTCGTCTTCGCCAGCCAGAAGGGGAAGTGGCAGGCCGTCGTCGACGAGATCGTCGAGGAGCACGAGCAGGGGCGGCCGGTGCTGGTCGGCACCATCAGCGTCGAGGTGAGCGAGATGCTTGGCGACATGCTGAAGCGACGCGGCGTCAAGCACAGCGTGCTGAACGCCAAGTTTCACGAGAAGGAAGCCGAGATCGTGGCCCAGGCGGGGCATAGCGGCAACGTGGTGATCGCCACCAACATGGCCGGCCGCGGGACCGACATCATCCTGGGGGGGAATCCGGAGATGCTGGCCGCCGAGCTGCTGCACAAGAAGGGGCTCACTGTCCTGGAGGCCTCCCCGGAGCAATACGCTGCCGTCCTCGCCGAGGCTGATCGCCTGTGCGCGGAGGATCGCGAGCGAGTCGTCTCTGCCGGCGGGCTGCATATCGTCGGCACCGAGCGCCATGAAGCGCGTCGCATCGACAACCAGCTGCGCGGCCGCGCTGGACGGCAGGGCGATCCGGGGAGCACCCGCTTCTATCTGTCGCTGGAGGACGACCTGATGCGGCGCTTCGCCAGCGACCGCGTCCAGTCGATCATGCGCACCCTGGGCTTCAACGACGAGACGGCGCTCGAGTCGCGGATGGTGAGCCGCACCATCGAGGGAGCCCAGACCCGGGTCGAGGGCTTCAACTTCGACACGCGGAAGCACGTCGTCGAGTACGACGACGTGATCAACCGCCAGCGCGAGACGATCTACCACGAACGGGAGCGGATCCTTCGCTCGGACGACCTGGCAGGGACGGTCCTGGCCATGCTCGAGGAAGAGGTTCGCGCGCTCGTCGCCGAGAGCACCGCCGGCGAGTTCGCCGACGAGTGGAACCGGGACGGCCTGCGGGCGCGCCTGCTGGCCATCGTTCCCGGAGTGGAGCGCGAGCTCGCGGCGGTCGACGAGATGGTCGACCACGAGCAGATCACCGAGCACCTGGTCGAACTGGTCGAGGACTCCTACCGGCGGAAGCGTGCCGAGACGGGGGATGAGGGAATGCTCGTCCTCGAGCGGCTGGTGCTGCTTCGCGTCATCGATTCGCTGTGGGTGGAGCACCTCACTGCGGTCGACGATATGCGGCGCGGTATCGGGCTGCGTGCCTACAGCCAGCGGGACCCCTTGAACGAGTTCAAGGTCGAGGCGTATCGGATGTTCGACGAACTCAAGGCGACGATCCGCCACGACATCACCCACACCATCTTCCGTGTGACGGTCACCAGGGAGGCCCCGCAGCGCCAGCAGCGGCCGATGCTGGAGAGCCGGCCGGACGTCACCGGTGCCGCGAGCGCGGCGACCGTGGCGGGCAGCCCAGCGGACGGCAACGGCTCCGGCCCGAGCGGCGCTGCCAAGAAGGCCGGCCCCAAGATCGGGCGAAACGATCCATGCTGGTGCGGATCGGGGAAGAAGTTCAAGCGCTGCCACGGCGCGTGAGGCAACATCGCCAATCCTCGGGGTTGGCGAACTGCGGCAGACCGGGTACCATGACGCCTCAGGATTCACGAGGCGCGGTGACCTCGCTGGCCTGCGAAAGTGGAGTGCCACGTGAAGCAGTTGACCAACCCTGGTCGAGGCCCCGACACTCTCACCCCCACCCCTCCGACGACCTCGCTGCCGCTGGTCACCCGCTTCCGAGACCCATCCCTCCCCTATGAAGACCTCATCATCTGCGAGCGCGACTGCATGCGCTGCAGCTACTCGATGACGCTCGACTGCGATGGGAACTGCGGCTCCTGCCCTCGCAAAACGTACTGCCCATGCGTCAATCCGGCGAAGATCCGGAGCAAGAGTGTGCGCCTGAGCGAGGTGGAGCTCCCGATGGTGGCCGGCCTTGGACGCAATTAAGGACGAGGCGCTCCGGCTGGCGCGCCTCGTGGCCGACACGGCGGTGCGCCTTTGACCTGCCCGCCAAGGAACTCGAGCTCGAGGAGCTGACCGCGCGCTCCTCCGATCCCGGCCTCTGGGACGATCCCGCCGTTGCCCAGGTGGTACTCCGCCGCGCCGACGAGCTGCGGGAGGAGAGCAACGCCTGGGGCGAGCTGGAGGCACGGGCTCGCGCGCTGGCCGAGATGGCCGAGCTGGCTGCGGCGGAGTCTGACGTCGACGCGGCGCTGGCGGCCGACCTCGAGCGGGAGCTTGCCACGCTCACCGCCGACTGGAACCGAATGGAGAGCCGCCTGCTGCTCTCAGAGCCGTACGACGAGCGGCCGGCCATCGTATCGGTGCACGCCGGAGCCGGCGGCACGGAAAGCCAGGACTGGGCCGAGATGCTCCTGCGGATGTACCTGCGCTGGGCCGAGCGCAACAAGTACCGCACGGAGATCCTCGACCAGACAGAGGGCGGGGAGGCGGGCCTGAAGAGCGTCACGGTGGCGATCGACGGTCGCTGGGCCTATGGGCGCCTGAAGTCAGAACGGGGCGTTCATCGGCTGGTGCGGATCAGCCCGTTCGACTCCCAGAATCGACGCCACACCACCTTCGCGCTGGTGGAGGTCATGCCCGAGGTGCCCGAGGACGCGGCCATCGAGATCGACGAGAAGGATCTGCGCGTCGACACCTATCGGGCCAGTGGCGCCGGAGGCCAGCATGTCAACAAGACCGATTCGGCGGTGCGCCTGACCCACCTGCCGACCGGCATCGTGGTGACCTGCCAGAACGAGCGCAGCCAGACTCAGAATCGCGAACGGGCGATGGCGGTGCTGCGTGCCAAGCTGACGGAGCGCGCGGAAGAGGAGCGCGAGGCCGAGATGGCCCGCCTGCGCGGCAAGCATGTCGAGGCCGGCTGGGGGAACCAGATCCGCAGCTACGTGCTGCAGCCGTACACCATGGTCAAGGACCTCCGCACCGGGGTCGAGACATCGAACACCGGCGCGGTCCTGGACGGGGACCTGGACGCGTTCATCGAGGGCTACCTGCGATCGCGGATCGGCGAAGTGGCGGCGACATGACCGATACGATGCGCCGCCCATTCGTCGCGAAGCAAAGCGACGCCGAGCCGGTGATCAGCATGGTCGACGTCGGGATGACCTATCCCAACGGCAAGGTCGCCCTGTTCGACGTGAATGTCGATATCCCCGAAGGCGACTTCGTGTTCCTGGTCGGGCCGTCCGGCGCCGGAAAGAGCACCTTCATCCGGCTCCTCATCCGCGAGCAGCTGCCGACCGCCGGGCGCGTGGCGGTGGCCGGGCGCGACCTCGCGTCGATGCGTCGCAGCCAGGTGCCCGCACTGCGGCGGCGGATCGGGATCGTCTTCCAGGATTTCCGCCTGCTCCCGGCCAAGACGGTCTACGAAAACGTGGCATTCGCCCTGGAGGTGACCGGTGCCACGAAGGCCGAGATCCGGATGCGCGTACCGCGCCTCTTGAACCTGGTGGGCCTGCACGAGCACGACGACCACCTGCCGGCGCAGCTCTCAGGCGGCGAGCAGCAGCGCACCGCGATCGCGCGCGCCCTGGTCCACGACCCCGCCATGCTCATCGCCGATGAGCCGACCGGGAACCTGGACCCGGTCACCAGCTGGGACCTCATCCAGCTCCTGATCCAGATCAACGCCATGGGCACCACGGTCCTGATGGCGACCCACAACCAGGAGATCGTCAACGCCATGCGCCGGCGGGTGCTGGCGCTGGAACACGGCACCCTGGTCCGCGATGAGTCCGGCGCCGCGTACGAGCGCGAGTACTAGGGCGATGCGACCTTTCCGCTTCATCGCGTTCGCCGTCGTCCGCGCCTGGCAGGGGTTCTGGCGCAACGCAATGATGAGCCTGGCCGCGACCGCGACCGTGGTCCTGATGCTGATCCTGCTGTCGGGGCTCTTCATCGTGCTGGGAGGGCTGAGCAGCGGCCTCCAGTTCATCGAGAGCAAGGTCGGCGTGACAGCGCGGCTGATCGACAACCTGCCGCAGCCCGAGGTCGATGCGCTGCAGGCCTACATCGAGGGGCTGCCCGGGGTATCAAAGGCGGAGTACGTCAGCCCAGACGTTGCGCTGGAGCGCCTCAAGGAGAACTACCGCGAGCAGGGCCTGACGCTGGACCTCGGCGGCGCCCAGATCACGCTCTACGCCAGCATGGAGATCTCCCTCACCGATCCGACCTTTGCCAACAGCGTCCAGGATGCGCTCCAGGATCGGCCCGAGGTGGAGCGCATCACCACGCGGCAGGTCGACTACAACAAACTGCTGGGGATCATCGGAGTCATCCGCACGGCCGGGATCGCCGCGCTGGTGCTGGTCGGCCTGACGGTGCTCTTCATGATCGTGAACATGATCCGGATCGCGGTCTACAGCCGGTCCGGCGAGATCGAGATCATGCGACTGGTGGGGGCGAGCGACTCGTTCATCCGCTGGCCGTTCATCCTGGAAGGGATCCTGTGCGGCTTCATCGGTGCCGTCATCACCATCATCCTGGTGGCGATCGCCTGGGACCCGATCCAGCCGATCATGGTGCGCGTCTTCCAGATGCCGACCGCGGTGAGTACCCAGTTCCTGGCGGTGCTGTCGGCGATCATCCTGGGGGTCGGGCTGGGGGTGGGGGCGATCGGCTCGTGGATCAGCGTGCGCGCCAACCTGTCGTCGGCCGCCTGAGCCGCTGGTAAGCGAAACGTAATGGAGCGATAACCGGGCCAC
>JBBQGI010000013.1:0-20999 GCA_038322875.1 Candidatus Limnocylindria bacterium | reverse complement strand
CCGGTGAAGTCGATCGGTGAGGCATCAGAGATCGCCGATCCGACCGCGAACGAGTCGATCGGGGCGCCCGCGTCCTTGAAGTAGGCGATCCGCTCGAGGTCGAGCCCGCCCGACACCACGATCTTGACGTTCGGGTGTCCCGCCTGGTCCAGGCGAGCCCGGACCTCCTTCACGAGGTCGGCGGTGACGCGCCCACGCTCCGATGGCGTGTCGAGCCGCACGCCCCACAGGCGGTCGCCGAGCGCATCCGCCACGCGCAGGGACTCCTCCGCCTCGTCCTTGAAGGTGTCGACCAGAACGATCCGCGGCACGTCCGGATCGATGTGCCGATCGAACGCCTCGGCCGCGCGCACGGTGTCGCCGAAGATGATGATCAGGGCGTGTGGCATGGTGCCGGTCGGTGCGAGACCTGCCAGTCGCGCTCCAGCGGGCGTCGACGCCCCCACGCAGCCCCCGACCACCGAGGCGTAGTCCATCTGGTCGGCGACGCTGGGATGCACATGGCGTGCCCCGAAGCCGATCACCGGGATGGGCGCGGCGGCCTCGACGACGCGGCGAGCGGCGGTGGCCCAACCGGTGCTCTGCGCCAGGATGCCCAGGATCGCCGTCTCGTACAGCCCGAACGCAGAGTAGCGGGCGGTGATCCGCATCACGACTTCCTTACGGGCGATCGGATCCCCGTCGTGCAGGGACTCGACCGCGGCGGGAGGGTCGAGCTGCTTGCCGTTGCCGAGGATCTCGCGCAGGTAGGCGAGCGCCTCCTCGGCACCGCACAGGATTCCCTCCTCGCGGCCGAAGATCTCCATGCTGACCACCGGATCGAGCCCCTCGGCGGCCAGGATGCGGCGAGCTCGCTCGAAGTAGACATCGGCGGTATCGCCGGCCAGCACGTCGGCGGCCGGCTGGAATCGCGGCCCCGTCGCAGCCTTGCGCTCCGTCGACTGGTCGGTGGTCATGGGCCAGCAGTGTAGTGGCTGCCAGCGCGACGCCGGATGGTGTGGCTCGCCAGCAGGACCAGGACCGCCACCAGCACCGCGGCGCTCGCGATCCGCACCACGCCGTTGGTCGGCCCCCGGTTGATCTGCACCTGTGCCTGGTCGAGCCTCGCAGCGGCTGCTTGAAGATCGCCTGCATTGAAGCTCGCCGCCGCCGCCGCCAATAGCCCTCGAGGATCGTCAGCGGCGAACAGGCCTATCCGCTCGAGGAGGCCGTCCGCGCCAGCTCGGGGCTGCAGGCCCAGGTAGAGGTCGACCACCGCCAGCTCAGCTTCCAGCTCGGCCTGGGCCGCGGCGTTGCCTCCGCCGGCGATGAAGCGGTCGTGGAGCCGAGTCGGCGTGGTGAGCCCGGCGGCAAGGATCTTGGCCACGAGGCCATCCCGCTCGGCCAGCCACCCGGACGCCTCCGCCATCGCAGCCCGCGCCTCGGCGAAGCGCCATGCCGCCATTGCGTTTCGGATCGGCTGCGGCGTGCCCCAGTCGCCGGAGGCTGCGGCGAGCTCGGCGTATTGCACTCGGGCCGTGGTGCGCTCGGCAAGCTCACCCGCAACATCGGGGCCGAAGATGCCGGCTCCGAACATATCGGCGAGGTCGATGCCGCTCGTGGTCGCAAGCTGGTCGAGGAGACGGCGGGTATCGACCGCGGGATACACGGCCGAGCCGGGGATAACCGGACCGGGCGCGGCCGGGTCGTAGGCCGACACCCCGGCGACCACCCGCTGCAGGGCCTCTCCCAGGTGCTCCTCGCCGACGGCGGTGGCGATCTGGTCGAGGAATGCCCACGAGGCGGCATAGGCGTACGCATCGGCCGGCCCGCCGGTCGCGCCGAGCCGCCATTCCGCAAGCGGCTGGGCTTCGGCCGAGAGCTCGCCGGCTCGCGTCGCGGGATCGTAGGGCAGGTCCACGCCCAGGCTGGCCGCCGCCCGCTCCGCGTAATGGGATGCGAGGCCCTCCCGAATCCAGCGGTCCGCCGCCAGGTGCTCATCGATCCATATGTGCGCGGCCTGGTGCAGCAGCGTGAAGTCGGAGCCGTCGAACGAGGCCTGGATCTCCGGGTTCGCCGCCTGGGCCTCGGCCGCGCTCTCCTCCCCGCCGACCGCCTCGGTCACCACCAGCGGTCCGACGCGGGGATACGGCAGGCCGATCTCCTCCTCGAGGATCGGCATTGCAGCGACCAGCGTCGCCAGCGTGCGCTCTCCCCAACCCGGATCGTCGGTCCAGGCGCGAACCTGCAGGTCGGCGGTGGCAGACGCGAGCGCGACACTCGAGACCCTGGTGTCATACGTCGTTGGCCCCGATGCCGTAACGAGCGCGAGCCAGCTCGCCGGTTCGGCAATCGGTCCGCTCGTCAGGCGCACCACGTCGTCGGCAGTCGCGATCACCATCGGATCGCCATCGGCGCGTGCCTCGAAGGTCGCCGGCAGCTCGACGCTCACGCTGCTGCTGGTGCCAAAGCCGAAGACCGCGAATTTCACGGCCTGCGCCCGCACGTGAATCTGCGGCGTCGACCCGTCCGTCAGCAGGTAGCTGAGCGTGAAGGTCACCGATCTGTTGTATCGAACTCGCGCGCGCGCCTTGACCGAGGCGACCTGCACGCCAGCGCCGGTGCCCACCGAAACACTGAGCGACCCCTTCGAATCCGCGGCAGCCACCTGCGTGGCCCCGTCGTGAATCGCGAGGTCGATGTGGTCGAATGCGCTCAGCTGGCCTGGCGGGTTGGGCGTCGTGTTGGTGAAGGTCACTTCGACGCTGACCGACGCGCTGCCAGCCGTGGGATCGACGACGTAGCGCGCAACCGTCGCCATCTCGTACTCGGCAGCGTGGACAGCTCCCGGCTCGAGCAGCGGCAGCAGCACGACGGCGAGCGCCAGCGCGCCGGCGCAGAGACGCCTCACCGGTTGAGGCCCAGAAGTCGCTCGACCACGCCCCGACGGCGGCGCGCGGCGGGAGCGGGCTCCCAGGCCGGCATCGTCGCCTCCACCTCGACCCGGTGCTCCGCCAGCAGGGCCGCATTCCGCGACGAGCGGCCGCTCCAGTCCGGCAGGTTGCCACGGTCGGCGACGGCGGGGGCAGTCTCGTCGAGCAGACGATCGGCGACGACCGTGAGGCGGACCAGCGCGCGCGCGAGCGCATCGCGATCGAGGCCCGCAGCTGGCAGCTCGGTCATCAGCATGGGCCGGTCGTCATCGGTCAGGGCGAACTTCACAAATGGATACTCGAAGTTGGCCCGGAGCATGCGCAGGTAGACGCGGCGGGGAATCTCCATCGCCTCGGCGCCGTAGTAGGCCCACGCGGAGAGGCCGATCCCATCGACCCAGGCAACCGTCGCGCGCAGGTCGAAGCGGCGTTCCCCATCAAGCACCAGGTCGCGACTGAAGGCGGGGTCGCTCGGCCCCCCGCCGCCGCCGACCACCTCCACCCCGAGCTCTGCCAGCCATGCGTCGAGCGGGGGCGCGTCGTCAGCCAGGGTGCGCCACCGTCTGGCCCGAGCCGATGGTGCGACGACGTCCGAAATCGGCCTCGTCGACGCTCGGGTCGATCCGGCAGTTGCGACCAATAACGACGCCCCTCGGAATGCGCGCTCCCTTGCCGACCAGGGTGATGCCGGCAAAGAGGCGCTCCGGCTCCTGGCGATTGGGGCGCAGGTCGTCGCCGCTGCCGACGTGACTCGACGGGCCGATGTAGCAGTCCTTGTCCACGATGGCCATATCGACCACGGCACCCTCACCGATCACGGTGTCGAACATGACGATCGAATCGCGCACGACCGCTCCGCGCTCGACGCGGACACCGGGGGACAGGATGCTGTGCTCGACGGTGCCGTGGATGACGCAGCCGTGGCTGACCATGCTGCGGCTCACCGCCGCGTCGGGTCCGATCATGGCCGGTGCGCGTTCCTCGCTCTTGGTGTAGATCAGCCAGCCCCGGTCGTACAGGTTGATCCCTGGGGAATCCGATAGCAGGTCGAGGCTCGTCCTCCAGTAGCTCTCGACCGTTCCTACGTCTTCCCAGTAGCCCCCGTACTCGTAGGCGAAGACACGACGCCCCGCATCGACCTCGGCGGGCAGGACATCCCTCCCGAAATCGACCCGCTCGGGCGAGAGGATCGACTGCAGGAGCGGCCAGTTGAAGATGTAGACCCCCATGCTCACCAGGTTGCTGGTCGGCTTGGGCGGCTTCTCGACGAAGGCGGTGATGCGTCCACGGCCGTCGGTCTGGAGGATGCCGAACCGATGCGCCTCTTCGATCGGCACGGTGCGGACCGAGCACGTGATCTCGGCGTCGTTCGACCGATGCCAGTCGATGAACGGCCGATAGTCCATCTTGTAGATGTGGTCGCCGGCCAGGATCACGACCAGGTCCGGGTTGCGATCGGCGATGAACTCCAGGTTCTGCAGCACCGCGTCGGCGGTGCCGCGGTACCACTCACGGGTGCGGCCACGTCCCAGGTACGGCTGCAGCAGGGTGACGCCGCCGCGGCTGCGGTCGAGGTCCCAAGGCCGCCCCACCCCGATATGGTCGATCAGCGAGCGCGGCGCGTACTGGGTCAGGACCGCCACATCGGTCATGCCGGAGTTGACGGCGTTGCTCAGGGCGAAGTCGATGATCCGGTACTTGCCGCCGAAGGGGACGCCCGGCTTGGCGCGCACCTGGGAGAGGATCGAGAGCCGCTCTCCCTCACCTCCGGCGAGGACCAGGGTCAGGATCGACTGTGACACGGCCTGATTCTCGCACGACGCCGCTCAGCGCCTCGACGCACCGGGCCGCGTGGCGCGCCAGTTAGCGGGTTCGCGCCCCGCGCTGCGCACTGCGCTGCGCCCGACGGCGCGCCCACCGGCCGGCGTGGGCGGCCAGTGGAACACCGCCCAGGACGGCCGGCACCGCGAAGAAGGTGACCAGGCCGGTCGGCTGCATCGGCTCGGCATCAGCGGCTGCCGCCACGGGCGGCGGCGGCGGCGTGCACTTCCGGCCCACGCAGAGCGGGAACCCGCCATTCCCCCCGCCGTCCACGACGCTGATCGGTGACTCGGAGGGCAGGGGCGTCGGCGTGACGTGAACCTGACCACAGATTGGCGCCCCAAAGCCACTGTTGCCGCGCAGCGGACCGATCACCAGCCATACCTTGTCCGGCCCAAGCTCGCCGATCTTGTTGGGGTCCCCCTTCGGACCGAGCTGACCGTTGACGAACCGATCTGCCCAGCGCCTGGCCGCGGCGACCATCTCCGGAGGTCGGCGGCTGTCCTGGGCCACCTCGGCCACCACGTCGAAGCAGGTGCCGCCCCCGATCTGCTCGCCGCCGCCATTGCCCGATGCATCGGGAGTCGATACGGGTCCCCCGCCGCCCTGCCTGTTGACATGCACGTTGTCAGGCGGCGGCACGGTGCCGTCCAGGAACGGGATCTCGATGATCGGGCCGCCGCAATTGCCCGTGGCCGCCATGCCGCTGAACCTGCACACCTTGGCCGTGACCACGCCGGGCGGCTGGACGAAGTCGGTGTTGGGAACCGGCGCGGTCCCATTCCAGTCCCACGGCTGGTTGAGTGCCAGCTTCATGAAGTCATGCCACAGGTAGAGGGGGCCATCGGCGCTGTACAGGCCCTGGCCGAGCGCATTCGAGAGTGGCTCCTGGTTGTTGTTCCCCATCCAGACCCCGGTGACGAGGCTCCCCGGCACGTAGCCGAAGCCCGACACGTCGCGGAAGTCATTTGTGGTCCCCGTCTTGAACCCCGCTTGACGGCGCACGCCGTTGACGTCAATGAGCTGCGCGCGCTCGCCCCACAGGGTGTTGGTCTTGGGGTTGGTGTTGCCCTCCAGGATCCAGTGGGTCAGATAGGACTCGGCGGTGGTCATCGGCTCGGTGACAGCGGGGCCGTCCTTGTCGACGCTGTAGATCACCTTGCCGTCGCGGTCCCGGATCGTCAGCACCGTCGTGGCGGGGTGCAGCGTGCCCTGACCCGCGAAGACGCCGTAGGCCTGGGTCATGTTGGTCAAGTTCACCGGGACCGATCCAAGGGTCAGGGTGAGGCCGGGGTCCTGGTCAAGGATGTACTGGGCGCTGGCCACGCCCATCGACTGTGCGAACTGCGCCGTCACATCCACGCCGACCAGGTACTGCATCATCACCGAGGGAACGTTGAGCGAGTAGCGCAGCGCATCGAACGCCAGCACCGGGCCCTGCTCCTTGATGTTCGCGTTGGTCGGGACATAGGCGGTCTGCAAATTGGAGCCGTACTGGGTCACCGCGTCCAGGAAGAAGGTCGCGGGGGTTGCCTGGCGAGCGCGGAAGGCGGAGCTGTAGGTGATCGGCTTGAAGGCGGAACCGGGCTGGCGACGGCCGAGCCCGGCGACATCGAACTGACCCTGGACGCGCGGGTCCTCGCGGTTGTAGTAGTCGACGCTGCCGACGTACGCCACGATCTCGCCGGTCGCCGAGTTGATCGCGACCAGCGCCCCGTTGTGGACGTTCTTGTCGGCGACCGCCGCGACCCACTTGGTCACCTGCTCCTTGGCGGCCTGCTGCAACGGGTAGTCCAGGGTGGTGGTGATCCGATAGCCGCCGGTGCGCACCGCCTGCTGCGGGTTCGCGATCCCCATCGCGGCCAGGATGCCCTCGGTCTCGCGCTCCACGCGGAATGCGAATTGTGGCTCGAGCAGGACCGATTGGACCTTGTTCGGATTCATCTCCTCCCAGGTGACCGCGACCGCATCGTCCACCTGCCGCTGGTTGAGGTAGCCCTCGCGCTGCATCGCCAGCAGCACCTCGTTGCGGCGCGCCATGGCCCGCGCCGGACCGCGAGGGATCGCGACCGGCTGGTAGGGGTCGTAGAAGCTCGGGAGCTGCGGGAGGCCGGCCAGGAAGGCGGCCTGCGACAGCGTCAGCTGCTGCAGGTCGATCGTGCCGAAGAAGTTGGCGGCGGCCGCCTTGATGCCGTAGGAGCTGTTGCCGTAGTAGATCAGGTTCAGGTACGTCTCGAGGATCCTCTCCTTGCCTGCTCGACCGGGATAGGCGGCCGTCACCTGGCGCGCCAGGATCTGCTCCCGGAGCTTGTCCCCGAAGCCGCGCCCCGCCAGGAAGGTGAGATCGGGCTGCGTGCACCGGTATGGGGCGGTCTGTGTGGGGGCGGGATCGAGCTCGAGCGATGCCGCCGCCGAGGAAGGCGGCTGGTTGGCCACCTGTTCAAGCTTGATCGAGCCGGCGTACTTGATCACCTGCTGCGTGATGGTGCTGGCGCCCTGCACGATCGAGCCGGCCTGCAGGTTGGCCAGCGCTGCCCGGGCGACCGCGGTGTAGTCGATCCCGTCGTTCGTCCAGAACGTCCGGTCCTCGGCGGCCACCGTCGCGTTCACGATCGAATCTGGGAGGCCGGCGAAGTGGACCTCCTGGCGGTTCTCGCATTCCAATCGGGCGAGCAGCCGGCTGCCAGTGCGATCGTAGACGTAGGTGCTGGCCGGCATCTGGATGCCGTCCAGAACGTGGGGGTCCGGGAGGCCGGTCGAGAAATAGTCGTAGGCGAAGAGCAGCCCGGCGCCGGTTCCGGCGAGGCTGCCTCCGACGAACAGCACGAAGACGCCCACCGAGACGATGAGGAAGGTCGCCATCCCGCGTCGAGGGCTGCGACGCTGGGTGGTGCGGCGGATCATCAATCGATGACGGCGCCGCTGCATGGCCGGGTGCATCAGGCGGAACGGTACCCTATGGGCGGGATTCGGTCGAATGACGAGCTCGGCACATGGCCGGGACGGATCAGGGGAGGTACTTCCTGGGGTTGACCGCCACGCCATCGAACTGCACCTCGAGGTGCACGTGGCAACCGGTCGCATGGCCGGTCGCGCCCTCGTAGCCGATCACATCGCCCACGTGGACCTCCTGCCCCACGCTCACGACCTCGCGGGAGAGGTGCCAGTACAGCGTGGCGAGGCGCTGTGAGTGCCCGATCACCACGCCGATCGCCCAGTCGCCGTACTTCGAATTCGGCCGCCCGTCGGCGAGCACGATCCCGTCGCCGGCCGCGTAGATCGCGCCGCCGCATCGATTCAGGTACGCCATGTCGAGGCCGGTGTGGTGGGTGTTGAACTTCGTCCAGCCGAATTCCTGCGTGACCAGGAAGGGGCCGACCTCGGGCCACGCGAAACGGCCGCGATACGCCACGTCCAGCCGCGCCGCCGCTTCCCTGAGCTTGTCGACCAGCGCCTGCTGGGCGGCGAGCTCCTGCTCCTGCGCGGCGATCTGCTGCTGCTGTGCGTCGGCGCCCTGGTTGGCCGCGGCGAAGCGCTCCTCCTGGGCATCCTGGAGCTGCTGCAGCTGGGCGCGCTTCTCCTCGAGCGCGGCGCGCGCCTCGTCCAGCTGCTTCTGCTGCTCATCGAGGGCCGCCGCTCGGGCGGCAGCCGCGTCGCGCAGCTCGGTGAGCGTTCCGCGCCCGACGCTCAAGGTGCCGCGACGGGTCTCCAGCATTGAATGACGGTCTCGAATCTCCGTCGCCAGCTGGCGGTCCTGATCTGACAGAGTCAGCATCGAGGAAAGCTCGCTCGACGCCTTGGTGAATGAATCGGTGGAGAGGAGCACTTCGAGCACCGACCGCTGGCTCTGCTCGTATGCCGTGCGCAGGTGCTCCTGAAGCAGCGCCTCGCGCTCGATCAGCTCGACCTTGGAGACCTCGATCCCGTTGGCGAGCTCGGTGAGGGTCTCGTCGAGGGTGCCGATTTCGATCTCGTACTTGCGCAGCTCGCCGCGTGCCTCCTCAAGCGCGCGGGTCGCCTGCTCGATCTGCCGCGCCGCCTCGTCGATCTCGAGCCCAATCGAGCTCAGATCGGTGTTGATCCCGCGCAGGCTGGCGGCAAGATCGGCCTGCTGTCGCTGCAGGTCGGCGAACTGGGTGCGCTGGCGAGCCAGCTCCGACTCCATCTTGTGCTGCTCGGCGACGGCGCCGTCGACATTGGGGTCGGTGGCACGCGCAGGCGACTGCCACTGCATCGGTGAGGCGAGCAGCGCGAGCAGCAAGACGGCGGCGACCCATGGCGCAGCAGAGCGACTGGCGATCGACATGACCCCTTGACGTCTCGGACAGTCGGCGCCCCGGGCCGTGGTCGCGAAGACGCGCGTGACGGCTGCCGGGTTGATCCCCGTTCCGACCGAGAGTGGCAGGATACCCGACCGATCCCGATCGGCGCCACCCCCAATCGCCGATGGGATCGGCGACAGCGAGCAGGGGCGGTCCCCCCCGTCAACGCAAAAACGAGGCCAGGGCGGTGGCGGTCGGGGCGAGCAGGTCCGGCTCACGGAGCAGCGTGATGACCGCTCCCGCGACGAGGAACGGCCCAAACGGGATGTAGCTCTTCAGCCCCGCGCGGCGCGTCACCAGGAGCCCGATGCTGAACGCTGCCGACAGGAGGCCCGCCACGAACATGGCCACGAAGCTGGCCGGCCAGCCCAGGATCAGGCCCAGCGGGGCGACCAGGAAGAGATCGCCGAGCGCCACTCCGGATCGCACGATCAGGCCCAGCAGGCCCATGAAGGCGACCGCCGCGGCGGCGCCGATGAGGGCATTTAGCCAGTCGACCGCGGGATTGAACGGCACGAACAGGGCGGCCACCACGATCAATGGATCGAGCAGGATGTGCGGCAGGCGACGCTGCTCGAGATCCGTCGCGCTGAGCAGGACCAGGATCGCAAGGATCAGCAGGTAGACGGCTGTCGCCCAGACCGGCAGGGTCGATCGCCAGGCCAGCGCACCCCCGGCCAGGCCGGCGGCGATGGCGAGCAGGAGGGTTCGCACGCCCGGGGAGCGCCGCATCGCCTCATCCGGGGGCCAGACGCTCGCCAGCCGCTCCGCCGCTGCCCCGAGGGCGGCGAAGGCAACGCCGACGCCGAGTGCGGCGAGGGTCAACCCGGAGCCCGAAACCCGCCCGCGGGCAAGACGTCAGGCCCCTGCGGCGAAGTCGGTCGCCAGGCGGACCAGGGTCGAGACCGCCGTCCCGAGCGATCCCTTCGGGTTGTGCGCCTTGTCCCGAACCAGGTAGGCCGATCCGGCGATGTCGATGTGCACCCACGGGACGGTCGCGAACTCCGACAAGAAGACGGCGCTCTTGATGAGCGAGCCTTCGCGCGTCGCGGAGTTGACGATGTCTGCATGGGCAGAGTCGAGGGCGTCGCGGTACTCGGTTGCCAGCGGCATTTCCCAGAACCACTCCCCGGTGGCCTCAGCGGCCGCCGCGACGGCTTCTCCCCACTCACGGGGGCGTGCGAAGTAGGCACTGATCAGGTCGCCGAACGCGGTCGCCGCCGCTCCGGTCAGGGTCGCCACGTCGACCAGGTGGGTGGCTCCCTGCTTCTCCGCCCAATGCATCGCGTCGGCCAGGATCAGACGACCCTCGGCATCGGTGTTGATCACCTCGATCGTCTTGCCGTTCATCGCCTTGACTACATCGCCGGGACGCTGGGCGGTGCCGCTCGGCATGTTCTCGACCATCGGCGCCACCGCCATCAACGGCGTCTGGGGCGCGATGCGCGCGACCGTCCGGGCGGCCGCGATGACAGCCGCGGCGCCTGCCTTGTCGTGCTTCATCTCCTCCATGCGCTCCGGTGACTTGAGGCTGATGCCCCCGGAGTCGAAGCAGACCCCCTTGCCCACGATCGCCAGGCGGCGGTCGCCGGCAGCTTCCCAGCCGGGGAGCTTGATGGCGATCAGGCGTGGCTCATGGGACGATCCCATCCCCACGCCCAGGAGGGCTCCCATGCCGAGCGCCTCCATCTCGCGCGGGCCGAGCACCTCGACGGTGCAGCCATCGGCCTCCAGGCCACGGGCCAGCTCGGCCATCTTCTCGGGGTAGAGGTCGTTTGCAGATCGATTCGACAGCTCGCGCGCCCATTCGACGCCATCGGCCACCGCCATCGCGTCACGCAGCAGATCGTCGCCGGGCGCCGACTCGCCGACCAGGACGATCTCCTCGACGCTGCGGAGCATGTCCGGGGTGTCGCGCACACGGCCGTAGTAGGCGTGCGACCGAAAGGTGCCCTGGCTGGCGCCGACGGCGGCCGCGGCGTACGCATCGGCATTCTCGCCGTCGCGCAGCCAGAACGCGAGGCTGGACGCGCCGCGGCCCTGCAGCCGGCGGGATGCCTTGGATGCGTTACGGCGAGCGCGCCAGGCGCCCCTGCCACGGCGCCCCGACGCCACCAGCAGGATCCACGAGGCTCCGATTCCGTGCGCCTCGACCAGAGCGGTCTCGGTCTCGATCGGGTTGAACTCGCCCCATGCCAGTGCGCGGCTGATGGCGCCGCCGGCGGCAGCGTCAAGCTCAGCGAGATCTGGGGGCATCGCCAGGTCATCGCGGTAGAAGGGGACGGCCAGGACATCGGCCCGGACCGCCGCCGGCTTGGTGGATTCAGCGCGAACGCGCATCGATGCTCCTCAGGATCACTCGGAATTTCAAACTGATCGGCGCCACTGGCAGCGGATCGGTGCGCCAGTATAGGACGGCGATCCGACGCGCTCAGGACACCGGGTGCAGGAATCGCTGCAGCGCATCGCCGGCGTCGGCTGCCGCGCCCGCGGCTACCGCCAGCCGCCGCAGTGCCGTTCCGGTGACCGCCGCACCCTCTTCGCTGAGCGACACGGCAAGCGCATTGTCGGCGCCGCGAGCCGTCCTGGCCGCCTCGGCATAGCGAGCCGCAGCGGCCGCCACCGCCTGCGGGTCTCCGTCGATCGTGGCGTTCGCGATCCCGCGCGCACCGTCGAGCAGGTCGCCGACGATCGTCACCCAGTAGCCGAGCAGCGGCGGCCGATCGTGCCACGCGTCGATCAGCGCGAACGGAGCCTTCGCCGCATCCAGCGCCCGGAGAGCCGCGGCGGGGTCGTTCCCATCGAGCGCCGCAGCTGCCTCGCCGAGCGATGTGACGATCGCCTCGGCGGCATGGCGCCGCTCGACAAAGGTGGTAGCCGCATCCGCGCCGGCCCGCAGCTGGGCGGCGATGACGAGCAGGTCCGGGCCGCTGTACGAGAGGGTTGGAATGACCTGCCCCGGGGTCACGGACGCGGCCGTGCCCGCCACCTCGAGCAGGGCGCGACGGGCAGCGTCGGCGGTTCCGGCGCCGGTGACCAGTCGGTCGGCGGCGGCGACCAGGTCAGCCGCCGGGGGGGAGTCCCCGGCGACCGTCAACGCCGCTCCCTGACGCGCGTGGTCGATGACATCGGCAAGCACGGCGGCAAGGTCCGAGAGGGCGCTGTCGGCGACCGCCGCGGCCGATGCCAGCCGGTGGGCGCGGGCGGCGGCGGCGGCCGGGTCGGCCTGCTGCGCGTCCGCGGAGCGCAAGCCCAGCCCCAGCCCCACCACCAGGCCGATGGCGATTGCCGTCAGCCCGCGGTGCAGGCCCGAGCCACCTATCATCAGCGGGTGGATCTCGATCGCCTGCGCGCCCTGCCCAAGGCCGAGCTGCACCAGCACCTGGACGGCTCGCTGCGCCCCGAGACCGCCGTCGAGCTGGCTGCCGACGAGGGCATCAGCCTCAGCCTCGAGGAGGCCGTTGCGCGCCTCGTCGGCCCGACGCGCTGCCATAACCAGGCCGAGCTGCTCGCCTTCTTCGACCTTCCGATCTCGCTCCTCCAGACCGCCGCGGCGCTCCGTCGTACGACCGCCGAGCTGATCGAGTCGATGGCCGACGACGGCCTCACGTATGCCGAGATTCGCTGGGCGCCCCGTCTCCACCTCGAGCGAGGGCTGTCGGTGGGGGCGGTCATCGAGGCGGTCGCCACCGGCATTGCCGACGCGGCCGCCCGGCTGGGGCCGGGGACCCCGTTCATCGGCCTCATCGTGACCGCCATGCGCTCGCATCCACCCGGAGCGAACGTCGAGCTGGCGCATACCGCGGCCGCCTTCGGCCCGCCGGTGATCGGCTTCGACCTCGCCGGCCCCGAGGCGGAGTATCCGGCCCCGCCGCACACGGCGGCCTTCCTGGCGGCCGCGGAGGGAGGCCTGGCGCTCACCGCCCACGCCGGCGAGGTGCCCGGGCCCGAGCGGATACGGGAGGCGCTGGCGCTCGGCGTGCGGCGCATCGCCCATGGCGTGACGACGGCGGACGATCCCGACCTGGTGGAGCTCGTCCGTGAGCGCGAGGTGACGCTCGACCTGTCCCCGACCAGCAACGTCCAGGCCGGCATCGTGGCTGACCTCGCCTCACACCCGCTGGCGATCCTCCATCGGGCAGGCGTCAGCGTCACCCTGTCGACCGATGACCGCACCGTGTCGGCGACCACGCTGACCGACGAGATGGCTCGCACGGCAGCAGCGCTGGCGCTGACGCGCGTCGAGCTCGCGGCGATCGCCATCAACGGGTTCCGGCGGGCCTTCGGGCCGCGCATGGTGCTCGAGCCGATGATTCGGACCGCCGAGGCCGCGTGGTCCGCGTGGGCGACCGAGACCGACGCCATCAACTGAGCTGGACGCGCAGCAGATCGGCCACCTCGCTCGGTCCGGCCGCCACCCAGTCCGGTCGGCGCTCCCCGGTCAGCGTGGCGGCGCTCGCCTCGTCAGCGACCCCGGTCAGCACCAGGATCGAATGGATGCCGGCACGGCGGGCGGCCACCACATCCGCATCGGGGTTGTCGCCAATGGCCAGCGCATCGGCCGGCGCGACGCCGGCGCGTTCCAGGATGGCCTGGAAGATGCCGGGCTGCGGCTTGCCAATGATGAGTGGCTCGACCCCGCTCGACGCGCTGAGGGCGGCAACGATCGATCCTGCTCCGGGCAGGAAGCCGGACGGGGTCGGGTAGCGCAGGTCGGCGTTCGTGGCGATGAAGCGCGCCCCCTCCCGGATGGCCGTCGTGGCGGCCGCCAAACGGCGATAGTCGAATTCCGGGTCGAGTCCGGCGATGACCGCGTCGTAGGAGGCCGCCAGCACCCCACCGTCATATCCCGCCCCCACTGCATCCCCCGCTGCGATTGCCTCGAATCCAGCGTGGCGGAGCTCATCCACCATTCCCGCCGCCCCCACCGCCATCACCCGATCGACATCGGGCAGATGCGCATGCAGGTGATCGATGGTGGCAGACGTGGAGGTGGCGATCTCCTCGACCTGCGCAGGAATCCCCATCCCGGAGAGCCGGGCGACATACGCATCGCGGGTCGCCATCGAATTGTTCGTTGCGAAGCGGATCAGGATTCCGCGCTCGCGCAGCGCAGCCACCAGCGCCGGAGCCCCCGGGACCGCCTCCCCGCCACGGTAGACGACGCCATCCAGATCGAAGATGACCAGCCGGGGCGCCGGCACGGGGGATCGGTCCATGCGCAGGGATGATAGGGATGCCAACCGCACAAAGCACTTGAGCCGCCGCTTGACGGCGCAGTATGATCGCCCGGATTCGCGCCGGCCTCGCCCTCGGGCCAGAACGCGACCGATTCGTCGCGATCGGATGCGGCGCCGGCAAGTCAATGAGTGAGGGGAGAAGGAGAATCAATGCGGAAGCAGCGATGGCTCGGCGCGAGCGCCGCCCTCGTATCGTTGATGCTGGTGCTGGCAGCCTGCCAGTCGCCAGGGACCTCGGCCGGGCAGTCAGCAGGTGCATCCCCCACAGCGTCCGCCGGCGCATCCGCGTCGGCCTTCACCGCCTGTGAAGTCACCGACACCGGCGGTGTCGATGACAAGGGATTCAATCAGAACGCGCACGAGGGGCTGAAGAAGGCAGAGACCGAGCTCGGCATCCAGACCAAGCTGCTCGAGTCGACCGCGGCCACCGACTACGCCCCGAACCTCAAGACCTTCGCCGACCAGGGCTGCAACCTGATCGTGACGGTCGGGTTCCTGCTCGGGCCCGATACCCAGGCCGCGGCGGTCATTCACCCCGACCTCTCGTACGCGATCGTAGACTTCGCCTACACCCCGGCGATCCCGAACATCCTAGGCCTCGTCTTCGACACGAAGTCGGCGTCCATGCTGCAGGGCTATCTCGCGGCAGGCATGAGCACGACCGGCAAGGTCGGCACCTTCGGCGGCATCCAGATCGGCCCGGTGACCGACTTCATGGACGGCTTCGTGGCCGGCGTGAAGTACTACAACCAGCAGAAGGGCAAGAACGTCACCGTCATCGGCTGGGATCCGGCGACGCAGACCGGCCTCTTCACGGGTAACTTCGACGACCTCGACGCCGGCCGCTCCAACGCGGAGGGCCTCATGCAGGAGGGCGCCGACGTGATCTTCCCGGTTGCCGGTCCCGTCGGACAGGGCGCAATGGCAGCCGTCAAGGACAACGCCAGTGGCATGAGCCCGGCACCGATCTTCATCGGGGTCGACGTTGACCAGTTCCTGTCCGTGCCGGGATTCGAGGACATCATCATGTCCAGCGTCCTGAAGCGGATCGACAACGCGGTCCTCGAGGCGATCAAGGAGGCACAGGCCGGGCCATTCCCGTCGAACCTGTACGTTGGCACGCTCGCCAACGAAGGGGTCGGGATGGCACCGTTCCACAACTTCGACTCGAAGATCCCGCAGGCTCTCAAGGATGAGATCACCGCCCTCCAGGCGGCTCTCGTCGATGGGAGTGTCACGGCGGACGACTTCTCGGGGGCACCGCCGCCGTCTCCCGCTTCGTAGCGGCTTTCGTTTGACCGATTGACAGGCGGTCTCGCCTCCCGGCGAGGCCGCCTGTCCCATACCCGGCATCGGGGAGTCACCGGATGCAGCTCGAACTCAAAGGGATCACCAAGCGGTTCCCGGGGGTCATCGCCAACGAGGGCGTCGACCTGACGGTTTCGCCCGGCGAGATCCACGCGCTGCTCGGCGAGAATGGCGCCGGCAAGTCGACCTTGATGAACGTCCTCTACGGGCTCTACCAGCCCGACGAGGGCGAGGTACTGATCGACGGCACGCCGATCCAGTTCGGCGGCCCCGGCGATGCCATTGCCGCCGGGATCGGGATGGTCCACCAGCACTTCATGCTGATCCCGGTCTTCACCGTCACCGAGAACATCATGCTGGGGGTGGAGTCGACCTCCGGCCCGGTCATGACGCTCGATCGCGACCGGGCCCGGCGGCGGATCGTCGAGCTCTCAGACCTGCACGGCCTGCGGGTCGACCCCGACGCCCTGATCGAGGACCTGCCGGTCGGCGTTCGTCAACGGGTCGAGATCCTCAAGACGCTCTACCGCCATTCGAACCTGCTGGTCCTGGACGAACCGACGGCGGTCCTCACCCCCCAGGAGATCGACGACCTGTTCGAGGTGATGCGCTCGCTGGCGAAGGCCGGAACATCGATCGTCTTCATCACCCACAAGCTCAACGAGGTGCTGGCCATCGCGGACCGCATCACCGTGCTGCGCCGCGGCAAGGTCGTGGGGACGACCACCCCCGACGCGACCAATGAGCTCGAGCTCGCCCGGATGATGGTTGGGCGGCCAGTCCAGCTCGAAGTGACGAAGAGCGCACCCACGCCTGGTGAAGAGATCCTCACCATTCGGGGCGTGACCGTGCGCGACGACCGCCAGGGGCTGGCGGTCGACTCGCTCGACCTGACCGTTCACGCCGGCGAGATCGTGGCGGTGGCAGGCGTCCAGGGAAACGGGCAGAGCGAGCTGGTTGAGGCGATCACCGGCCTGCGACGAGTTGAGGCCGGCGAGATTCACATTGCGGGGGCGCCGGCGCGACCTGATCCGCGCCACGTCTGGAGGTCGCAGGTTGGCCATGTCCCGGAGGATCGACTCGAGGAAGGCCTGGTGGTGGGCTTCACCGTCGCCGAGAACATGATCCTGAACAGCTACTTCGAGGAGCCGTTCTCGAGCGGGCTGGCGCTCCATCCCGACGCCATCGTGGAGAGCGCCGAGAGGCTGACGCGCGAATACGACGTACGCACGACGTCGGTCATGAACGATGTCGGAAACCTGTCCGGCGGGAACCAGCAGAAGGTGATCGTCGCGCGCGAGTTCTCGCGACCGCTCAAGCTCCTGGTCGCGGCCCAACCGACCCGCGGCCTGGACGTGGGGTCGATCGAGTACATCCACAAGCGCATCGTCGCCAAGCGCGACGAGGGGACCGCCGTCCTGATCGTCTCAACCGAGCTGGAGGAGGTCCTGTCACTGGGCGATCGCATAGCCGTGATGTTCCAGGGTCGCATCGTCGACATCCTCGACCCGTCCGAGGCGACCCCCGAGCGCCTGGGGCTGCTGATGGGCGGCGCACATCCCGAGGAGGGCGTGGTGCCGGCGGTAGCGGTCAGCTCGTGACCGAGATCGACCCCCCGACGGCCGGGACCATCGAGCCGGCTGTCCCAGCGCCCGAGGCGCCGCCCGATCCCGACGGCGGCAGATTCTGGCGGGCAGTGGGCGGCGGGGCACGTCAGCTGCTGGTCCCAATGCTCGCGCTCGTGACGGCGCTCGTGATCGGGGCAGTCGTCATCATCCTCTCCGATCCCGTCTTCATCGCCAAGGTAGGCTCGAACCCGGGCGCTGCGCTCGGCGCCGGGCTGAAGTCGATCGGCGGCGCATACAGCGGCCTGTTCATCGGCGCGATCGGCAACCCGTTCGTCGACATCAACCCGATCAGCGAATCGCTTCTGCGTGCCACGCCCCTGATCTTCGCCGGGCTTGCCGTGGCGCTCGGCTTCCGGGCCGGGCTCTTCAACATCGGGGCCGAGGGCCAGATCTACATCGGTGCCCTCTTCGCGACGGGGGTCGGCATCGGCTTCAGCGACCTGCCGATCTTCATCCACCTGCCGCTGGCGATCGTGGCGGGCTTCGTGGGGGGAGCGGCCTGGGGCTTCGTGCCGGGGATCCTGAAGGCGCGCACCGGGGCGCACGAGGTGATCACCACGATCATGCTCAACTATGTCTCGTACCTGATCGTGGACCTGGCGCTGAGAACGCCGTACTACCAGGAGGTCGGACGGTCCGACCCCGTGAGCAAGACGATCGTGCCGAGCGCGACCCTGCCGACCCTGCTGCCCCAGTTCCTCGGTGATCTCCGCGTGCATTGGGGCCTGGTCCTCGCCCTGCTGGCGGCGGTCGGGGTCTGGTGGCTGCTGTTCCGCTCAACGAAGGGCTTCGAGTTCCGGGCGGTGGGCCTCAACCCGTTCAGCGCTCGCTATGCGGGCATGAACATCGGCCGCACCATCATCCTGACGATGATGATCTCCGGCGGTCTGGCCGGGCTGGCCGGTGGAGCTGAGATCCTGGGAACGAACCATCGCCTGACTCCCCTCTTCTCGCCGCACTGGGGCTTCGACGCGATCGCCATTGCGCTGCTGGGTGCGTCGCGACCGGTCGGGGTGGTGGGGGCGGCGATCCTGTTCGGCGCGCTGCGCGCAGGCGCGACGCCGATGCAGGCGCAGACCGGCATCCCGATCGACCTGGTGGTTGTGATCCAGGGCCTAGTGATCCTGTTCATCGCAGCGCCGGCCCTGATTCGGGGCATCTATCGCATCAGGGCCGTGAAGACGACCGGCACCGAGATCTCGATCAAAGGGTGGGGAGGATGACCGCCGTCAGCGCAGCCATGCCCGCGCGCAACGCCATCAGCCGGCGGCGCCAGCAGGGCTACGGCGTCTTCTACCTGCTCCTGGCGGTCGTCATCGCCGTCTTCTTCGGCCAGGTGGAGCCCGGCTCCAGGACCGCCTTTGGCATGAACGTCGGCGGCACGACCGTGCCAGACCTGGTCGTACCGTCGGCGGCCACCGCCTACATCCTCGCGGCGATCGCCGCCATGGCGGGCGTGATCCAGCTGACGCGCGGGTTCGGTACGCGGTCGGGCATCGTCATGGCCCTCGTCATCAGCGGCTTCGCCTTCGCGTTCCTGACGTGGGCCGCGTCGGGCGGCAGCATGAGCCTGGCCGGCATCCTGCAGACCTCACTGCAGCGGAGCGTGCCCATCACCTTCGGCGCCATGTCCGGCATCATCTGCGAGCGGGCCGGGGTGGTGAACATCGCGATCGAGGGGATGCTGCTGGGCGGGGCCTTCTCGTCGGCCGTGGTGGCCAGCGCCACCGGCAACCCGTGGATCGGAATCGCGGCGGGTATCGTCACCGGCGGCCTGCTGGCGGCCCTCCTGGCGGTCCTGGCGATCCGCTACCTGGTCGACCAGATCATCGCCGGGGTGGTGATCAACATCCTGGTCACCGGGATCACGTCGTTCCTGGCGGCGCGCGTCCTGGCCAAGATGCCGGAGCTGAACAACCCTGAACGCTTCGGCCCGATCCCGATCCCTTTCCTGAGCGACCTGCCGCTGGTGGGCGGGATCCTCTTCCGGCAGAACCTGTTCGTCTACGCCTGCATCATCTCCATCTTCGTGCTGCACTACATGCTCTTCGCGACGCGCTGGGGGCTGCGCGTCCGCGCCGTCGGCGAGCACCCCAAGGCGGCCGACACGGTTGGCATCAACGTCTTCTACGTGCGATACCGCAACGTGATCATCGGCGGCATGCTGGCGGGCCTGGGTGGCGCCTACTTCACCATCGGATCGACCGGCAGCTTCCAGCAGGAGATGACGGCGGGACGCGGCTTCATCGGCCTGGCGGCCATGATCTTCGGAGGCTGGGCGCCGTTCGGTGCCTTCCTGGCCGGGAACGTCTTCGGGTTCTCGGAGGCCGTCCAGTCGCGACTCGCGATCCTGAACATCGGCCTGCCCTCGCAGTTCCTCCAGATGGTCCCGTACCTGGTCACGATCATCGTGGTCGCCGGCCTGGTGGGCCGGGTTCGGGCACCGGCCGCGGACGGGCGTCCCTACAAGAAGGAATGACCGCGGGCGACGGATCGAGGCAGCCGATCGTCCTCGACTGCGACCCAGGGCACGACGATGCGCTGGCGATCCTGCTGGCCGCCGCGGATCCGTCCCTGCAGCTGGTGGCGATCACGACCGTCGCGGGCAATCAGAGCCTCGACAAGACGACCCTGAACGCGCGGCGCATCTGCACGGTGGCCGGCATCAGCGACGTGCCGGTGGCGGCCGGCTGCGACGCCCCGCTGGTCCGCCGCCGGATCGCGTCGCCTGAGATTCACGGTGAGTCGGGGCTCGATGGCCCCGCCTTCGGCACCCCGACCGTCCAGCTTGACCCTCGCCACGCGGTGGACGTGATCACCGCGGCATCTCGCACGCATCACGACCTGGTGGTGGTCGCCACCGGGCCGCTCACGAATGTGGCGACGGCATTCGTCCGGGATCCGGATCTGCCGAGGCGGCTGCAGCGGGTGGTCCTGATGGGCGGCGCCATCGGCGTCGGAAACGTGACGCCGGCGGCCGAGTTCAACATCGGAGCCGATGCCGAGGCGGCCCGCGCGGTCTTCGAATCCGGCGTGCCGATCACGATGGTGCCGCTCGAGACCACCCATCGCGCGCTGGCGACGCCGGAGGTGATCGCGCGCATCGCGGCGCTCGACTTTCCCCTGGCCAACCTGTGCGTCGAGCTGCTGGAGTTCTTCGCCGAGACCTATCTGCGCGTCTTCGGGTTCGCGGCTCCCGCGGTGCATGATCCCTGCGCGGTGGCCTGGCAGATCGACGCCAGCATCGTGCCCACTCGCGACCTGCGGGTCGATATCGAGACCCAGGCCGAGTTCAGCTACGGGCGCACCATCTGCGACCTGTACGGCGTGACCGGGCGATCACCGAATGCCGCCGTTGCGGTCGACCTGGAGGTCGATCGCTTCTGGGACCTGATGATCGGGGCAATCGCCTCGTACCGGGACGGCACGAGCGCCTAGGCCTCGACGAGGTGCTCGGCGTCGACCTCCGACGCGCCGCGCGAGGAGGGGGCCGACCAGAGGAGGCTCGGCGCCAGCCCGGCGGAGCGCATCTCAGCCTCGACCTGGAGGTGATCGTAGGCGACTGATCGGAAGTTGACCATCAGCTCGGCGCCAGCCATGTCGATCACCGCGTAGCGGGCTCTCGGGTCTTCGGGGGTGGCGCAGCCGACCGATCCGGCGGCCACGAAGTGGCTCCGGCCAACCAGGCGGTGGAATGCCTCGTGGGTGTGTCCGAAGCAGAGCAGGTCATCGGCCTGATCGCTGCTGACGCGCGCGAAGACGCGGCTC
>JBBQGI010000012.1:0-22414 GCA_038322875.1 Candidatus Limnocylindria bacterium | reverse complement strand
CCGCTCCGCAACGAACACAACGGCCAGCTGATCGTGGAGTTGGTCGAGGAGGGGACACCCATCGGCACCGTCGGCTGGCACAAGGTCATGAACGGCCCGAATCCGGAATCGGCCTGCTGGAACATCGGCATCTCGATCCTGCCGGACGCCCGAGGGCAGGGCTACGGCGTCGAAGCGCAGCGCCAGCTGGCCGCCTACCTGTTTGCGACGACCGATGCGAACCGCGTCGAGGCCTCCACCGATGTCGACAACCTCGCCGAGCAGCGTGCGCTCGAGAAGGCCGGGTTCCTGCGCGACGGCGCCCTGCGCGGCGCCCAGTTCCGAGCCGGCGCCTACCACGACCTCTTCGTCTACAGCCGGCTGCGCGACGACCCCGAGTGACCCTCGTCGGCGCACGGCGCGCCTATCTCGTCTACGTCGCGGAGGAGGCCGCCGGCAGCTTCAGCTTCATGATGGTGCTCACCGCGGCCGGCCTGTTCATGATCCAGGTCGCGAAGCTGAACGCCCTCCAGCTCGTCCTGGTGGGCACCACGCTGGAGCTCTCCGCGTTCCTGTTCGAGGTGCCGACCGGGGTCCTGGCCGATACGGTCAGCCGCCGGCTGAGCGTGATCATCGGCACGGCGATGATCGGCGTGGGCCTGATGGTGTGGGGCGCGTGGCCGTACTTCGCCACGATCCTGCTCGGCCAGGCGCTGTGGGGCGTGGGATTCACCTTCACCTCCGGCGCCACCCAGGCGTGGATCAGCGACGAGACGGGTAACGTCGAGACCGGCACGATCTTGCTCCGCGCGGCGCAGTGGGGCTGGGTAGCCGGCGCCGTGGGAATCGTGGCCAGCGTCCCGCTCGCAGCGGTCTGGGGACTCCAGGCGCCGATCCTGGTCGGCGGCCTCGGCTACATTCTGACCGCCGTCGTCCTCGTCTTCGTCATGCCCGAGCGCCACTGGTCGCCGGCGCCACGGGAGGGCCGCTCGATCATCGGCTCGATGGGGGAGACGCTGCGGAAAGCAGCCGCCACGGTGCGCCTGGTGCCCGCCCTGCTCACCATCCTGGCCATCTCGTTTGTCGCCGGCGCCGGATCAGAGGCCTTCGACCGCCTGCGCGAGCTGCACATCCTGAGCAACTTCACGCTGCCGCCGCAGCTGCCGGCGATCGCCTGGTTCGGGCTCATCAACCTGGTGAGCCTCATCGCGAGCGTGCTCGGCGTCCAGGTGGCCCGGCGGCAGATCGATACCGAGAGCCATCTCGGCGCGGCACGCGTGCTGCTCGCCATCCAGGTGATCCTGATCGCCTCGATCATCGTCTTCGCCCTCGCGGTCAGCTTCGAGATGGCAGCGCTCGCGTACCTCGTGACGCGCATCGTGCGCCGTGTGGCGCAGCCGATCGCCACGGCGTGGATCAACCTGGGCCTTCCGTCGGAGGTGCGAGCCACCGTGCACTCCCTGAACAGCCAGGCCGATGCACTGGGCCAGATCGCCGGCGGCCCACTGCTGGGCTGGCTGGCGGTGGCGGTCGGCAGCACGCGTCCCGCGATGCTGGCGGTCGCCGCCATCCTCGCACCATCGCTCTACCTTTACGTCCGGACCATCCGGCTGCACGGCCACGACCTGGAGGTCGAGCCGGTCAGCGAGGAAACAGTCGCCTGACGCCCCTGCGTCAGATTGGGCGTCGGTCGGGGTCGTCGCGCCAGGCGGAGGTGACCCGGCGCTTGATCGGCGAGCGTATACTCCGAATCTGACTTTTCGACCCGGGACAGGCGCACCTGTCCGGCGCCGACCCTGTGATGCCGCGCTCCCAAAGAGTGCGGACGACGAAGGAGGCGCGTCCCGTGTCCAGTCATCCCCCTCTGATCGATCCGGCCGTTGCGCGTTCGGTGCTGCGTGTCGGCGATCGAAGCTATGCGTACCATCGGCTCGAGGCGGCCGGCGTCGACGACCTGGCCCGACTGCCCTACACCCTCAAGGTGCTGCTCGAAAACGCCCTTCGGCACGCAGCGGGCACCTCCGGGCTGGTCAGCCCCGCTGACGTCCGAGCCCTGGCGTCCTGGAATCCGACGCAGCCCGCCGAGGTCGAGCTGCCCTTCCTGCCGGCGCGCGTGATCCTGCAGGACTTCACCGGCGTCCCGTGCGTCGTCGATCTCGCCGCCATGCGTGACGCGGTCGCGGCGATGGGCGGCGATCCAGCGCGCGTCAATCCGCTCGTTCCCGCCGACCTGGTGATCGATCACAGCGTGCAGGTCGATCTCTTTGGCTCGGAGTTCGCCTTTGCCGGCAACGTCGAGCGCGAGTACGAGCGCAACGGCGAGCGCTACGCGCTGCTCCGCTGGGCCCAGCAGGCCTTCGACAACTTCCGGGTCGTGCCGCCCGGAACGGGGATCGTGCACCAGGTCAACCTCGAATTCCTGGCCGACGTGGTGACCGCGCGGCCGGGCCCCGATGGCGAGCTGGTCGCCTTCCCTGACACGCTGGTCGGCACCGATTCGCACACGACCATGATCAATGGCCTGGGCGTGGTGGCCTGGGGCGTGGGCGGCATCGAGGCCGAAGCAGCTCTGCTGGGCCAGCCCCTCTACCAGCCGATGCCAGTGGTGGTTGGCTTCCGCCTCGACGGCGAGCTGCGCGCCGGCGCCACCGCCACCGACCTGGTCCTGTACGTGACCGAGATGCTGCGCAGCCACGGCGTGGTGGGCAAGTTCGTCGAGTTCCACGGCCCCGGACTGTCGCGGCTGGGGCTGGCAGATCGCGCCACGATCAGCAACATGTCGCCCGAGTTCGGCGCCACCGCGACCCTCTTCCCGATCGACGACGAGACGCTGCGCTACCTGCGCATGACCGGTCGCTCGGTCGAGACGGTGGATCGGGTCGAGGCCTACGCCAAGGCACAGGGCCTCTTCCGAACCGATGACACCGCCGAGCCGCAGTTCAACGAGTCGCTCAGCCTGGAGCTGGGCAGTGTCGAGCCATCGGTCGCCGGACCCCGCCGCCCTCAGGATCGCGTCCCGCTCACCGACCTGCGCCGCTCCTTCCGGGCCGCCTTCAGCGATGGGCTCCCGCCGCACGGCCTCGTGGACGAGGCGAGCGAGGAGTCGTTCCCGGCGAGCGATCCGCCGAGCTACGTGGGCGATCCCGCGGTCGTCGAGCGCTCGATCGAGCCAGCACCAATCGTCGCTCCGTCACCGGCGCCGGACATGGAGTACCGCGCCACCGTGGTGGTGAGCGGCGAGGAGTCGTTCGAGCTTCGCTCCGGCTCGGTCGTGATCGCGGCGATCACGTCGTGCACCAACACGAGTAACCCCAGCGTGATGGTTGCCGCCGGGCTGCTGGCTCGAAACGCCATTGCGCGCGGTCTGCGCACTCCGCCCTGGGTCAAGACCTCGCTCGCGCCAGGATCTCGAGCAGTCACCGACTACCTGGCAGGGGCCGGTCTCATGGCGCCGCTCGAGCAGCTCGGCTTCGACCTGGTCGGGTACGGATGCACCACCTGCATCGGCAACTCTGGTCCGCTGGCGGAGGAGATCGCCGCCGCGATCGAGACGAACGACCTGGTCGGCGTGGCCGTCCTGTCGGGCAACCGGAACTTCGAGGGGCGGATCCATCCGCTGGCACGTGCCAGTTACCTCGCCTCGCCGCCACTGGTGGTGGCCTTTGCGCTGGCCGGACGGATCGACATCGACCTGACCACGCAGCCGCTCGGCAAGGATGCGGAGGGCAAGCCGGTCATGCTCGGCGAGCTCTGGCCCTCGTCGAAGGAAATTGCCGACGTCGTAGCCGAGCAGGTGCGTGCCGAGATCTTCACCCGCAACTACGCATCGGTCTTCGACGGCGACGAGCGCTGGCGTGCACTACCGGTGCCCGATGGTGACCGCTACGCATGGGATGGGGACAGCACCTACGTGGCGCTGCCGCCATTCTTCAAGGGCATCGGCCGTGAGCCAGCAACGATGTTGGACGTGGTCGACGCCCGCGTCCTGGCGATGCTGGGCGACAGCGTCACCACCGACCACATCTCCCCGGCAGGAAGCATCGCGCGCACCTCACCCGCCGGGGAGTGGCTGGTGGAGCATGGCGTCGAGCAGCGCGAGTTCAACTCGTACGGCGCGCGCCGCGGCCACCACGAGGTGATGATGCGTGGCACGTTCGCCAACATCCGGCTGCGCAACCTGCTGACACCGGACCGTGAGGGGAACGTCACCGAGCACTTCCCGACCGGAGAGCAGGTGAGCATCTTCGACGCTGCACAGCGGTACGTGGCAGAGGGGACGCAGCTGGTTCTCCTGGCCGGCAAGGAGTACGGATCGGGCTCGTCGCGCGACTGGGCGGCGAAGGGGCCCTTCCTGCTCGGCGTGCGTGCGGTGATCGCCGAGTCGTATGAGCGGATCCATCGGTCCAACCTGGTGGGGATGGGGATCCTGCCGTTGCAGTACGTCCCCGGCGAGAGCGCTGTGACGCTCGGCCTCACCGGCCGCGAGCGCTTCAGCATCAGCGGCATCGCCGACGGCCTGCATGCTCACCAGGAGGTGAGCGTGACCGCGATCACCGATGACGGTCGCCAGCAGCGCTTCCGCGTCATTGCCCGGCTCGACGGCGAGATCGACGTGACGTACTACCGCAACGGGGGCGTGCTGCAGACGGTCCTGCGCCGCCTCGCCGGGTAGCGGACAGGATCAGGCGGAGAGGGTCGCGGGCAGGCCCCGGTCGAGCAGCTCGATCATGCCGTCGGCCGGCAGGGCCGCTGAGAAGTAGAAGCCCTGCCCCAGCCGGCAGTCGATGGCGCGCAGCCGGGCGAGCTGCTCGGCCGTCTCGATCCCCTCGGCGAGCACCTCCATGTGCAGGGTCTGTCCCAGCTTGACGATCGAGCGCACGAGCACCGGGACGTCGCGGCCGTGGCCGATGGCGGCGATGAAGGACCGATCGATCTTCAGCACCTCTACCGGCAGCCGCTCGAGGTAGCTGAGCGATGAATAGCCGGTTCCGAAGTCGTCGATCGCCAGTCGGACGCCGAGGGCGCGCAGCCGGTGCAGCGTCGCCGCGCAATGCTCGACGTCGGCCATCAGTGCGCTCTCCGTGATCTCCAGTGTCACCCGATCGGGCTGGATGCCGCTTGAGCGCAGCGCATCGGCAACGGTCTCGACGAAATCGGTCTCCTGGAGCTGGCGCGCCGAGACGTTGACCCAGACCGAGAGGCGCTTGAGGAGTGGGCTCGAGAGCCGTCCCGCAGCGGTCCAGTCTGCCAGCTGCTGGCACGCGGCATGCACCACCCACCTGCCGAGCGGGACGATCAGGCCGGTCTCCTCCGCGATCGGGATGAACTCGGTGGGTAGGACGAGGCCGCGCTCGGCGTGGCGCCAGCGGACCAGAGCCTCGACCCCGGAGACGTGCCCGCTGCGCAGGTCGACGATCGGCTGGTAATGCATCTCGAACTCGTCGTTCGCGATCGCGTGCTCGAGGTCGGCCTTGAGCTCCATCCGCGTCACCGCGGCGGCATGCATCTGCGGCTCGTAGAAGGCGAAGCGCCCCTTGCCCGAGGTCTTGGCGGTGTACATCGCCAGGTCCGCCTGGCGCAGCAGGTCGTCGGGCTCGGTCTCGGTCGCGGACGTGATTGATGCGCCGATGCTGGCGTGCATCACGACCTGCCGCCCATGGAACTCGAACGGAGACCGCAGCGCCTCCAGGATCCGCTCGGCGGCGCGACGGGCTCCGTCCTCGGTGGTGTCCTCCAGCAGGATCGCGAACTCGTCGCCACCGAACCGGGCGGTCGTATCTTCGGGCCGCATCACGGCGCGCAGCCGTTCGGCGACCGCCACCAGCAGCTGGTCCCCGGCGTCGTGGCCGAGGCTGTCGTTCACCGTCTTGAAGTCGTCGAGGTCGGAGAAGAGGACCGAGACGGCCCCGTGGCTGCGAGCCTGCCGCGCCAGCGCATGTGCCACGCGGTCGCGGAACAGCGCGCGATTGGCCAGCCCGGTCAGGGAGTCGTGGAAGGCCTGGTGCTGCAGCTGCAGCTCGAGCTGCTTGCGGAGCGTGATGTCTTGAATGAGCGCGCTGAATTTGATCGAGTCGCCGGTACCGACCGGCCAGATCGTCAGCTCCGCCAGGAACTCGTGCCCGTCGCGATGCAGCGCGGTCAGCTCGATCCGCTTCCCGATGAGCCGGCCCTCACCGGTCGCGAGGTAGCGAGCCATTCCGGCGCGGTGGGCTGCTCGTTGCGCGATCGGGATGATCCGGTCCTCGAGCGGTTGGCCGATCGCCTCCTCGCGCGACCAGCCGAAGGTCTCCTCGGCCTGGGCGTTCCAGTCGATCACCATGCTAGCGGCATCGATCGCGACGTATGCCTGGCTGGCGCTCTCGATGATCAGGCGCGTCTGCTCCTCGCTCTCGCGCAGCGCCAGCTCGGCCGTCTTCTGGGCGGTGATGTCGATCATGAAGCCCCGATACAGGGTTGGCCCGCCCTGCTCGTCGGGGATCACGACGCCCTCGTCGCGGATCCAGACCTCACGCCCCTCGCGGGTGCGCATGCGGTATTCGCTCACCGTCTGGGCGCCGATCTCGCGCCGACCGTCGAATTCCTCGTCGTCGATCACCTGCTGGCGGTCGTCGGGATGAATGTGCGAGATCCAGAGGGTCCGATCGGCCATCCATTCCTCGGCGCTGTAGCCGAGCAGGTCCTCGATCCGCGGGCTGACGTAATACCAGGTTGCCTCCGCACCGAAGTCCGCGACATACAGGATGGCGGGCAGCTGCTCGACCATCTCGCGATATCGAGCCTCTGCATCCTCGAGGTCCCGCACGAGGCCGCCCCGGCGTCCTAACCCGGACCAGGCGACGATCCCGATCACGCCGGCGACGCTGGCGGCAATCAGCAGTGACGCGCCGCGCTGCTCGCTGGGCACCATCGCACCCCCGAGCCCCGCGATGCCGGCGAGGGCGAGGAGCACAGCGCTGCCGACGAGGGCCACGACCCTTCGGTCGCGGTGCCACGCTGGGGATCGCGCCTCGGGAGCGGTATTGCCCGGATGATTGGCGCTCCGCATCACCGTGGGACACTACGTTCCAGACCCCCCGACTCGAATAGCCCGTTCGTTCGGGGAAGGTTTCGGCCGGCCACGCCTGAGCGGAGGCGTTGCCGCCATGCAGCGCGTCGAGATAGACTCACCGTCGCCCTTATTTCCCAGCTCGGGGTGCCGCGTGGCCGATCTCTCAGTCGAAGAACTGCGTGCCAGGATCCGGGAGGTGCCCGACTTCCCAAAGCCGGGGATCCTCTTCTATGACATCACTACCCTGCTGCGCGACGCGGATGCGTTTCGCGAGGTGATCGACCACATGGCCGATGCCGTGAAGGACGAGAAGATCGACCTCGTCGTCGGCATGGAGTCTCGCGGCTTCATCTTCGCCGCCCCCCTGGCGGATCGGCTCCACGCCGGCTTCGTCCCGGTCCGCAAGCTGGGCAAGCTGCCGGCGGAGACGATCGAGGTGGAGTACGACCTGGAGTACGGCACCGCCACGCTCGAGATCCATCGCGACGCGATCACCGCCGGCCAGCGCGTGCTGGTGGTCGACGACCTGCTGGCGACCGGCGGCACCGTGCTCGGCACCATCGAGCTGGTGCGTCGGCTCGGGGGCGAGATCGCCGGCCTCTCGTTCTGCGTCGAGTTGACCGCACTCGGCGGGCGGGCCAAGCTCGGCGAGTTCACGATCCACACGCTGCTCGCCTACTAGTCGCCGATCGACCGAGCCAGCACAGACCGATGGCCACCGCCCCCGCCGTCCAGCTCCGCGCGCGCTCGACCACCGACCGCGAAGCGATCGCGACCTTCCTGCAGACCGATCGGCGCTATGCCGCTTACGCGCTTGGCGACCTCGACTCGAGCGCGCGGGGCCGGTGCTCCTGGGGGATCGCCTACGACGATGTCGGAGCGGCCGTTGCGCTGGCGATGCACCACGATGGGCTTGTGCCGCAGCCGCTCTTCCTGATGGGCGACCCGGCCGGATGTCACGCCGTCCTGGCCAGCGTCATCAAGCCACGCGACGCCTTCTTTCAGTCGACCGCCGAGCTCGGCGCTGCGGTCGAGGATCTCTACCAGCTGGAGCGGCCAACGGCCCTGCTGCGGATGGTGGTCGACGCCGGCAGCTTCGTGCCATACGTGGGTGCCGCCGAACGCCTCTCGCCGGTCGACATCGACGACCTGAATCGGCTGTACCAGCTCGGCTTCCGAGCGGGCTTCGCACAGGCGCTGCTGGAAGACGCGGTCTATTACGGGGTTCGCGTGCGAGGTCGGCTGGTGAGCGCAGCGGGAACGCACGTGATCAACCGACGCGAGGGAATCGCCGTCGTCGGCAACGTCATGACCCACGCCGACTTCCGGGGCCACGATCTGGCCAAGATGGTGACCGGGGCGGTTACCGCCGACCTGCTCGGCCAGGTCCCGGACGTTGCCCTCAACGTGCATGCCGATAACGCTGCCGCCATCGCGGCCTACACGCGACTCGGGTACCGTGAGCACTGCCGGCTCAGCGAGCGCCTTGGGCGTCGTCGGTCCGGCGGCTGGGGATTGATGCGACCGTTACGAGAGGCAATGCGAATCACGTGGCCACGAGACCAACGTTGAGAGGCGATATCCGCGACATTGGCCTGGCCGATGTTGGGGCACTGAAGATCGAATGGGCGGACCGCCAGATGCCGGTGCTGGCCGGCATCCGCGAGCGCTTCGCGGTCGAGCGGCCGCTCGCCGGCTGGAAGATCAGCGCGTGCCTGCACGTCACCGCCGAGACGGCAAACCTGATGCGCACCCTGGCGGCCGGCGGCGCCGACGCCGTGCTCTGCTCGTCGAACCCGCTCTCCACGCAGGACGACGTGGCGGCCTCACTGGTGGCGCACCACGACATTCCGACCTTCGCCATCAAGGGCGAGGATCGGGACTCGTACTACAGCCATATCGCCGCGGCGCTCGACCATGCCCCGCAGGTCACCATGGACGACGGTGCCGACCTGGTCAACGAGTTGCACACCCGCCGGACCGAGCTCCTGCCGGACGTGGTGGGCGGGACCGAGGAGACGACCACGGGGATCATCCGGCTGCGCGCCATGGCCGCCGCCGGCAAGCTGCGCTACCCCGTCCTGGGCGTCAACGAAGCGCTCACCAAGCACCTCTTTGACAACCGCTACGGAACGGGGCAGAGCGCGATCGACGGCATCCTGCGCGCGACCAACGTCCTGATCGCCGGCAAGCAGGTGGTGGTCGGCGGGTACGGCTGGGTCGGTCGCGGGATCGCGGCGCGCGCGGCGGGGATGGGCGGCATCGTGACCGTGGTCGAGGTCGACCCGATCCGGGCGCTCGAGGCCGCGATGGACGGCTACCGCGTCACGAATGCATCGGTCGCCGCAGAGGTGGGGGAGATCTTCATCGCCGCCACCGGGAACCTGAACGTGTGGGGCGCCAGCGACTTCCCCAAGATGCGCGACGGCGCGATCCTGGCCAATGCGGGGCATTTCAATGACGAATTCGAGCTCACTGCGCTCGAATCGCAGGCCAGCTCGTCCCGCGAGGTGCGCCCGTTCACGCGCGAGTACCTGATGCCTGACGGCCGCCGCCTCTTCCTCCTGGCCGATGGGCGCCTCGTCAACCTCGGCGCGGCCGAGGGGCACCCGGCGCTGGTGATGGACATGAGCTTCGCCAACCAGGCGCTCGGCCTGGAGTGGCTGCGCGCCCATGTGGGCGAGCTCAAGCCCGAGGTCTACGGCATCCCCGAGGAGATCGACCGCGAGGTGGCGCGGCTCAAGCTGTCGCACATGGGCATCGCGATCGACCCGATGACGGCCGCGCAGAAGGCCTACAGCGAGTCCTGGGAGTCCGGGACCTGAGCGGAGGCCTCCGCCCGGCGGCAATCGACCGGCCGGGCATGACGGTCGTGATCGACGGCAACGACATCGATCGCCTCGCCGATTTCTGGTGCGCGGTCCTCGGCTTCGATCGGCGCCCGCCGGTCGGTCAGTTCATCGTCCTGCGCCCTACCGACCGCGACGACACCCGCCCGCACCTCATCCTCCAGCAGGTGCCCGAGGGCAAGGTTGCCAAGAACCGGGCCCACCTCGACCTGCATGTTCCAGACATCGAGGCTGCCCGGGACCGCTACCTCACGCTCGGTGCGCGCCTGCTGCAGGAAGAGCCGAACTGCCTCGGCTCGCACTGCTGGTACCTGATGGCCGACCCCGACGGCAACGAGTTCTGCGTCGCGCCCGACCACTGAACGGTCTACTTGCGGGCGTCGAACTCCCCGCTGACGTTGGCGTGTCCGGTGGTGGAGCCGGTACTCGTGAAGATCATCACGTTGTTGCAGTTGAATGTGCCGGCGGCTCCGTCCCCATCCTGGCGCGTGATGTTGAAGTCGCATGAGGCGGCAGGGAGGCTGTGTCCTGGGTCTCCGTAGGAGAGGAACTTCGCGTCGCCGTTGAGCTGAATGATCAGAACCGTGTCCGAGGCTTCGTTCGAGAAGGAGAGGGAGTAGGTGCCGTTCTGGTCGATCTGGCTGGCTGCCGGGATGAACCCCAGCTCGCCGTCAGCCGTGTAGTCGCCAGTGATGTGGTACGTGGCCGAGCCATTCCCGAAGATGCCGCCGCCCCCCCCACCGCCGACGCTTGCCGCCGGCTGGCTCGCACCGCCGCCGGTGCTGGCTGCGGGCTGGCTGGCGCCGCCATCCCCGGTGCTGGCGCCTGGCGTGCTGCTGCACGCGACGAGCAGGGCCATGGCGCCGACCACGGCGAGAATTGGGCGAAGCTGACGCATCGGTAAAGGCTCCCTCTGGAATGTCATGCGGCCGATTTGGGCTGGTCGCCATCGTAGTCGCTGAGGCGCAGAGTGGAAAGCGACCGGGCGCGACCGGCCCGCCGACGGTACACTCGGCCCCGCAATGTCCATCCCCGACGGCCACACGCTATTCACGTCGGAATCGGTCACCGAGGGCCATCCCGACAAGCTGTGCGACGCCATCGCCGACGCGGTGCTCGACGACGTCCTGTCGAGGGATCCGCAGTCGCGCTCGGCGGTCGAGGTGGCAGCTACGACAGGCCTCGTCTTCGTCCTGGGTGAGCTGACCACCAAGACCTATTGCGACGTGCAGACGGTCGTGCGCGACACGGTGCGGCAGGTCGGCTACAACGACGCACGCCTCGGCTTTGACTGGGAGACCTGCGGCACCATCACCGCCCTCAAGGAGCAATCGCCGGACATCGCCCTGGGCGTCGACCACGCCCTCGAAGCGAAGCAGGGAATCGATCCCGACGAGCTGGGTGCGGGCGACCAGGGAATGATGTTCGGGTACGCCTCGGACGAGACCGCCGAGCTGATGCCCATGCCGATCCAGCTGGCCCACCAGGTTTCCCGGCGCCTCGCGGAGGTCCGCCGGGCGGGCACGCTGCCCTTCCTCCGCCCCGATGGCAAGAGCCAGGTGACGGTCGAGTACGACGCCGATGGGCGCCCGCGGCGGGTGCACACCGTGCTGGTCAGCACGCAGCACGATCCCGACGTGTCGCGCGAGGAGCTCGAGGAGGGGGTGCGCGAGGTGATCATCCGCGGCACCATTCCGGCCGAGTTGCTCGATGCCGATACCCGCTACCTCGTCAATCCAACCGGACGCTTCGTGATCGGTGGACCGATGGGTGACTCCGGCCTCTCGGGCCGCAAGATCATCGTCGACACCTACGGCGGCATGGCTCGCCACGGCGGCGGCAGCTTCTCTGGCAAGGATCCGACCAAGGTCGACCGATCCGGGGCCTACATGGCTCGCTACGTCGCCAAGAACCTCGTCGCCGCCGGGCTGGCACGCCGCTGTGAGCTGCAGCTGGCGTACGCCATCGGTGTCGCACGCCCGCTCGCCATCAACCTGCAGACCTTCGGCACCGGGGCCTTGCCCGATGGAGACCTGGTCGCCCTGGTCGAGCGGTCGTTCGACCTGCGGCCCGGCGCGATCATCTCCGGCCTCGACCTGCGCCGGCCGATCTATCGGCCCACAGCGGCCTATGGCCATTTCGGACGGAGCGACCTTGACCTGCCGTGGGAACGTACCGATCGCGCCGCGCTCCTGCGGGACGCCGCCGGCCTTGCCGGCGTGGCGGGTCCGCCGGCCTGAGCAACCCCCCGATCCGGTGACGCGCGCGGTCACCCCCAATCCGCCTGTCCGGTGGGGCGAGGCGCCACCCACCGGTGGCATTGCAGGCGCGCTCTCGTCCGTCCTGTCGCGTTTCAGAGCAATGACCGGTGGTGCGACGCCGACGGCGCGGCGGTCCTTGGCTCCGCTGCCCGCTGCGCTGCGTCGGGGGGAGCTCGCCGAGTCATATCTCGCGGCCGTGGGCGAGGCGGATCATCGTCGGGCGGGCGCCGCGGCGACGGCAGCCGCCGAGCAGGCATTGACCCAGCGCGCCTGGTGGCCGGCCGACATCTGGGGCCACCGCGCCCTGTGGCACTTCGAGCAGGCCGGGATGGATCTGGCGGCGACCCGCACGGCGCGGCTCATCGGTGAGGTGCGGGTGGCGGGTGGTGACCCGGCCAGCGGCCGCCGCTACTTTGCCGAAGCGATCAGCGAAGCGCGCGACATCGGCGCCGAGCGCGAAGAGGGCCTGGCTGCGCTCGGGATGGGCCGTGCCGAGCTCGACCTCGGCGACGTGACGACGGCGCGCCGACTGGCGCAGATCGCGCTCGACCTGCTCGGTCGCAGCGGCGCTCCCGAGGACGAGATCGCCGCCGCACAGGCCTTGCGGGGCGAGGAGAAGGAGGTCGGGTGAGCGCTCGAACCAGGATGCACGTCGGCATCGTCGGAGCCGGCGTGATGGCCGAGGCGGTGATCGCCGGCCTCCTCGCGGATCGGATCCCGGCCGGACAGGTGGTCGCCAGCCATCCGCGTCGCGAACGCCGCGAAACGCTCACTGAGCGGCATGCAATCCGCGCCGTCGCCCGCAATGCGGATGCGGTCGCCGACGCCGGGATCGTGGTGCTCGCCGTCAAGCCGCAGATGCTCACCCGCGTGATGAAGGAGCTCGTGCCCGCACTGCGGGACGACCAGGTCGTGCTCTCGATCGTGGCTGGAGCCACGCTTCGGACCCTCAGCGCCGGCCTGGGCCACGCCGCTGTCGTGCGCGCGATGCCGAATACACCAGCGCAGATCCGGCGTGGCATGGCGGTATGGGCCGCCTCCGCGGCCTGCAGCGCCGCGCAGCGGGACCTGGCGCGCACCGTGCTGCGGTCGCTGGGCGAGGAGAAGGAGGTCCTCGACGAGGAGTTCGTCGCCATGGCCACAGCATTGTCCGGGACCGGGCCGACCTACCTCTTCGCGGTCATGGAGGCCCTGATCGACGCGGGGGTGCATCTCGGCTTCCCGCGCGAGCTGGCGCACGACCTGGTGGCGGCCACGCTCGTCGGCAGCGCTGAGTTCGCCGCGCGCTCCGCGCTCCATCCGGCACAGCTGCGCAACGCGGTTACCTCGCCCGGCGGGACGAGCGCGGCTGCCATCTACGAGCTCGAGAAGGGGCGCCTCCGAACGGTTCTCTCGGATGCGGTGTGGGCCGCCTACCGGCGCACGCTCGAGCTCGGCGAGCGCCTCGAGGCAGAGGTCGCCGACTAGCTCGTCGCTCGGGGTTCAGGCTCAGGGCATCGCCCGATGGTGGTAGCGTCTGGGCGATGTTCGCTATCGTCATGGCCGGCGGCTCCGGCACCCGTCTCTGGCCGCTCTCGCGCCGGGGCTCCCCGAAGCAGCTGCTCGCCCTCACCGGCGAGACGAGCCTGCTGCAGCAGACGGTGGCGCGACTCGCCAACCTGCTGAAGCCGCAGGACATCTACATCATCACCTCGCAGGCACACGTGCGAGCGACCCAGCAGCAGCTCCCCCAGCTGCCGCCCGACAACGTGCTCGGTGAACCGCTGGCGCGCTCCACCGCCGTGGCGGCCGGACTCGCCACTGTCCTGGCGAAACGCGAGAGCGACGAAGTCGCGCTGGTCCTGCCGGCCGACCATTTCGTGGCCGACGAGGGCGCCTTTGCCCTTGCCCTGCAGGAAGCCGCGCGTACCGCCGAGCGCGGCTACCTTGTCACCCTCGGCATCGTGCCGCGAAGCCCCGCCACGGGGTATGGCTACATCAAGGTCGGCGTGCCGCTGCACGACACCGCCCCAACCGCCCTCGTCGAGCGCTTCGTCGAGAAGCCGACTGCAACGGCCGCGACCGCCATGCTGGCCGAGGGCGGCTACCTGTGGAATGCCGGTGTCTTCGCCTGGCGCGTGTATGCCTACCGCCAGGCCATGGAGCGATTCCAGCCTGAGCTCGGGGCAGCCCTCGACCGCATTGCTGCGCTCAACCGAATCCCCGGCTGGATGAGCGAAGTGCGCACGATCCTGGAGCCGGTGGAGGCGATCTCGATCGACGTCGGGGTGGCCGAGCCAGCAGCCGCCGATGGTCGCATGGCGGTCGTCCCACTCGACGCCGGCTGGAGCGATATCGGCTCCTGGTCGGCACTGCTGGAGGCACTGTCGGCCCACAGCGGGGCAAGCCTCGTCGCCTCCGGGCAGCATCTCGACCGCGGCTCAGAGCGGGTCCTTGTCCACGGGGGAGATCGGCTCGTGGTGACGGTGGGTTTGCGCGACGTGATCATCGTCGACACCCCAGATGCCCTGCTGGTGTGCGCTCGCGACAGCGCCGAGGAGATCAAGCCGGTGCTGGAGGAGATAGCGGAGAAGGCCGGAGAGCGCTATCTCTGAGTCGGTCGGTCCGCCTCCGGGAGCACGGCAGGAGGATCCGATCGGCCTCGCCTGGCTGGCACGCCTGATCGGTCACGTCATGGCTCTCTACCTGCGCCTGGTGGCTGCCACCGCCCTCACCACGGGGCCACCCGTCTTCCAGGGGCAGGCGATCTTCGCGATCTGGCACGAGTCGAACCTGGTGGCCGCCACTGCCGCCTTCCGTCTGCGCGACACGAAGCGCGTGATCAGCTTCAGCACCCGCGGTTTCCGCGGCATCGTGATGAACACCATGCTCGAGGCGATGGGATCGGGTGTGGTCGCCCTCCCCGAGGAGCAGAACCGTGCGGAAGCGGCGCGCCTGGCGCTGGAGATGGCGCGCATCGGGCGTGAGGGATCCAGCCTGGTGGTCAGCTGCGACGGGCCGCTCGGCCCATACCGCGTGGCCAAGCCCGGCGTTCTGATCGTGGCCCGCGAATCGGGGATCCCGATCCTTCCGTGGGCGGTCTCCATTCGCCCCCCATGGCGCCTGAATGGCCGATGGGACCGCCACCTGGTGCCGCTGCCGTTCTGCCGGATGCGCGTCGACGAGGGGCCGCAGATCCGTATTGCGCCGCGCGAGCCGCTCAAGCCACGGCTCACTGAGCTGCAGACCGCGCTCGATTCAGTCGCGGGGATGGCAGACCGCCGCATGGCGAAGCGCTGAGCCGCCGTCGACGGTGAATGGCGCCGGATGGGCGCTACCATAGGTGCAGTGCCACCAACGCTGCGCCCATGACCAGGATCAGGTTCGGAACCGATGGCTGGCGAGCCGCCATCGCCGAGGACTACACCTTCCACAACGTGCGTCGCTGCGCCCGCGGCGTGGCCGAATACTTGGCCGCGAACGGCACGGCCGAGCGTGGAGTTGTGGTCTGCCACGACCGGCGCTTCGCCTCGGAGCACTTCGCGCGAGCGTGCGTCGAGGTCCTGGCGGCGCACGACATTCGATCCTTCACGCCGCCGGGGGCGGTTCCGACACAGGTCGGCAGCTTCTTCACTCGCGAGATGAACGCCGGCGTCGGGATCGTGATCACCGCCAGCCACAACCCATGGACCGATAACGGGTTCAAGGTCAAGGCCGACAACGGCGGCGCTGCCGCGCCCGAGATGTTGGCCGCGATCGAGGCGACCATGGACCGGCATCCCGAGGACGAGCTTCCCCCGCGTCGCGACTATGACGAGGCCGTCGCCGCAGGGCTCGTCGAGACCTTCGATCCCTATCCCCGATTTCGCGCGCAGCTGGCCAGCATTGTCGACCTCGAGCGGATCAGGAGTGCCCAGGGACGGGTTCTGGTGGAGCCGCTGTACGGATCGGGCGCCGGCTGGTTCACCCGCCTGCTGGGCGACGGAAAGCTCACCGTGCGCGAGATCCACACGGAGCGGAACCCGTTCTTCGGGGGCGTCAACCCCGAGCCGATTCGCCCCAACATCGACGAATGGCTCGCGGAGATCCCGCGCTGGGGCGCCGACATCGGGATCGCCTTCGACGGCGACGCCGATCGAGTCGGGATGGCGACCGAGGAGGGAGTCTTCGTCAACCAGCTGCAGGTCTACGGGCTCCTGTACTGGTACCTGCTCGACGTGCGCGGGGAGATCGGCCCCGCCGTCTATACCGTGACCACCACGTCGATGGTGCCTCGACTCGCCGAGATCTACGGCACCCAGGCGTACGAGACCGGGGTCGGCTTCAAGTTCGTCGGTCCCAAGATGACGGACACGCACGCGGTCATTGGCGGCGAGGAGTCGGGTGGATTCGGCTTCGGAATGCACATTCCGGAGCGCGACGGGATCGCATCGGGCCTCTTCCTGCTCGACCTGTGGCTGCACAAGGCCAAGAAGGCGTCCGAGGTGCTGGCCGAGCTCCAGGCGCTGGCTGGGCCGAGCTACTACAACCGGATCGACATCCGCTTCGCGCGCGAGGGCTACGAGGCGGTGAAAGCGGACACGCTCGCCCGGCTGGAGCACGAGGCGCCCGAATCGCTGGCAGGCCGCGCCGTGGTCAGCCGCAAGGCGCTCGACACCGCCGACGGCTTCAAGTTCTACCGGGACGACGGGTCATGGCTCCTCATCCGCTTCTCGGGGACCGAGGCGCTGCTCCGCATCTACGTCGAGGCGCGATCGCCGGATGATGTCGACGTGCTGCTGGCCGAGGGGCGCGAGATCGCGGCCTCCGGGGTCGCGGCGTGACCCGATGAGCGACGCCCGCGACTACTTCGGCTACAAGCGCCCGGATGACGAGCCGGGTCGGCGCGAGGAGCCGCCCGCCGACGACGACGAAACGGCGCCGCCCCAGTTCGACGAGGCGATCACGCTCGACAGCCCGCGCGTGCTGCGTGCGATCGACACCAGCGACATGGTCGGGCGCGTCCGGGAGCTGCCGCGTCAGCTCGCCCAGGCACGTCGCGTGGCGGCCGCCGTCAAGCTCCCGTCCTCCCATACCGACGTGGACTCGATCTGCGTGCTCGCCATGGGTGGCTCGGCGATCGGGGCGGAGATGGTGACCGGCATCGCCGGCGATCGGCTGCGGGTCCCGCTGGCCGTGCATCGCGACTATGGCCTGCCCGGATGGGCCGGCAAGCGGACCCTGGTCATCGCCGCCAGCCACTCGGGCGAGACGGTGGAGACCGTCTCCGGGGCGGCGCAGGCGCGGCGTCGAGGGTTGCCGCTGGTGATCATCAGCACCGGCGGACAGCTCGGCGCAGGAGCCGAGACCGATGGGACTCCGTACCTGCACTACGAGAGCCCCGGCCAGCCCCGAGCCGCGATCGGCTTCGGGATCGGTCTGATGCACGAGCTCCTGTCGCGTGCAGGCCTGCTGGTGGACCCAGACCCGCTGGGCCCGGCGGTGGAGACGCTCGAGGGCCTGCTCGAGCGCAACGCGCCGTCGGTCGAGACCGACGCCAGCCCGGCCAAGCAGCTGGCCTGGTCGATCTTCGGACGCATCCCGGTCATCTATGGCGCCGGGCTGATGTCTCCGGTGGCGCACCGCTGGAAGACGCAGATGAACGAGAACGCCAAGGCGTGGGCCACCTATGAGCCGATGCCGGAGGCCAACCACAATGCGATCGAGGGCACCCTCAACCCGCGGGAGCTCTCCGACGCGCTGTACGTGGTCGAGCTGCGAGATCCGACCGAGGCGCCCGAGATCTTGGCGCGCTACCAGGTGGTCAACGAGCTGCTCGGCGAGCGCGCCACCAACCGCAGCGTCGTCTGGGCCGAAGGGCCCTCACCATTGGCCCGCGCGCTCTCCGGCATCGCATTCGGCGACCTGGTGAGCGTCTATCTCGCGATTCTCTACCAGACCGATCCGACCCCGGTTACACTCTTGGCAATGTTGAAGCAGCGGCTCGCTCGGTCGACGGACTGACGGGCGCCGACGGTAGCGGCGCCGGGTGCCGGCGCCGGGAGGGTACGCAACGGTGCACTCGAGCATGATCGGCAAGGTCGAGAAGGCGATGCGCTACGCGCACGAGCCTGACCGGGTGAAGATCGAGGGCCTGACGGCCAGCTTCTCCGGTGACAACGGGACCCACACCGTCTCGCTCGACGCCGATCTGTGGCACTGCGACTGCCATCTCTTCGAGTCCGCCGGGGGCTGCTCGCACACGCTGGCGGTGCAGAAGATGCTCGATCCGATGCTCTCCGATGCCGCGAGGCAGACCCCGCTCTACGGGCGCAGCGAGGCAGGCGTGCCCGTTTAGACCCGCCGCTCCGTTCGGATTCGAGGCCCGCCGCAGCATCGTCGCCGGCGGGCCTTCTGCTAGCATCGGATCGTTACCAACTGAAGACCGCGTCGGGTGCCGTGGCCGCAAGGACCACGGGTCAATGGAGAAGCCGGTGAGATGCCGGCACAGTCCCGCTACTGTATCCGGCCCCGCGCCGCCGAATCGGCCGCGCGAGGATGGGAGTCAGGTCGCCAGCCCGTTCGCGATGTCCAGGACCCTCGTGTGAAAGGGAACGGCATCAGCATGACTCCTCGTCCTCGGCTCCCACTCCTTCTTCTTCTCCTCGCCGTGGTCCTGGCTGCCTGCGCGCCGGCTGCCAGCCCATCGACGAGCGACCAGCCGATTGCCAGCGCCAGCCCCAGCGCTGCGCCATCGGTGTACCCCCTCTCACTCGACGATGACGTCGGCCGCACCGTCTCGATTCCCGCGGCGCCCCAGCGCATCGTCAGCCTGGCCCCGTCGAACACCGAGATCGTCTGCGCCCTGGGCGCCTGCGACCGATTGGTTGGTGTCACCGATTTCGACGATTACCCCGCCGAGGTGAGCGCGATCGCCAAGGTGGTGGTCGGCACCCAGATCGACTTCGAGAAGGTGGTCGCTGCCGATCCACAGCTGGTGCTGGCGGCTGGCAATGGCCTGACCGCCCAGGCTGCGATCGACCGGCTCATCGAGCTTGGCTACCCGGTGCTGGTCCTCTATCCGCCCACGCTCGAAGGCCTCTACCACGACATCGAGCTCGTGGGCCGGGCAATTGCCGCTCCCAGCCAGGCCGCGGCATTGCTGTCGAGCATGCGGACGCGAGCGCAGACGGTGTCCGAGGCAGTAGCATCGGCAGATCGGCCGCGTACCTTCTATGAGGTTGGCGTCTTCGAGGGGACCATCTACACCGCCGGCGCCGACTCGTTCCTGGCTTCGCTGATCGAAATCGCGGGGGGCGACTCGATCCTCGGCGATCCGCTGTCGACGTCGATCCAGCTCGAAGCGCTCGTCGCGGCGGACCCGCAGCTGATCCTGCTCGGCGACGCCGCCTATGACCCGACCATCACGCCCGACGGCGTCGCCGCCCGCTCCGGCTGGGAAGGGATGACCGCGGTGGCCGACGGTCGTATCGTGGTGATGGCCGAGGATCCGGTGATCACGCGCCCCGGGCCCCGCATCATCGACGGCCTGGAGGCGTTGGCGCGTGCCATCCACCCAGAGCTGTTCGGCCAGCCGACCTGACCGATGCGCGCCGCCGCGACCGTCACTCCTCGCTTCGTCGCACGCCCATCGTTGACGCGGACGGGGGTCGTGCTCGGCGGCGGGGTGGTGCTCGTGGTGGTGGCGTTGCTGGCGGCGGTGGCGATCGGCAGCGTGGGGGTGGGGATCGGCGACACTGTGGCGATCCTCGGACGCCGCCTTCTGGCGCTGCCCCTGCCTCAGACGTGGTCGCCGACCGCCGAGACGATCGTCTTCGAGCTGCGCCTGCCGCGGGTGCTGACCGCGATGTTGGCCGGTGGCGGCCTCGCCATGGCCGGCACGGTATTCCAGGCCCTGCTGCGGAACCCCATGGCCGACCCCTACATCATCGGCACGGCAGCGGGCGCCTCGCTGGGGGCGATCATTGGGATCCTCGCCCCGCTGATCCTGCCGGCCCTGGCGATCGGCGCGGGGAGTGCCTGGCTGGGGCTCGGGGTCGTGCAGCTCTTCGCCTTCGCCGGCGGGATCGGCACGGTGCTGCTGGTCTATGCCGTCTCGCGCGCCAACGGTCGCGTGCCGGTCGTCACGCTGCTCCTGACCGGGTATGCGGTGTCGTCGGTCCTGGCGGCCGGTGTGGCGCTCCTGATGTTCCTCTCCGGACGTGCGCTCGGCGCCATCTTCATGTGGTTGATGGGCTCGTTGGCCGGTGCGAAATGGGCAAGCCTCGCCTTCGCGGCGCCGTTGCTGTCGGTGAGCTTCGCGCTTCTCCTCGTCCGCTGGCGGCGACTCAACGTCCTGCTGCTGGGCGACGCCCAGGCCGCTCACCTGGGCGTCGACGTCGAGCGCGAGAAGCTGCGGCTGACGATGCTGGCGACCCTCGCCACGTCCGCCTCGGTGGCGATCTGCGGCACGATCGGCTTCGTCGGCCTGGTGGTACCGCACCTCTTGCGCCTGGCCACCGGACCGGATCATCGGCTGCTGCTGCCGGCCAGCGTCCTGTACGGCGCCGCGCTCCTCGCCCTGGCCGATCTCGGGGCCAGGCTGGCGGGCGGCATCCCGGTCGGGATCGTGACCGCGCTGATCGGGGCGCCCTTCTTCATCTGGCTGCTGCGCCGCTCGCGCGAGCTGGGGAGCGCCGCGAGCGCATGACTGCCCCCGTCGCCACCGAGTCGCTCATTGCGGCGCGCGGCCTGGTCGTCGGCTACCCGCTCCTCCGAGGGGGCCGGCGCGAGGTTCTACGCGGGGTCGATCTGGGCTTGGCGCGCGGAGAGCTGGTGGCCCTGCTCGGCACCAACGGCAGCGGCAAGACGACGCTGCTGCGCGTCTTCGCGGGCACCCTTGCGCCCGAGGGAGGGAGCGTCAGCTTCGACGGCCGCGAGATCGGGACATGGCGCCGGGACGCGCTGGCGCGGAGGGTCGCGGTGCTGCCGCAGCAGCTCGACCTGCCGGCCGGCTTCCGCGTTGCCGAGCTGGTGGCGATGGGACGCGCCCCGCATGCGCGGCGCCTCTTCGCATCGACCGCGGAAGACGACCGCGCCGTCGCGCAGGCCCTCATCGACGCCGATGCGACCGACCTGGCGGATCGCCCGGCGGAGGAGCTCTCCGGCGGGGAGCGCCAGCGGCTGCTGGTCGCCATGGCGCTGGCACAGGAGCCGGATCTGCTCCTGCTCGACGAGCCAACCCTGCACCTGGACCTCGCCCACCAGGTGGCCCTCCTCTCCGCGATCCGCCGTTTGCGGGAGCAGCGCGGCATGACCGTGCTCACCGTCCTGCACGACCTGAACCTGGCCGCCGCCTTCGCCCCGCGGATCGCGGTGCTGGACGGGGGGCGGGTGGTCGCCGACGGGCCCCCGGGCGACGTGCTCAGCCCCGACCTGGTGCGGCGAGTCTTTGGCGTCGCCGTGGACGAGGCTCGTACGTCCGACGGACGGCGTCACTTGGCCCTGCGCGAGCTCTAGGGCTCGTCGTCCACCGTCATCGACACCTCCTCCTCGCCGTCTGCGCGGAGGGTGCGATGGACATGGATGTGGGGGTGCGTCTCGTCGGAGACCTGCTCCTTGGCGACCTTGACCATCGTCCCCTCGCCGACATCGGTGAGCCGCTCACCCTCGGGCAGGGCAGCGTTCGGCAGCTCGTGCCACAGCAGCAGGTTGAGGAAGACGTTCAAAACGGCGATGACCGGGATCCCGAAGAGCGCGCCCCAGACGCCGGCCACCTGGGCGCCGACGAGCAGGCCGACCAGCACGAGAATCGGGTGCATGCCGAGCGCGCCGCGCATGAGGCGGGGCTGCAGCCAGTTGACGAGCACGGTCTGGACCGCTATCAGGATCACCGTCGCGAAGATGAACGTGTTCGGGGTGTAGATCCAGGCCGCCACGATCGGCGGGATCAGCGCCAGTGGCGGGCCGAAGAAGGGGATGATCATGGCGAGCGCCGACAGGGTGCCCACCAGGAAGAGATACTTGATCCCGAAGATCGTGCCCACGATCGCCACCAGCAGCGCCTGGATGACCGCCAGCACCAGCTGCGCGCGGAGGAAGCCGCCAAAGGCTCGCGCCACGCTGCTCTCCAGGATCTGCATCTCGTCTGAGTACTGCCGCGGCACCGCCCGATTCAGCCTGGCCAGCAGTTTCTCGCGGTCGATCAGCATGTAGAGCGACAGGATCAGGATCAGAAACAGCGCGCCGAGCGTGGCGAGCGTCGCCCCGGCGATCTCCTGTGCCTGGTCGAAGATGGCGCCGGTCAGGTTGCCGAGCTG
>JBBQGI010000011.1:0-23582 GCA_038322875.1 Candidatus Limnocylindria bacterium | reverse complement strand
GCGGCCTCGTTCCAGGAGACGACGCGGGTGCTCACCGAGGCGGCCATCAACGGCTCCAAGGACCACCTGCTGGGTCTCAAGGAGAACGTCATCATCGGCAAGCTGATCCCCGCTGGCACCGGTGCTGAATCGCGGGCGGCGGCTGCGGCGAAGGCACGCGAGCTCTCGCCGGAGGAGGCCGAGTCGCTCCGCGAGCGCGAGGCGGCGATGACCTTCCTCACCGGCGAGGATGAGGCCGATGGCGACGGGCAGGGCGATGGCGACGGGCCGACCGATGACGCCGGGCCGCCCGACGGCGTCTCGGCCAACGAGCCCGAGCTGGTGGCGGTGGAGGCCGAGGCGGCGACCGTCGACGAGGGCTGACGGGCGCCGGTTTCGGCGCCCGCGCAGCCGGATCTCTCGTTTGACACTCGTGCGGCGGCGACCCTATACTCGCGCTTCGGTGTCCCGCTCGCGGGGCGCCTTCATGTGTGCCCCGCCGGGCACCGCCCACCCCTCGAGTATCGGCCCTCCGATCTGGGTCGCCGTGGCTCGCGGGCGACGCGGGATCAATCATCTTGACGACGAGGTTTTCACTTGCCGACGATCAGCCAGCTGGTCCGCAAGGGCCGCAAGCCGGCCGGACACAAGGTGAAGGCGCCCGCGCTGCGCCGCACCTTCAACACCCTCAAGCAGACCGCGTCCGAGGGGCGAGGAGCTCCGCAACGCCGCGGCGTCTGCCTGCAGGTGATGACCCGCACCCCCAAGAAGCCGAATTCCGCCCTGCGGAAGGTCGCGCGCGTGCGCCTGACCAATGGCATGGAAGTGACCGCCTACATTCCGGGCGTCGGCCACAACCTGCAGGAGCACTCCGTGGTCCTCGTCCGCGGCGGCCGTGTCAAGGACCTGCCGGCCGTTAAGTACCACATCGTGCGGGGAACGCTCGACGCCGCGGGTGTCCGCGACCGCAAGCAGAGCCGCTCCAAGTACGGCGCGAAGTCGCCGGGCAAGGTCTAGCCTCCCATGCCTCGTCGTCCCACCATCGCGCGCAAGACGAAGTACCAGGAGCTGCTGGTCGGGACCGCGCTCACCCTCGACCAGTTCACGAACAAGCTGATGCACGGCGGCAAGCGCCAGCTCGCGGCCCGAATCCTGGCGGACGCGCTGGCGCGCTGCGAGAAGCAGGCGGGCCACACCGGGGTCGAGGTGATGGAACTCGCCCTGCGCAACGCGATGCCCCTGATCGAGGTCAAGCCCAAGCGCGTCGGCGGCTCCACGTACCAGATCCCGGTCGAGGTTCGGGCGGATCGGCGCATCAGCCTCGGCATGCGCTGGCTGATCGACTCCGCGCGCAAGCGCAACGGGCGCAGCATGGGCGAGAAGCTCGCGGCCGAGTTCATCGATGCCTCGAACGGGATCGGTGCAGCCGTGAAGCGCCGCGAGGATACGCATCGGATGGCCGAGGCCAACAAGGCCTTCAGCCACTTCAAGTGGTAGGCCGATGATGGCGCAGGCATATTCCCTGGAGAAGACCCGCAACATCGGGATCATCGCGCACATCGACGCCGGCAAGACGACTGTCTCTGAGCGGATCCTCTTCTACACCAAGAAGATCTACAAGATCGGCGAGGTGCACGAAGGCGCCGCGACGATGGACTGGATGGAGCAGGAGCAGGAGCGGGGGATCACCATCACGGCGGCTGCCACGACCTGCTTCTGGAAGGATCATCGCATCAACTTGATCGACACGCCCGGCCACGTGGATTTTACGGTCGAGGTCGAACGCAGCCTTCGTGTGCTCGACGGCGCGGTGGTCGTCTTCGATGGCGTGGCGGGCGTCGAGCCGCAATCGGAGACGGTCTGGCGCCAGGCCGATCGCTACGCCGTGCCGCGCTTCTGCTTCGTCAATAAGCTTGATCGCACCGGCGCCGACTTCTGGCGGGTGGTCGACATGATCCGCGAGCGCCTCGGCGCGGTCGCGGTGCCGGTGCAGCTGCCGATCGGGACCGAGGGCGACTTCCGCGGTGTCATCGACCTGCTCGAGATGCAGGCGATCACCTACGGCAGCGACCTGGGCGACCTGGTCGAGGTGGGGGAGATCCCGGCCGAGCTGATGGAGCAGGCAACGAGCTGGCGCGACAAGCTGGTGGAGGCGGTCGCCGACCTCGACGACGACATCGCGCATCGCTTCCTGGAGGGGCAGGAGGTCGACGCCGCCTCGCTGCGCCGAGCCCTCCGGGCCGGCACCCTCGCATCCAAGATCATTCCCGTGCTGTGCGGCTCGGCCCTGAAGAACAAGGGCGTGCAGCCGATGCTCGACGCGGTGATGGAGTACCTCCCATCGCCGCTCGACGTGGCGGCGGTGATCGGCATCGACCCGCGCAACGGCGAGCAGGTGACGCGACACGCCGACCCGGCGGAGCCGTTCGCCGCGCTCGCCTTCAAGATCGCGGCCGACCCGTTCGTCGGCAAGCTGGCCTTCTTCCGCGTCTACTCGGGGACGTTGAAGACCGGCTCGTACGTCTACAACGCGACCAAGGGCGAGAAGGAGCGCATCGGGCGCCTGATCGAGCTGCATGCCAACCACCGCGAGGAGATCGACTCGGTCAGCGCCGGTGACATCGCGGCGGCCGTGGGGCTCAAGGTCACCTTCACCGGTGACACGCTGAGCGATGAGGCGAAGCCGATCATCCTCGAGAACATCACCTTCCCCGAGCCGGTGATCGAGCTGGCGGTCGAGCCAAAGACGAAGGCCGACCAGGACAAGATGTCGATCGCCCTGCAGCGCCTCGGCGAGGAGGATCCGACCTTCCGTGTGAGCAGCGACGAAGAGTCCGGCCAGACGCGCATTGCCGGCATGGGTGAGCTGCACCTGGAGGTGATCGTTGACCGGATGCTGCGCGAGTTCAAGGTGCAGGCCAACGTCGGCCGGCCGCAGGTCAGCTACCGCGAGACGATCCGCAAGGCCGTCAAGGCCGAGGGTCGCTTCGTGCGCCAGACCGGCGGCAAGGGCCAGTACGGGCATGCGGTGCTGACGATGGAGCCGCTCCCGCGTGGCTCCGGCGTCGAATTCGAGTCCAAGATCGTCGGCGGCTCGGTGCCGCGCGAATTCTTCAAGCCGATCGAGCAGGGCGTGCGCGAGGCATTGCTCGGCGGTGTGATCGCCGGCTTTCCGGTGATCGACCTGAAGGCCACCCTGATCGACGGGTCGTTCCACGAGGTCGACTCGTCCGAGATGGCGTTCAAGATCGCCGGCTCGATGGCCGCCAAGGATGGCGTCGCCAGGGCCGAGCCGGCGATCCTGGAGCCGGTGATGAAGGTCGAGGTGGTTGCCCCCGAGGAGTACATGGGGGATGTCATCGGCAACCTCAACAGCAAGCGCGGACACATGGACGGGATCGATGAGCGAGGCAGCTCGCGCGTGATCCGCGCCCATGTTCCGCTGGCCGAGATGTTCGGCTACGCCACCGAGCTGCGGAGCATGACCCAGGGTCGTGCCACGTATTCGATGGAGTTCTCCCGCTATTCCGAAGTACCCGCCAACCTGGCAAACGAGCTGATCGCGAAGTCCAAGAGCTAAAGGAGCGACGAAGGACACACCATGGCAAAGAAGAAGTTCGACCGTACCAAGCCGCACGTCAACGTCGGCACCATCGGTCACGTGGACCACGGCAAGACGACCCTCACGGCGGCGATCACCAAGTACCTCGCCATGCAGGGCGGCGCCGACTTCCGCGCCTTCGACTCGATCGACAACGCTCCGGAAGAGCGACAGCGCGGCATCACGATCGCCATCAGCCACGTGGAGTACCAGACCGCGGCGCGCCACTACGCGCACGTCGACTGCCCGGGCCACGCGGACTACATCAAGAACATGATCACCGGCGCCGCCCAGATGGACGGCGCGATCCTGGTCGTGTCCGCCGCCGACGGGCCGATGCCCCAGACCCGCGAGCACATCCTGCTGGCGAAGCAGGTTGAAGTGCCCTCGATGGTGGTCTTCCTCAACAAGATCGACATGGTCGACGACGAGATGCTGATCGACCTGGTCGAGATGGAGGTCAGGGAGCTCCTCAGCAAGTACGACTTCCCCGGCGACGACATCCCGGTCATCCGTGGTTCGGCGCTGAAGGCCCTGGAGTCGACTTCGACCGACCAGGATGCGGCGGAGTACGCATGCATCAAGGAGCTGATGGACGCGGTCGACAACTACATCCCGACTCCGGTCCGCGAGGTCGACAAGCCCTTCCTGATGCCGATCGAGGACGTCTTCGGCATCAAGGGCCGCGGCACCGTGGCGACCGGGCGGATCGAGCGCGGCGTGGTCCACACCAGCGACACCGTGGAGCTGGTCGGGATCCATGCCAAGAGCCGCCAGCTGGTGGTGACCGGTGTCGAGATGTTCAAGAAGACCCTCGATGAGGGACAGGCGGGCGACAACGTCGGACTCCTGCTGCGAGGCATCGAGCGCGAGGAGCTCGAGCGCGGCCAGGTGATGGCCAAGCCCAACAGCGTCAAGCCTGGAACCAAGTTCAAGGCCGAGGTGCTGGTCCTCACCAAGGAGGAGGGCGGCCGCCACACGCCGTTCTACGCCGGCTACCGTCCGCAGTTCTACCTGCGCACGACCGATGTGACCGGTGCCATCGCGATGCCGCCTGGCGTGGAGATGATCATGCCAGGCGACAACGTGAACATCGACGTCGAGCTGATCACGCCGATCGCCATCGAGCAGGGCCAGCGCTTCGCCATCCGCGAAGGCGGGCACACCGTCGGCGCCGGTGTGATCACCGAGCTGCTGGGCTGATTCGACGATGGCCAAGCAGCGCATCCGGATTCGGCTGAAGGCATACGACCACAAGCTGCTCGATCAGTCGGCCGAGCAGATCGTGGAGACGGCCCAGCGGACCGGCGCCGCCATCGCGGGGCCGGTGCCGCTTCCGACCCGGATCGAGAAGTACACCGTCATCCGCGGGCCGTTCGTGCACAAGGATGGCAGGGAGCAGTTCGAGATCCGGACTCACAAGCGGCTGATCGACATCATCGACCCGTCGACCAAGACCGTGGATGCGCTGATGCGCCTGAGCCTGGCTGCAGGCGTCGACATCGAAATCAAGATGTAGTCGGGGAACGAGAAGAAGCAGTGCCGGCAGGATTGATCGGGCGCAAGCTCGGGATGACGAGGATCTTCGGCGACGACGGAAGCGTCGTGCCGGTGAGCGTCATCGAGGCGACGCCCAACAGCATCACGCGGCTCCGCACCACGGAGCGGGACGGCTATGCCGCGCTCCAGCTCGGCGCTGGTTCGGCCAAGCGGCAGACCAAGCCGGTGGCCGGCCAGTTCAAGGAGCTGGCCAAGGAGCTGCAGCGCCCGCGGCACGTCCGCGAGGTGCGGGTCGCCTCGACCGAGGAGTACGAGGCCGGCCAGCAGCTCGACGTCAGCCTCTTCGCACCCGGAGACCTGGTCGACGTCACCGGCGTGAGCAAGGGCCACGGATTCACCGGCACGATCGCGCGGCATCACTTCAAGCGCGGCCCCAAGACGCACGGCTCGACCAACATCCGTCAGCCCGGATCGATCGGTGCCGGCACGACGCCCGGGCGGGTCTTCCGCGGGACGCGGATGGGCGGGCACATGGGCGACGACCAGGTGACCGTCAAGAAGATGACGGTCATCAAGGTCGATGCGGAGCGGAACCTGATCCTGGTCAAGGGCGCCGTTCCCGGCGCTCGCAACGCCGTGCTGCTCGTCCAGAAGGCGAAGTGACGATGCAGAACACACCCGTCCTCACGGTCGGCGGCAAGGCGGCCGGCACGGTCGACCTCGCGCCGTCGCTCTTCGATGCCCAGGTCAATGAGGCGCTCATCCACCAGGCGGTGGTGCGCCAGCTGGCCGGCCAGCATCTCGGGACCGCCGATACCCTGACCCGCGGCCAGGTCCGCGGCGGCGGGAAGAAGCCCTGGCGCCAGAAGGGGACCGGCCGAGCGCGGCAGGGGACCCGCAGCGCCCCTCATTGGAAGGGCGGCGGCGTGGTCTTCGGGCCGCACCCTCGCGGCTACCAGCAGCGCATGCCCGCCAAGATGCGCCGCGCCGCGCTGCAGGGGGTCCTCACCGGCAAGGCGGCCGATGGCGCGCTGCGCGTGGTCGAGGGCTTCGGGCTGGAGGAGATCGGCACCAAGGCCTTTGCCGGGCGGCTCGCGGCCTGGAAGACCGAGGGCAAGGTGCTGGTGGTGCTCCCGACCCGCGATCCGATTGTCGAGCGCTCGTGCCGCAATCTGCGCGAGGTGCGCATCCTGCTGGCCGACAGCCTTAACGTGGTCGACCTGCTCGAGGCCGATACGATCATCTTCACGCGCGACGCGCTGGCACGAGCCCAGGAGGTGTACGCGTGAGCGGCAGGAGCTACCACGACGTCCTCATCCGGCCGGTCATCAGCGAGAAGAGCGTCGCCCAGACCGAGCTCAACAACTACACCTTCGCGGTCGGCCGCGACTCCAACAAGTTCCAGATCAAGGACGCCGTCGAGGCCGAGTTCAAGGTGACCGTCATCGGCGTGCGCGTGATGTGGGTCAAGCCGAAGCAGAAGCGCCGCGGCCGTCGGAACCTGGGCACCGTGCCCGGCTGGCGCAAGGCGGTCGTGACGATCGCTGCCGGCCAGAAGATCGAACTCTTCGAGGCGGTGTAACGATGCCACTTCGCAAGTACCGACCGACCAGCCCCGGGATGCGGCAGATGACCCGGTCGACCTTCGACGAGATCACGGTCGATCAGCCGCACAAGCCGCTCACCGAGCGCCTCGTGCGCAGGGCCGGGCGCAACAGCCAGGGCAAGCTGACGGTCCGCCACCAGGGTGCGGGCCACAAGCGGCTCTACCGGGTGATCGACTGGAAGCGCGACAAGTTCGGCGTGCCGGCGACCATCGCGACCGTCGAATACGACCCCAACCGCTCAGCGCGGATCGGCCTCCTGCACTACGCCGATGGCGAGAAGCGCTACATGCTGCTGCCGCACGGGCTCGGAGTCGGCGACGTCGTCATCTCCGGCAACGATGCGGAGGCTCGCGTTGGCAATGCGCTCCCGTTGGCCCGGATGCCGCTCGGCACCCAGATCCACAACGTCGAGATGATTGCCGGTCGCGGCGGCCAGATCGTGCGCAGCGCCGGCGGCGCAGCGCAGCTGCTCGCCAAGGAGGGCGAGATGGCGACCATCCGGCTCCCCTCCGGCGAGGTTCGTCGCGTGCGCGCCAGCTGCATGGCCACGGTCGGGCAGGTGAGCAACCTCGACCATGAGAACCAGAACATCGGCAAGGCCGGCCGGAGCCGGCACATGGGTCGGCGACCGGAGGTCCGCGGCGTGGTCATGAACCCGCGCGACCATCCTCACGGCGGCGGCGAGGGCAAGTCACCGACCGGCATGCCGCCCAAGACGCCATGGGGCAAGCCGGCCATGGGGCTGCGCACCCGGAAGAACAAGACGACTGGCAAAATGATCGTCCGCCGCCGGTATGGACGAGGGTAGGAGGGCAGGATGAGTCGTTCCGTCAAGAAGGGACCGTTCGTCGATGCGCGCCTGCTCGGCCGCATCGAGGAGATGAACAAGCACAACGAGCGCAAGGTGCTGAAGACCTGGTCGCGCCCGAGCGTGATCTTCCCGTCGATGATTGGGCACACCATCGCCGTGCACGACGGCAGGCGGCACGTCCCTGTCTTCGTCACCGAGAACATGGTCGGCCATCGACTCGGCGAGTTCGCGCCGACTCGCCACTACCGAGGTCACGGCAAGGCCACCGACCGATCCACGGCATTGAAGTAGGACATTGCAGATGCGCGTCGTCGCCACCGCCAAGTACATCCGCATCAGCCCGCGCAAGGTGCGCCTGGTGACCGAGCTGATCACCGGCAAGCCGGTCGAGGAGGCTGCCGCCATCCTGCGCTTTCTCCCGAATGCCGCCGCCCGGGACGTCGCCAAGGTGCTGAAGAGCGCGACCGCCAATGCCGAGAACAACTTCAACCTGTCGGCCGATGAGCTGCGTGTGCTCAGCGCCACCGCCGACGAGGGGCCGACCCTCAAGCGCTTCCGACCGCGGGCGCAGGGAAGGACCTTCAGCATCCTGAAGCGAACCAGCCACATCACCGTCGCCGTGGCGGACGGAGAGGAGTCCTGATGGGACACAAGGTCCACCCTTACGGCTTCCGGATAGGGATCAACAAGCCCTGGCTGGCGAAGTGGTACGCCGACAGGGACTACGCGACGCTGCTCCAGGAGGACATGAAGATCCGTGCCCTGGTGAGCAAGCAGCTCGCGAACGCCAGCGTCAGCCAGGTCGAGATCGAACGAGGCATCAACCACGTCACGGTGACCGTGCACTCGGCCAAGCCGGGGATCGTCATCGGCAAGGGCGGCCAGAATGTCGAGCTGCTGCGCAGCTCGGTCGGCAAGCTGACCGACAAGAAGGTCAAGCTCGAGATCAAGGAGATCCTGCAGCCCGAGCTCGACGCGGTCCTGGTGGCCCAGAACGTGGCCGGGCAGCTCGAGCGGCGCATCGCCTTTCGCAAGGCGGTCAAGCAGACCGTGCAGCGCACCATCAAGGCCGGCGCAAAGGGCGTGAAGATCCAGGTCTCGGGCCGGCTGGGCGGCGCGGAGATGAGCCGCACCGAGTGGGACAAGGAGGGTCGCATCCCGCTGGGGACGCTGCGCGCCGACATCAGCTACGGGGTCGTCCACGCCCGAACCACATATGGCCGCATCGGCGTCAAGGTATGGGTCTACCGCGGCGATCAGCTGGGTGAGCGGCCTGGTTCGGCCCGCACCGAGCCGCGCGAGCCGCGTCAGCGCCCGACCCGGGCGCGCACGCGAACTGCCACCACCGCGGCGACCGCCGCAGTCGACGCTTCGGTCGCCGCCGCCGGCGAGGAGGCCTGAGCGATGCTGCTTCCCAAGCGGGTTACCCACCGCAAGGTCCAGCGCGGCCGTCGCCGCGGGATGGCGAAGGGCGGCACCGTCGTGAGCTTCGGCGAGTACGGGCTGATGGCCGAGGAGGTCTGCTGGCTGACCAGCCGCCAGATCGAGGCCGCGCGGCGCGCCATGACCCACCACATCAAGCGCGGCGGTCGAATCTGGATCCGCGTCTTCCCGGACAAGCCGGTCACCAAGAAGCCGGCCGAGGTGCGGATGGGATCGGGCAAGGGCGCCCCCGACCACTGGGTCGCGGTGGTGAAGCCGGGCCGGGTCATGTTCGAGATGTCGGGCGTGCCTGAGGAGATCGCTCGCGAGGCAATGCGCCTGGCGAGCCACAAGCTGCCGATCCAGACCCGATTCGTGGCCAAGGAGGCCGTGTGAGCATGGATATCAACGAGATCCGGGGGCTGTCGGACCTCGATCTTGAGAGCGCCCTGGTCGATGCCAAGCAGGAGCTCTGGAAGATCCGCTTCGACCTCGCCACGCGCCAGGAGAAGAACTACAGCCGCCTGCCGGCGACTCGCAAGCGGATCGCCCGCATCCTGACCGTGATGACTGAACGACAGCACGCGGCGGACGACGCCGCCGACGTCGAGAAGGCCAGCTGATGGCAGGCAAGCGTCGCACCAAGGTTGGCCGCGTCATCTCTGACAAGATGGACAAGACGGTCGTCGTGAGCGTCGAGCGGCTGCGCCGGCACCCGATCTATAAGCGCGTGGTGCGCCTCTCGAGCAAGTTCAAGGCGCACGACGAGGAGAACTCGGCGCACGTCGGCGACACCGTGCGGATCGAGGAGAGCCGCCCGCTCTCGCGCGAAAAGCGCTGGCGGGTGGTCGAGGTCGTCGCCCGCGGCTCCGGCGAAGGGATGGTCGACACCGCATGATTCGCCAGTACACCAGGCTGCGCGTGGCCGATAACAGCGGCGCCCGCGAGCTGATGTGCATCACCGTCATCGGTCGCTCGAGCAGCGACACCGCCGAGGTCGGCGACGTCATCGTGGCCAGCGTCAAGCAGGCGCTACCGAACACGGGCGTCAAGAAGGGCGAGGTCGTGCGCGCCGTGATCGTGCGCACCGCCAAGGAGTACGGCCGCCCGGATGGCAGCCACATCCGCTTCGACGAGAACGCGGCGGTCCTGATCACGCCGCAGGGCAGCCCACGCGGGACGCGCATCTTCGGACCGGTCGCCCGCGAACTGCGCGAGCGCAACTACATGAAGATCGTATCGCTCGCCCCGGAAGTGCTGTGAGATGAACATTCGCAAGGGCGACACGGTCCTGGTGCTCGCCGGCAAGGATCGGGGCAAGCGAGGCGTGGTCGAACGCATCGAGCGCACCAAGCGCGGCCTCGGCGTAGTTGTGCCGGGCCTGAACATGGCCAAGCGGCATCAGCGGCCGCGTTCGCGCACGCAGCAGGCCGGCATCCTCGACCTCCCCGTGCCGCTGCACCTGAGCAACGTGCAGGTTGTCTGCCCGCGCTGCGACAAGCCGACCCGCATCACCCACCAGATGCTCGAGGACGGCTCGCACCGGGTGCGCGTCTGCAAGCACTGCGGCGAGCAGATGGAGGTGGCCAAGTGAGCGACGAGCCGAGCAAGCCCAAGGCCGCGGAGAAGCCGGCTCGTCAATTCCGGCGCAAGGCGCCCGAGGCCCCAGAGGCCCCCAGGGTCGCCGAGGCGCCGCCCGGCGGCCTGCGCCGCCGTTACCTCGACGAGGTGGCACCGGCGATGCGGCGGGAGTTCGGATACGCCAACCCACTGCAGATTCCGCGCCTGGAAAAGGTGATCGTGAACATCGGCCTGGGCGAGGCGATCCAGAACGCCAAGGCGCTCGACGCGGCCGTCGGCGACCTGACCCAGATCACCGGCCAGAAGCCGATCGTGACGAAGGCCAAGCGCTCCATCGCCCAGTTTCGGTTGCGCACAGGCATGCCGATCGGCGCCAAGGTCACCCTGCGCGGGCAGCGGATGTACGACTTCCTGGAGCGGACCATGCGCCTGGCGCTCCCTCGCATCCGCGACTTCCGCGGGATCAGCCGCAGCTCGTTTGACGGGCGCGGCAACTTCAGCCTCGGGCTGCGTGAGCAGCTCGTCTACCCCGAGATCGACTACGACAAGATCGATCGCCTGCGGGGCATGGAGATCAGCATCGTCACCACCGCCAAGACGGATGAGGAGGGGCTCAAGCTCCTGCAGCTCCTCGGCATGCCGTTCCAGGCCAGTTAGCAGAGGAATCGTCAGTGGCCAAGAAATCGATGATCGCGAAATCGCTGCGCAAGCCGCGCTTCCCGGTCCAGCAACACAACCGGTGCGCGGTGTGCGGACGGCCGCGCGGCTACATGCGGCGCTTCGCGCTGTGCCGCATCTGCTTCCGGGAGCGCGCCCTCGAGGGGCAGCTGCCCGGCGTGACCAAGTCGAGCTGGTAGGACAAAGAACCAATCATGAATGTGACTGACCCGATCGCTGACATGCTGACCAGGATTCGCAATGCGAGCCTGGCGCGGCATCGCGAGCTGACCCTCCCCTCGTCACGCATCAAGCGCGATATCGCGCGGATCCTGGTCGAGGAGGGGTTCATCGAGTCATACGCGACGAGCCAGGATGGCGTGCAGGAGCTGCTCAGCATCCAGCTCAAGTACGTCGAGGGGCGCACACCGGTGGTGAGCGGCCTGAAGCGCATCAGCAAGCCGGGACTGCGCGTGTACGCCCGCAAGACCGAGATCCCGCGCGTCCTGGGCGGGCTCGGCACGGCCATCCTATCCACCTCCCACGGGATCATGACCGGGCAGAGCGCCCGGAAGCTGAATCTCGGCGGCGAGGTCCTCTGTTACGTCTGGTAAGGAGCACACGCGATGTCACGCATCGGTCGCATGCCGATCCCGCTCCCATCGGGCGTGGAGGTGACCCAGGCTGGATCCACCATCACCGTGCGCGGCCCGCTCGGAACGCTGGCGCGCGATCTCCATCCGGAGATGGTGGTGGAGCGTGGCGACGGTGAGCTGCGCGTGGTGCGGCCGAGCGACGAGCCGCGCCATCGGGCGCTGCACGGCCTGACCCGGACCCTGGTCAACAACATGGTGGTCGGAGTGACGACCGGGTTTACGAAGGCGCTCGAGATCAGCGGCGTCGGATATCGCGCTCAGATGCAGGGCACCAAGCTGGTGCTGGCGCTCGGCTACTCCCATCCCGTCGAAGTGGATCCGCCCGAGGGAGTCAGCTTCCAGGTCGAGACCCCGACTCGCCTGGCTGTGGTGGGAGCCGACAAGGAGCTGGTCGGACAGATCGCCGCGTACATCCGCTCGCGCCGCAAGCCCGAGCCGTACAAGGGCAAGGGTATCCGCTACGCGGGCGAGCAGATCCTGCGCAAGGCGGGCAAGGCCGGCAAGGTCGGGACCGGCAAGTAGTCATGATCAACAAGAGCTCACGCGACGCGCTGCGCCGCAAACGTCATTCACGCATCCGGCTGCGCATCGAGGGCAGTCCGCAGCGACCGCGCCTCTCGATCTTCCGCAGCTCGAAGTTCATCTATGCGCAGGTGATCGACGACAGCGTGGGCCGCACGCTGGCCTCCGCCTCGAGCCGGGAGGCGACGCTTGTCGCCGGGTCCGGCAAGGTCGATCCGGCGCGAGCGGTTGGTCGTGCCCTGGCCGAACGAGCGAAGGCGGTCGGCGTGCGTGCCGTGGTCCTGGACCGCGGTGGATATCGGTATCACGGGCGGGTTCGCTCGCTCGCCGAGGGCGCCCGCGAGGGCGGCCTCGACCTGTAGCGGAGGAACCATGGCGCGCATCGATCCAACCAAGCTCAACCTGGAGGAGAAGGTCGTCCAGATCAACCGCGTGGCAAAGGTCGTCAAGGGTGGCCGGCGCTTCAGCTTCAGCGCGGTCGTGGTGGTCGGCGACGGCAACGGCATCGTCGGCGCGGGGCTCGGCAAGGCCGGCGAGGTGCCCGAGGCGATCCGCAAGGGCGTCGAGGACGCCAAGAAGCACCTGATCAAGGTGCCGCTGGTCGGCACCTCCATTCCGCACATGGTGAGCGTCGACTTCGGCGCCAGCACCGTCCTGCTGCGTCCCGCCTCGGCGGGGACCGGCGTCATCGCCGGCGGATCGGTGCGGTCGGTGGTCGAGGCCGCCGGCATCAGGGACCTGCTCTCGAAGTCGATGGGCAGCAACAACCCGGTCAACGTGGTGCGGGCGACCATCGAGGCACTGCGATCGCTGCGCTCTGCCGACGAGATCGCCCTCAGCCGCGGCACCACCGCCGAGAAGCTCCTCGGCAAGCGGGGCGCCGAGGCCGCCCGGCGGCCGCACGAGTACGTCGAGCGTCCCGCATCGGCCTACCCGTCAGGAGGCGGTCGTGGCCGCTAAGCGCCAGGCGACCGCCAGCGGACCGCTGCTGCGCGTCACTTGGGTCAAGTCGACGATCGGCCACAAGGCCGGTGCGCACGGCACGATCCGGGCGCTCGGCCTGCATCGGCTGCACGAATCGGTCCAGATCTCGGATACGCCGGTCAACCGCGGGATGCTGCGCCGCGTGGCGTTCCTGGTCACCGTCGAAGAGCCCACGCCGTCGAAGTCGGCCGACGAAGGGACGCCTGCATGAAGCTGCACGATCCACAGCCGAACGCCGGTTCACACAAGCTCTCGCGGCGCCTGGGGCGCGGTCACGGCTCGGGGCGCGGCAAGACCGCCGGCCGCGGCACGAAGGGCCAGAAGTCGCGCGCCGGCGGCGGGATCCCCGCCTGGTTCGAGGGCGGCCAGACTCCGCTGCACGTGCGGACTCCCAAGCTGCACGGCTTCAAGAACCGGTTCCGCGTCGAGTACGCGGGGCTGAATCTCGGACGCTTCACCGATGCCGAGGCCGGCACGCTCATCACGCCGGACGTGCTGCGCCACGACCGCCTGCTGCGCGACCAGAAGACACGGCCGATGCCGGTCAAGATCCTCGGCGGCGGCGATGCGCCGCGCGGCGTGACGGTGCACGCCCACGCGTTCACCCGCTCGGCCCTGGCGAAGCTCGCCGAGGCCGGCAGCACGGCGCAGCTGATCAGCTGGCCGGACGGGGCGCCGATCGACTTCGCACCCGAGATCCCGGCCGGGTCCGGGCCGACCGGCCAGCGCGCCAGGAAGGCAGCGGCCCGGAAGGATTCGGCCCGAAAGGCGAAAGCCCAGGCCGATGCCGAGGCCGGCACGTCAGAGGCCAACCCCGAGTCCGGCGCGCCTGACGAAACCGGACCTGGGCCCGAACCAGAGTCCGATGCCGAGACGGAGTCGAGCGGCGAGCCGGAGAGCGAGTCCTAGGTGATCGAATCCCTGGTCCAGGCCTTCCGCGCGCCGGATATCCGGCGCAAGATCCTCTTCACGCTGGGGATCCTGCTCGTCTTCCGGGCCTTGACCAACGTCCCGGTCCCCAACGTGAACCAGGCCCAGCTGGCCAACCTGTTCAACACCAACCAGCTGCTCGGCCTGCTCGACCTCTTCTCGGGTGGTGGGCTGGCCACCGCCTCGATCATCGGGATGGGGGTCAACCCGTACATCAACGCCAGCATCATCATGCAGCTGATGCAGGGCGTCATCCCGAGCCTCGGCGAGCTGGCCCGTGAGGGCGAGTACGGCCGCAACCGCATCAACCAGTACACCCGCCTGCTGACGATCCCGATGGCCTTCGCCCAGGGCTACGGCTTCTCGGTCCTGCTCTCCAGCAACGGCGTCATTCCCGCCAACCCGCTCTTCAGCTTCGAGACGCTGTCACTGCTCGTCTCCTTCACCGCCGGCACCATCCTGCTGATGTGGCTCGGCGAGCTGATCAGCGAGCGCGGGCTGGGCAACGGCATCAGCTTCATCATCTTCGCCGGGATCGTGGGCCGCCTCCCGCACCGGGCCGCGCCGATCGTAACCGGTCCCGACGGGCTGCTGCGGATCATCCCGTTCATCTTGATCGCGATCGTGGTGATCGCGGGCGTGGTCTTCATCAACGAAGGGCAGCGCCGCATCCCCGTGCAGTACGCTAGCCGCGTGCGCGGTCGCCGCATGTACCAGGGTCAGACCCAGTACCTGCCGCTTAAGGTGACGATGGCCGGCGTCATCCCGATCATCTTCGCGATCAGCATCCTGCTCTTCCCCGCGCAGATCGCCCAGTACTTCACCGCCTCGACGATCGACTGGGTGCGCTCCGTCGCCGAGTTCGTCGTGCGCAACCTGAGCCAGAGCAATCCGCTCGTCTACGGCGGGCTCTACTTCGTGCTGGTCGTCTTCTTCACCTACTTCTACACGGCGTTCCAGTTCCGTCCAGACCAGACCGCCGACTTCCTGCGGAAGAACGGTGGCTTCATCCCGGGCATCCGACCGGGCAAGCCGACCGAGGAATTCCTGGCGCGGGTGACAAACCGCATCACGCTCGGCGGAGCTCTCTTCTTGGCGTCCCTTGCCGTCCTGCCACTGCTGGTGACGGCCGCGATCCCGGGCACCGGCGCGCTGCAGCTGGGCGGTACCAGCGTCCTGATCGTGGTGAGCGTCGTGGTGGAAACGATGAAGCAGCTCGAGGCCCAGATGCTCATGCGCCACTACGAGGGCTTCATCAGGTGACCGACCCGGGCCGCGGCCCGGCGGCGTCACGCTCGGGGCGTCGGATTCTTCTCCTGGTCGGTTCCGTCGGCGCCGGGAAGGGGACCCAGGCGTCCGTCCTGAGCCGGAAGCTCGGACTGGCCCATCTCGCCTCGGGGAATCTCTTTCGCCAGGCGCTGCGCGAAGGCAGTCAGCTCGGTGAGCGGGCGCGAGCCTACATGGAACAGGGCGACCTCGTCCCCGACGAGATCACGATCGAGATGTTCATGCACGAGCTCGAGAAGCCCGAGGCCGAGCGCGGAGCGATCCTGGATGGCTTCCCGCGCACGGTTACCCAGGCGCAGGCGCTGGACGCAACTCTCGCCGCCCGGGGCGAGCGGATCGAGCGCGTCATCTCGATCGAGGTTCCCGTCGAGGAGCTGGTGGCCCGTGTTGCCGGCCGCCGCGTCTGCCCGGTCTGCGGGACGCCCTATCACGTCGCCGGAGATCCGCCGCGCGTGCCCGGGCGCTGCGACAACGACGGAGCCGAACTGCAGCAGCGCGACGACGATCGACCGGAGGTGGTCCGGGCGCGCCTGTCGAAGCAGGTGATGCCGATGCTCGCGGTGCTCGAGTACTACGAGCGAGCCGGGATCGTCCAGCACGTGGACGGCACCCAGCCGATCGCCGAGGTGACGCGCGAGATCCTCACGGGTCTGACCGGGGGCGGGGATGGCGACTGACCGATGCCGGTGCTGGCTCCCCGTCACATGGTGACCATCAAGCGGCCCGAGGAGATCGCCCGCATGCGTCGCGCCGGGGCGATCCTGGCCGATGTGCTGCGCGTCCTCGAGGGCGAGCTGCGGCCCGGCATCTCGACCGCCGAGCTCGATGCGATCGCGGAGCGAATGATTCGCGGTGCTGGAGCCGTGCCCTCGTTCCTGGGCTATGGCGGCGCACGGGGGATCATCCCGTTTCCGGGCTCCATCTGCGCCTCGATCAATGACGAAGTGGTGCACGGCATCCCATCGGCCGAGCGGCAGGTCCGGGCGGGCGACCTGATCAGCCTTGATGTCGGCTGCATCCTGCAGGGCTGGCACGCCGACACGGCCCGCACCTTCGCCATCGAGCCGGTCGCGCCACGCGCTGCCGAGCTGATCGACGCGACAAGAAGGGGTATGGAGGCGGGGGTCGCCGCGGCTGTGCCGGGCAATCGCCTTGGAGACATCGGTGCAGCCATCGAGGCTGTCGCTCACCAGCACGGCTATGGGATCGTCCGGCCCTTCGTCGGGCACGGCATCGGCACCGCCATGCACGAGGACCCGCAGGTCCCCAATTACGGCCGTACCGGCACTGGGTTGCGCCTGCAGGCGGGCATGTGCTTCGCCATCGAGCCGATGTTCAACCTCGGCGGCGACGACGTCAGCGTGCTCGACGACGGCTGGACGGTGGTGACCGCCGACGGGGGCCTTTCGGCCCATTTCGAGGACACGATCGCGGTCACCGAGACCGGTCCGGAGGTGCTCACCCATGCGTGATGCGGAACCCGACGGCCCGTTGTGCGGGGAACGCCGGCTCGTGTATACTTCTCCTTCCGTGGTCGCCGCGTGCGGCGACCTTTCCGTGTGTTCCCAAACCGATCATTAGCTAGTCAGCAATCGAGGGTGCGTAGCGCTTGGCGAAGAAGGATGCCATCGAGGTCGAGGGAGAGGTCGTTCTTCCCCTGCCGAATGCGATGTTCAAGGTGCGGCTGGAGAATGGTCACGAGGTCCTCGCCCACATCTCCGGCAAGCTGCGTCAGAACTTCATCCGCATCCTGCCCGGCGACACCGTCCGCGTGGAGCTGAGTCCGTACGACCTCACCCGGGGTCGCATTACCTACAGGATGAGATGAAGGTTTCTGCCTCCGTTAAGCCGCGCTGCGAGCGCTGCAAGGTCATCAAGCGCTCCGGCGTGGTGATGGTCATCTGCGTCATCCCCAAGCACAAGCAGCGACAGGGGTAGCGCGACTCGATGGCACGCATCGCCGGCGTCGACATTCCCCGCGAAAAGCGGGTCGTCGTGTCGCTGACCTATATCCACGGCATCGGTCCGAGCTCATCACAGCAGATCCTGTCCGCGGCCAACGTGCCGCAGGCGACGCGGGTCCGCGATCTCACCGAAGAGGAGGTCAATCGCCTCCGCGAAGTGATCGACAAGCGCTTCAAGGTGGAGGGCGACCTCCGCCGCGAGGTGAGCATGAATATCAAGCGGCTGATGGAGATCGGCTCCTATCGGGGCATTCGCCATCGGCGCAACCTCCCGGTGCGCGGTCAGCGCACCAAGACGAACGCACGTCAGCGCCGCGGTCCGCGCAAGACGGTCGGCGTTCGTCGCAAGAAGTAGGCGACCAGGAGATCCATGGCTGAGCGAAAGCGCGCGGCGCGCACCAAGAAGCGCGAGAAGAAGAATGTTCCGACCGGGCATGCCCATATCCAGTCGACCTTCAACAACACGATCGTGACGATCACCGACACGACCGGGAACGTGATCAGCTGGGGCAGCGCCGGACTGGTCGGCTTCAAGGGCTCGCGCAAGAGCACGCCCTACGCCGCAGCGCAGACCGCCGACGGTGCCGCCAAGCGGGCCATGGAGCATGGCATGCGTCAGATCGAGGTCTTCGTGAAGGGCCCCGGCGCCGGCCGCGAGCAGGCGATCCGCTCCCTTCAGACGGCCGACCTGGAGGTGACCGCCATCACCGACGTAACCCCGATTCCGCACAACGGCTGCCGCCCGCCCAAGCGGCGCAGGGTCTAGGACGAGATGGCACGCTACACCGACCCGGTCTGCCGCATCTGCCGCCGCGAGGGGCTCAAGCTCTTCCTGAAAGGGAGCCGCTGCTTCAGCAAGAAGTGCGCCTTCGAGCGTCGCAGCACCCCGCCCGGCATGAACACTCAGCGTCGTCGCAAGGTCAGCGAGTTCGGCATCCAGATGCGCGAGAAGCAGAAGGTCCGCCGCAGCTATTCGGTGCTGGAGAAGCAATTCCGCAACTACTTCCAGAAGGCCGAGCAGCACAAGGGCATGACCGGCGAGAACCTGCTGCGGCTGCTCGAGATGCGGCTCGACAACGTCGTCTACCGGATGGGCTTCGCGCGGTCGCGGGCAGAGGCTCGGCAGCTCGTGAACCATCGACATTTCACCGTCAACGGACGGCCAACCGATATCCCGAGCTTCGGAACCAAGGTCGGCGACCGGATCGAGGTCCGCGAGACGCGGCGCGGCCGCGAGATCTTCAAGACCGCCGCGGAGACCATGAAGTCGGCATCGATCCCCGAGTGGGTGAGCGTCGAGCCCGCCAAGATGGCCGGCTCCGTGCTCGCCGAACCCGCCCGGGAGCAGATGCCGCTCGAATTCAACGAACAGCTCGTCGTCGAGTATTACTCGCGATAGATGATGGAGTCAGACGCGTTCATGATCGAACTTGAGGCCACGCCGACCACTCGGATCGAGGAGGTCGAATCGCGCGGCGACCTTTCCACCTTCGAGGTCAACCCCCTGGCCGACGGCTACGGGGTGACCCTCGGCAACGCGCTGCGGCGCGTGCTTCTGAACTCGCTCGAGGGAGCGGCGGTGACCGCCGTCCAGGTCGCCGGCGTGTTCCACGAGTTCAGCACCATCGACAACGTCAAGGAGGACGTCACCCAGATCGTCCTCAACATCAAGAAGCTGCGCCTGCGCTCGTTCGCGCACCATGCCGTGACACTGAAGCTGATGAAGCACGGCGCCGGTCCGGTCACCGCCGCCGACATCACCGAATCGGCCGACGTCGAGATCGTGAACCCGGAGCTCGTTCTCCTCACCCTCGACTCCGACGCGGGGTCGATCGAGATGGACCTGACCGTCGAGACCGGGGTCGGCTATCGACCCGCGGAGCACGCCGAGGACCTGCCGATCGGGATCATCCCGGTGGATGCCATCTTCACGCCGGTGCGCCGCGTCAACTTCATCGTCAGCGACACGCGTGTCGGGCAGATGACCAACTTCGACCGTCTGTCGCTCGAGATCGAGACCGATGGGACGACCACCCCCAAGGCCGCCCTCTCGGCGGCCGCCGAGATCCTGGTCAAGGAGTTCAGTCGCTTTGCCGAGATCGGCCGCCGGCCGTTGCCGGGCTCCGAGGATGCCCCCGCCCTCGTGAGTGCCAACCTGCTCGACGCGCCGATCGAGGAGCTCGACCTCCCGATGCGGGCCTACAACAGCCTGAAGCGGAACAACATCACCAAGATCGGCCAGCTGCTGGCGCTCGGCGACGACGAGCTCCTGCGCATGCGCAACTTCGGTAAGAAGAGCCTCGACGAGATGAAGGAGCGCCTGGCGCTTCGCGGATTCATCGTGCCGGAGAGTAGTGCCACCTCGGTCGACGAGTCGGACCTGCCCGCCGCCGCGGAGCTCGACGAGGCCGCTGCGGCCGAGCTCGACCGGGAGAGCTGAGCGATGCCGCATCGGTTGGCCGGTCGCAGGCTGGGTCGCACGAGCGACCATCGCCTGCACATGCTGGACAACCTGGCGGTCTCGGTCCTGCGCTACGAGAAGGTGCGGACCACTGAGGCAAAGGCCAAGGAGGTCCGCGGCAGAGTCGACCACATGATCACCCTGGCGAAGCGCGGCGGCCTCTCCGCCCGCCGCCTGCTGGTCGCCCAGATGCCGGACGAGCCCCTCATCGTCGACAAGCTGATGGGCGAGCTGGCCACCAAATACGCTGACCGCGCCTCCGGCTACACCCGCATCCTGAAGATCGGGCCACGCCTCGGAGACGCGGCGGCGATCGTCCAGATCGAGCTGGTCTGAGCGAGACCCGCTCGCGAGAGGGCGGACAATGGAAGACGGACCGACGCCGCTCGCCGGGCGCCGCTGCGCACGGGCCGTGATCGAGTACGACGGGACACACTTCGCCGGCTCCCAGTACCAGCCGAACGCTCGGACGGTGCAGGGGGAGCTGGAGGAGGCGCTTAACAGACTGACCGGCGAGCGGACGCGAGTTCGTTTCGCCGGGCGAACCGATGCCGGGGTGCACGCCACCGGCCAGGTCGCGGCCTTCTGCCTCTCTCCACGCCGTCGCGGGGAGGGGATCGGATGGCCGGAGCTGCGGCGACGGCTGAATGCCGCCCTCCCGCCTGACCTGGCGGTGCGATCGCTCCGGCCAGCGTCGGCGGGATTCGACCCGCGGCGCGACGCCGCCGCACGCGTCTACCGCTACCGGATTCGGATGGCGGGCGACAAGCGCCCGGTGAACCGGCATCGGACGCTCGAGATCGGCGATCGGCTCGACGTCGCGGCCATGCGGGCCGTGGCGGCGGAGCTCCTGGGCGAGCGCGACTTCGCAGCGCTCGGGAGTGACGCGCAGGGCCGAACCGTCCGCCGCCTGCAGGAGGTATCGGTGATGAGCAGTGGAAGCTCCGTGGAGATCCGCGTCGTTGCCAGCGCCTTCCTGCGGCGGATGGTGCGCAGCATCGTGGCCCTCCTCCTGGAGGCGGGGCGCGGCAGGCTGGCACCGGGGTCGGTGGCCGGGCTGCTCGACGCGGGAGAGCGCGCCCTGGATGGGCGCGCCGCACCGGCGCTTGGGCTCACCCTCGAGCGGGTCATCTATTCGAATACGGCGTCGGCGAGCACAGGATCGAGGAAGAAGGCAACGTGAAGACGTACGCAGTCAAGGCGAGCGAGATCGAGCGGAGCTGGTGGGTGGTGGATGCCAGCGACCAGACGCTGGGTCGCTTCGCCACGCGCATCGCCACGCTGCTCGAGGGAAAGCACAAGCCGATCTACTCGCCCCACCTGGATACTGGTGATCACGTGGTCGTGATCAATGCCGCCAAGATCAAGGTGACCGGCAACAAGCTGCTCCAAAAATCGTACTACCGGCACTCCGGCTATCCGGGCGGCCTCCGGGAGGAGAGCCTGCAGGCGCTCATGGCGCGCAAGCCGGAGATCGTCATCGAGCGCGCGGTGAAGGGGATGCTGCCGCAGAATCGTCTCGGTCGGGCGATGTTCAAGAAGCTACGGGTCTACCGCGGGGCGGAGCACCCCCATCAGGCGCAGCAGCCGACCGCTGCCGAGCCGTCAGAGGGACACAAGTAAGTGAGCACGACCTACGTCTACGGAACGGGCCGTCGCAAGGAGGCGGTCGCGCGCGTGCGATTGCTGCCCGGCGACGGGAGCATCATCGTCAACGGCAAGGATGCCGCCGACTACTTCGGCGGGACGCCCGGCCTGGCGACGCTGCGCCTCCCGTTCCGCGTGACGGAGACCGAGGGCCGCTATTCGGCCAGCGTCCTCGTTGCCGGCGGTGGCTTCTCGGGGCAGGCCGGAGCGATCCGCCACGGCATCGCCCGGGCGCTGCTGAGCGCGCACCCGGATGCCCGTGCTGCGCTGCGCGCGGCAGGGCTGCTGACCCGCGATCCGCGCGCCAAGGAGCGCAAGAAGTACGGCCTGAAGCGCGCTCGCAAGGCGCCGCAGTACACCAAGCGCTAGCCGCTGCCGCCGATCGGTCCGGGCGGTCAGCCCGGGACCCTTTGGTATCATCGGCTTCCGTGTTCGACTCAATCGCCGACTTCCTCGGGTTCTACCTGCGGGGAACATGGACCTCTGTCCTGGACATCCTGCTGGTGGCGTTTGTCATCTACTGGCTCTTCATCCTGATCCGGGGGACCCGGGCGGTCCGCATCGTGATCGGCCTCTCGATCCTGTATCTCGTCTATCTCGCTGCCCAGGTAGCCGACCTGCGGCTCCTCTCCTCGCTCCTGCAGACCGGCGCCGTGGTCGGCCTGTTCGCGATCGTGGTCGTCTTCCAGCCCGAGCTTCGCCGTGCGCTGGAGCAGATCGGGCGGTTCGGGTCTGTCAACCGGTTCTTCGTCGGCAGCGATGTCGCCGCCGCCGAGCGGGTCGCGCACGAGATCAGCCGCGCGGCGCGTCTCCTGGCCGGCTCCCGGCATGGCGCGCTGATCGTGCTCGAGCGTGAGACCGGCCTGGCCGATCTTGCGTCGGAGTCCGGGGTGCCGTTGCATGCCGACCTGCGCGCCGAGCTGCTGGCGACGCTCTTCTACCGCGGCACCGCGCTGCACGACGGTGCGGTGATCATCTCTGGCGAGCGGATCCTGGCCGCCGGGGTGCTCCTGCCCCTCTCGCAGAACGTGGTCGATTCGGAGCGGTACGGGACGCGCCATCGAGCCGCGATTGGGATCAGCGAGCAGTCCGATGCAATCGTGGTGGTCGTCAGCGAGGAGACCGGGTCGATCTCCCTGGTGATGCGCGGCAGGATCGAGCGCAACCTGACGGAGGAGCAGCTGCGACGAAGGATCCTCAGCCTGATTCGCCCCCAGACCCCTCTGCGACAGGCACCGCTCCTGCGCCGGTCGCTCGAGGGCCGTTGGGGGGTCGACGCACCCGAGCCGGAACCGCCCATCGATCCCGACGCGCGCGTCATCAGCGTCGGCGGGGAAGTGGAAGAGCCACACACTGCCGCGGAGTCAGCTGAGACGGTCGAGCCGGTCGCGCCCGCCGAGGCCTCCGCTGCACCCGAGCCCGCCGCTCCAGCGGCCGTGTCCGCCACGAAGCGACCCTAGATGACCTGGCTCTTCCGCAACTGGGGGCTGAAGCTGGGCGCCGTTGCCCTGGCGACGGTGCTCTATACCGGCCTCGTCTTCTCCGGCTCGTTTTCGGAGAAGACATCTACCGATGTTCCCGTCACCACCCTCAATCAACCGACCGGCACCTATCTCCTCTCGCAGCAGCTCGGGACGGTCGATATTCGCTACCGCATCGCGATCGACCCCACGGTCCGGGTGACGGCAGATTCCTTCGCCGTCACCATCGACCTGGCCGGCTACAACATGACCAGGTCGCCAGAGGTCCAGGCCCTGCCGATTCGTGTGATCCCCGTGACCGAGGGGATCACCGTGCTCTCGTACGCGCCACGCACGCTGTCCGTCGGGCTCGATCGGCTCGATGAAGCGCAGGTCAGGGTGGCGGTCGATTCCGGTGACGTGCCGGAGGGGCTGGAGATCGGTACTCCGAAGCTGAGCATTCAGACTGTCACCGCCAGCGGTCCCGAGAGCCGGGTACACCGGGTCGACCGC
>JBBQGI010000010.1:0-23776 GCA_038322875.1 Candidatus Limnocylindria bacterium | reverse complement strand
CGGTCATCCTGACGGTGCTGGTGGTGGCCTTCGTGGTCTACCTGGTCGGCGAGTTCCTGACCTTTGCGCGCACGCCGGACCTGCGCATCACCGATCCCGCGGGCGACATCGCGAGCTATGCCGGCGCGGAGTACACGATCCATGGCACGACCGAGCCGAACTCCACGATCGCCACCGAAGGACTCCGTCAGAACCCGACAGTCATCGCCGACGCACTCGGGCATTTCAGCGTGCAGGTCGGCTTGGTGCCGGGTGCAAATGTCATCACCCTCGTGGCCCTCGACCCGCTGACGGGGCGCCACAGTGCCGCCGTGCGACGCACGATCACCGTCGTGCCGGCGGGTCCGAGCCCGTCTTCCGGCGCCTCGCCATGAGCGGGTGCGGCCTGCGCGCCCAAGCCCGAGCGACGAAGATAGGGGAGCGGGAGCGAGCAGGAGGGCGAGATGGCCGATTCCTCATTTGACGTCGTCAGCGACTTTGACCAGCAGGAGCTGGTGAACGCGCTTGACCAGGTCCGCCGCGAGGTGGCCACGCGCTACGACTTCAAGGGCGCCAAGGTCTCGCTGGAGCTCGGCAAGGAGGAGATCACCCTGCATGCCGATGACGACTTCCGGGCGGGATCGGTGAAGGACCTGCTCGAGAGCAAGGCGGTGCGCCGCGGGCTGTCGCTCAAGGTCTTCGACTGGGGCAAGCTCGAACCGGCCGCGGGTGGAACGGTGCGCCAGCGGATCGGGCTGCACCGCGGCCTCACCTCGGAGCAGGCCAAGGAGATCGCCAAGATGGTCCGGGAGCGGTTCTCGAAGCTCAAGCCGCAGATCCAGGGTGATGCGGTGCGGGTGGTCGGCAAGAGCAAGGACGAGCTCCAGGGCGTGATCACGTACCTGCGCGGTCTCGACTATCCGGTGGCGCTGCAGTTCATCAACTACCGATGACTCCGCCGAGCCTGGCGGAGCTCGCCAGCGTCGGCGCTGAGCTGGGCCGCGCGCTGCTTGCTCGTGAATGGCAGCTGGCGACCGCCGAATCGTCGACCGGCGGCCTGATCGGCCAGGCGATCACCATGACGCCCGGTGCCAGCGACTACTACGCCGGCGGCGTGATCTGCTACTCGAACCGGTCGAAGGAAGTATGGCTCGGCGTGCCGCATGAGGTGATCGAGGCGCACGGGGCGGTCTCCGAACAGGTCGCCGCGGCGCTCGCGGTCGGAGCGGCGCAGCGCTTCGAGACGGACCTGGGGGTCAGTGTGACCGGGATCGCAGGGCCGGACGGCGGCAGCGACCGCAAGCCACTTGGGACCCACTACCTGGGCGTCGCCCGGCGGGGCCGGCCGGCGCGGGTCGAGCGGCACGTCTTCACTCACGATCGGGACGGCAACCGGTCGGCGGCCGCACTGGCTGCATTGCGCCTGGCCCTCGACGAGGTCAGCTCGGCTCCCTGATGCGGGCCGGCGAGCGGATCCACCTCATCGGCATTGCCGGATCGGGAGCGGCCGGGGTGGCGCTCCTCCTCCAGCGCGCCGGAGCACAGATCGACGGCTGCGACGCAGATACGCCATCACCGTACACGCCGCCGCTCGAGGCGGCCGGCATCCGGGTCATCTCCGGCCACGATCCAGCACACCTGGCCGGGGTCGCGCGGGTCGCCATCACACCCGCGCTCCGGGCGGTTCCGGACCTGCCGGAGCTGCTCGCCGCGCAGGCAGCCGGGATCCCGGTCGTCACGTGGCAGGCCCTCCTCGGGGAGCTGATGGCGGCCGAAGGCCACGTCGGCCTGGCGGTCACCGGTACGCACGGCAAGTCGACCACCACTGCCCTGCTGGGCCACCTGCTCGTGTCTGCCGGCATGGACCCGACCGTCGAGGTCGGCGCCTTCATCCCGGCCTGGGGCGCCTCGGTCCGGCCCGGCGGGGGAGCGCCATTCCTGGTCGAGGGGGACGAGTTCGGCGACAACTTCCTGAACTATCACCCTGCCGGCGTGATCGTCACCAACGTGGAGATGGACCACCCCGACTATTTCGCCGATCGGGACGCGGTGCTGGCCTCGATGGAGCGCTTTGTACGCGGCATGTCGGAGGATCAGCGCCTGAGCGGGCGGCTCCTCCTGACGACCGCCGCGGACAGTGGCTCCCAGGCGCTCCTGGAACGCCTGGAAGGGTGGGATGGGCGAATCCTGCGATATGGGCCGGGTGGCGAGATCGAGGCGCAGGACGTGGCCTACGCGGGCGGGGGAGCGACCTTCTCCTTATTCGAACACGCGTTCGAATCTCCTCTGGCGGGGGAGCACAACGTCCTGAACGCGACGGCCGCCCTGACCCTGGCCCGTGAAATCGGAGCCTCGCCTGAGGCGCTGGCCAGTGGCCTGCACACCTTCACTGGAGCCGGGCGGCGGATGGAGCTGATCGCGGATACTGCCGGCGTGATCGTCTATGACGACTATGGCCATCATCCGACGGAGGTGCGCGCCACGCTGGCCGCCATGCGCCAGAAGGTCGGCGATCGGCGCCTGTGGGCGGTCTTCGAGCCGCACATGTACTCCCGCACGGCGCTGCTGATGGACGAATTCGCCACGGCCTTCACCGATGCCGACGAGGTCGTGATCGCCGACATCTTTCCCAGCCGCGACACCGAGGAGGCCCTGCGCGCCACCTCGGCCGAGGCACTCGCCGATGCGATCGAGCGCACATCGGCGGTCTCGACGATGGCGGGCGGAGACGTCGATGCCGTGACCACCTACGTCGCTGAGCACCTGCGCCCGGGAGATGCGGTGCTGGTGATGGGGGCGGGGAAGTCGTATCGCATCGCCCAGGGGCTCAAGGCCGCCCTCGAGGGCGGCGTGCTGACCCAGCCTCGCGGCTTCTCAGACCGATGAGCGGAGCACGGACCGCGACGCTGGGAGGCGTGCTGGCCGTGGGCGTCGCGGTCCTGCAGCGCGGTCTCGTCGGCCTCGTCGAGGCCTCTGGTGCCAAAGATCAGCCGGCTGTGGTGCTGATCCTTCTGCTAGCGGCCTTCCTGGGCCTCCTGACGGCCGTCGTGGTGCGCGCCATGCGTCTCTCCGGGGCCATGGCGCCGACGGTGCTGGTCCTGGGCTGGATCGTGGTGCCGCCGCTCCTGCGGGCCCTGCCCGCATCGGCCACGCAGTATTTCGCCTCTGATGCGGCCCTCTCGGCGCCGTCCGCCGTCGCGCTCGCGGTTGCCGTCCTGGCGACCGCCGTGACCCTTGGGGTCCAGGCCGAACGTTGAGTCTCCATATTCAGGCGTAACGTCACATAACATCTCTTTGCGGAAGCGGTATGGGGGCAGGACCAGGGGCCTTCGCCTACCTGTGATCCACCGCGATGTTGCCACCGGTGAGGATCAACCCGATCGGGCCGCTTGGACGCTTCTGGAGTGCAGCGGCCCAGGCTGCGCCGCCACTCGGCTCGATGGCCAACGGCAGCGCCGCTGCCATGCCTGCGGTGGCCGCGATGATCGCGGCATCGTCGACGAGCAGCATCTCATCGACCACCTTCAGCATCAGGTCGAGCGCCTCGGGGATCGGCACGCGAGCCGCGATGCCGTCGGCGATCGTGTCGACGCGCTCCGTCTCGATCGCACGCCTGGCTCGCCACGAGAGGGTCATCGCCGGGGCGCCAGCCGCCTGGACGCCGATCACGCGCGTGGTTGGCGCCGCATCATGCATCCAGGCGCCGATGCCGGCGATCAGCGCGCCGTTCCCGACCGGCACGTAGAGGGAATCCAGGGCTGGCAGGGCTCCCTCGGCGATGGCGTCCGTCAGCTCGCACGCCATCGAGCCGGCCCCAATCGCGATCCAAGGATCGGCGCCGTCGACCAGGAGCTCCCAGCCGGTCTCGGCGGCATGCCCGGTAGCAGCTACACGGGCCGCGTCGAAATCCTCCCCCGCCAGCCGCACATCGGCGCCCAGCCGGGTCATGGCGGCCACCTTGGTGCGGTTGGCGCCCTGCGCGGCGAAGACGATGACCGGGACCTGCATGGCGCGTCCGGCGTAGGCGACGCCCTGGCCGAAGTTGCCCGCCGAGGCGACCACGATGCCACGCTGCTCCCCCACTGCCCCGCGGGCCAGGAGCTCGGCCACGGCCAGCCAGGTGCCACGCCCCTTGAAGCAGCCGAGCGGATTGGTCGTCTCGGCCTTGACCACGACCGGCACGCCGAGCTCCTGGCTCATCGGCTCCGAGATGAATTGCGGCGAGGCGCGGAATACGGCCGGGATTCGCGTCCGTGCCGTGCGAATTGCATTCGCGGTGACGCTCACGAGGGGCGGCGGCGCGCTCATCGCCGCGAGCGGCGGGCGCCGCCTGCGCGCCGTGCCTCGGGAGACGCACGCTGCACCTCGGCGGCGATGGCATCGGGGAGATGCCCGGAGAGGCGCACGCCGGCAGCGGTGAAGCGCTCCGCGACGTCGCCGGCCATCTTGGCACGGGCGACCAGCTCGCCGCGCGACCACGGCACCACCGCGTCGACCGCCACCATCTGGTCCCGCAGCAGCGTGGCCACCCGCGCCAGCAACAGGTCGATCCCCTCTCCGCTGCTGGCGCTCACGAAGACTGCGCGCTCTCCGGCGGGCATTGCCGCGCTGCGCAGGTCGGGGGCCAGCAGGTCGATCTTGTTGAACGCCACGATTCGCGGCTTTTCGGCTGCGCCGAGCTCCGCGAGGACCTCCTGCACCGCCTGCTGCTGTCCGACAAAGTCCGGATCGGCGGCATCCACCACCTCGATCAGCAGATCGGCACGCAGCACCTCCTCCAGGGTCGCGCGGAACGCGGTCACCAGGTCGTGCGGCAGCTTGTTGATGAAGCCCACGGTGTCGGTCACGACGATCTGCTGGCCGGTCGGCAGGGTCACCCGGCGGCTGGTCGGGTCGAGCGTGGCGAAGAGCATGTCGGCCACGTACAGGTCGGAGGCCGCCAACCGGTTCAGCAGCGTGCTCTTGCCGGCATTCGTGTAGCCGACCAGCGCCACCGTGGCCACCTCCGAGCGCTCTCGCGCACGGGCAGCGGTCGCGCGCTGACGCTTCACGTCCTCGAGCTCGGCCCGGACCTTCTTGATCTTGTCCCGGATCAGGCGCCGGTCGGTCTCCAGCTGGCTCTCGCCGGGTCCGCGCGTGCCGATGCCGCCGCCCGTGCGCGACAGGTGGGTCCAGAGCCGGGTCAGCCTGGGCAGGTGGTACTCGAGCGCGGCCAGCTCCACCTGCAGACGCCCCTCGCGCGTCGTCGCGTGGCGCGCGAAGATGTCGATGATCAGCGCGGATCGGTCGAGCACCTTGCAGTCGACCAGCTTCTCGAGGGCGCGCTGCTGGTTGGGTGCCAGTTCGTCGTCGACGATCAGGAGGTTGAAGCCGGTGGCAGCGCGCTCATCTGCCAGCTCGGCCGCCCGTCCCCTGCCGAAATAGGTGGCCGGGTCCGGCTGCTTGCGACGCTGGGAGGCGCTCCCAACCACGACCGCCCCGGCTGTCTCCGCCAGCGCGGCGAGCTCTGCCAGGCTGCGCTCAACCGGCCAGCGCCCATCCCCGGGGTCGTCCAGGCCGATGAGAAAGGCACGCTCCTCGGGGGCGGTGAGGTCGAAGAAGGTCGGGCGAGCTGGCATCTGGCCGGGCCATGGTAGTCGAACCACGCTTCGCGGCCCTCGGCGCAGGTCGCCTTCGGCAGGTACTAATTCACTACGGCGAATAGCCCTCCAATCTGCGATACCTCCCTTCACAGCACCGGCAGGAGGGCCTGGTGACCGACACAAGCATGGCGCCGGAGAGCGGCAGCCGAATAGGCGTCCCGTCACCGGCGAGCATGGCTGCCCGGTTGCTGATCCCGCTGGCCGCCAGCGCTGCCGCCAGCATCGCGATCGACTACCTGCTCGTCACCTGGCAGCCCGATCCGCTGCTGCGCGCCGCAATCAGCGTCCTGATCGGGGTCGGCATTGCCGGCGTCGGGGTGGCGACGATGCTGCTCCGTCCACTTGCGCGCTCGCGAGCCGATCTCCAGGTGCGCTACCAGGCAGCCATCGCCGACGCGCTGCGCGACCCGTTGACCGGACTGGGCAACCATCGGGCCTTCCAGGAGGAGCTCGACAGTCAGGTCGAGCACGCCAACCGCTACGAGGTGCCGGTCTCCCTGGTCCTGATCGACCTCGACGAGTTCAAGCAGGTCAACGATACCGCCGGCCACGCCACCGGTGACCAGACCCTCGCCGCGTTCGGCAAGCTGATCTCATCGTCCCTGCGGCGGGTCGACCGACCGTTTCGCATCGGCGGCGACGAGTTCGCCCTGCTCCTGCCCCACACCGATGCCGATGGTGCCCACATCGTGGCTCGCCGTCTCCTGGTGGCCGCCCTGCAGCCGATGATCCGCAATCCAAAGGTCAAGCCGCTCTCTTTCTCGGCGGGGATCTCGTCGATGCCGGGTCTGGCCAATACTCGCTCGTTGCTGTACAGCCAGGCCGATGCGGCCATGTACGCCGCCAAGCATGCCGGCCGCACGGAGGTGCTTATCTACGATCCGTCGGAGGAGGTCGCTGCCAGCAACGCCAGCACCTCCGCCGCCATCGCCGAGGTGATCGCCCGCAACCTGCTGCGCCCCGTCTACCAGCCGATCGTCGACCTCGCCACCGGAGCCACCCTTGGCTATGAGGGGCTGATCCGACCGGTGGCCCCGGCCCCGTACGCCGATCCGTCCAGCCTCTTTGCCGCCGCGGAGGCGACCGGCCACGTGGTCCCGCTCGACATGGCCTGCGTGGAGGCGATCGTGGGAGCCGCCGCCCGGATGCCGGACGAGTTCTTCCTCAGCGTAAACCTGTCGCCGCGTACCGTCGAAGCGCCTGAATTCAGCATCGCCGGCATGCTCAGCATCCTGGGCCGGCATGGCTTCCCGCCGCATCGCCTGGTGATCGAGCTGACCGAGCAGCAGGCGATCTCCGACCTCGACACCGTGCGGCACAAGCTCGACCAATGCCGGAGTGCCGGGATGCGCCTGGCCGCCGACGACCTCGGTGCTGGCAACTCTGGCCTGCGGCTGCTGAGCGACCTTCGCTTCGACGTGGTCAAGGTCGACCTGGGGCTCGTCCAGCGCAGCTCGCCGGGGGCGCCGTCGAGCGCCGTCGTGGAATCGATCGTGGCCTTCGCCAGCCGCACCGGTGCCCTGGTCATCGGCGAAGGCGTGGAGCACGAGGAGCAGGTCACCCAGCTAACCCAGCTCGGCGTCAGCGCCGCGCAGGGCTACCTCTTCAGCCGGCCCGGTCCCCTGCCGGAGTGGGACAGCGTGCCGCGCATGTCGGCCGCCGCGCGACGCGTCGTCGCCGAGCCGTTGGCGGTCGACACCGGCCTCGACGCCTGGCGACAGTCGATCGGCCTGATCAAACCCGCCGCCTGACGCGACGCGGGCCGACCGTCAGGCCAGGAGCGGCCGCAGCAGCCGCTCTGCCTCGTCCACCAGACCCGGGTGATCGCCGGCCAGGCCTCCCGCCGCCAGCCATACGATCCGTGGGTCCCGCCCGAACCAGGTGCTCTGCCGCTTGGCGTATTGACGCGTGCGGCTGGCCGTGACCGCAACCGCCTCCTCGAGCGACCACTCCCCCGCCAGGTAGCGCGCCGCCTCTCCGTAGCCATGCCCGGTGAGCGGCGGACGGCGCAGGTCGTGACCGGCCGCCAGGAGCGCCTGCACCTCGATCAGGAGGCCGTTGGCGAAGAGCCAGGCGGCGCGCGCATCGATGCGGCGGTTCAGCTCGTCGCGAGGTCGCCCGAGGCCGATCATCACCACCCTTCCCCCCCAAGGTTGTGCGGCCGGTGGAGGCGTCGCCGTGCCGCCGGCCGGCGCAGACCGCTCGAGCGCTCGCGTGACGCGTCGCGGATTCCGCAGGTCGGTCCGGTTCGCGGCTGCCGGATCGACCTGCCGTAGCCGCTCCGCCAACTCCCCCACCCCGACCGCCGAGAGCTCTTCGGCCAGCTGCTCGCGCTCCGAGGGATCGGGCGCCGATCCGAAGCGATAACCCTCCAGCAGCGCCGCCAAGTACAAGCCGCCGCCTGCCACCACCAACGGCAGCCGCCCGCGAGCCGAGACCTCCGGAACGAGGCGGCGGGCCCTCGTTGCCCAATCGGCCACGGTGAAGGGCTCGTCCGGCGCGACGAGGTCGATCAGGTGGTGCGGCACCGTGGCACGTGCCGCCGCATCCGGCTTGGCGGTGCCGATATCCATGCTGCGATAGACCTGTCGCGAATCGGCGACCAGGATCTCCAGCGGCATGCGCCGCGCGAGCGCCACGGAGAGCGCGGTCTTGCCTGACCCGGTCGGTCCGACCAGTGCGGCGATCGGCGAGGCCGGCTGAGCTCGGCGCGCGGCGGGCGGCGCCATCGGGCTGGTGCTCAGACCTCGATCAGGCGCTGGAGCTGCGTGATCGAGGTGGCGTGACCACTCGTCCGCTCGGCTTCGATCACGACCGCGTTGAAGCTGACAGGCCCCTCCGCCACTGCGAAGCGGGTCGGGAGGTGCGTCAGGAAGCGCGGCAGCACCGTCTCCAACGAGAAGCCGATCACCGAGTCTCGCGGCCCGGTCATGCCCACGTCGCTGATGTATGCGGTTCCCTTGGGCAGCACCCGCGCATCGGCGGTGGGCACGTGCGTATGCGTCCCCAGCACCGCGGTGACGCGACCGTCCATGTACCAGCCCATGGCGTTCTTCTCGCTGGTGATCTCGCAGTGGAAGTCCACGAAGCGGAGTGCCGGCAGCGGTTCGGCGGCGCCGTCGAGGAGGCCGTCCATGGCGGTGAAGGGCGAGTCGAGCTGATTCATGAAGACCCGGCCCATGACGTTGATGACCGCCACCCGATCGCCATCGGGCAGCGTGTGCAGCAGCCAGCCGCGGCCGGGGGCGTCATCGGGATAGTTGAGTGGCCTGAGCACGGGGCGACCGCTGTCGAGGTAGTCGTAGATCTCGCGCTTGTCCCAGATGTGGTTGCCGCTGGTGATGACGTCGACTCCGTTGGCGAAGATCTCCTCCGCCAGGCTCGGCGTGAGTCCCGCTCCGGCGGCCAGGTTCTCACCGTTGGCGATCACCAGGTCGAGGTCGAGCTCGGCGCGCAACGCCGGCAGATTGCCGACGACCGCCAGCCTGCCCGGCTTGCCGATGATGTCGCCGATGACCATGCACCGCAGCAGTGCGGCGCGATCGGTCATCGAGCGTAGTCGACCGCGCGCGTCTCGCGGATCACGGTCACCTTGATCTGGCCAGGATACTGGAGCTGCTCTTCGATCTTCTTGACCACGTCCCGGGCCAGGCGGCTCGACGCCAGGTCGTCCATCTCCTCGGGGCGTACCAGGATCCGGATCTCGCGCCCGGCCTGGATCGCGAAGCAGCGCTCCACACCAGGGAAGGCGAGCGCGATCTGCTGCAGATCGTCGAGGCGCTTGACGTAGTTGTCCAGCGACTCGCCGCGCGCTCCGGGTCGGGAGGCGCTGATGGCGTCGGCGATCTGGACCACGGTCGCCTCGGTCGACTCCTGCTCCACCTCCTGGTGGTGGGCGGCGATGCAGTTGCAGACGACCGCGTTGATGCCGTACTGCTTCGCCACGTCGCCGCCGATGAGCGCATGCGGCCCATCGACCTCGTGGTCGATCGCCTTGCCGATGTCGTGCAGCAGGCCGCCCTTCTTCGACTCGGCGATGTTCGCGCCGATCTCGGCTGCCAGGAGCCCGCTCAGCCGTGCAGTCTCGACGCAATGGCTGAGCACGTTCTGGCCGTAGCTGGTCCGATACTTCAGCCGGCCGAGCAGCTTGATCAGCTCGGGATGCAGCCCGGGAACGCCGGCGTCATACGCAGCCTGCTCGCCGGCCTGGCGCATCACCACCTCGATCTCGGCCCGGCACTTGGCAACTGTCTCCTCGATCCTGCCTGGGTGGATGCGGCCGTCGCTGATGAGCTTGGTGAGTGCCATGCGCGCCACCTCACGGCGCACCGGATCGAATCCGGAGAGGACCACCGCTTCCGGGGTGTCGTCGATGATGAGGTCGACGCCGGTCGCCTGCTCGAGGGCGCGGATGTTGCGCCCCTCACGGCCGATGATGCGGCCCTTCATCTCCTCCGACGGCAACGGCACGACCGTTACGGTCGCTTCGGATGTGTGATCTGCCGCGATTCGCTGCATGACGGTGGTGAGAACACGCCGAGCGTGCTCCTCACCCTCCTCGACCGCTCGCCGCTCGATCTCCCGGACCTTCTGATGAGCTTCGGCCTGCGCCTCGTCCACGATCAGCTGGATGAGGCTCTGACGTGCCTCGACGGCGGTCAGGCCGCTGACTCGCTCGAGCTCGCCGAGCTGTTGCTGCTGGAGCTCAGCCAGGCGCGTCTTCTCGGCATCTAGTTCGCGCTGGCGCTCGTCAAAGGTCGTCTCGCGTCGCTCGAGCGACTCGACCTTGCGGTCGAGACCTTCCGCTCGATCGAGCAGCAGCCGCTCCTGGCGCTGGAGGTCGGTGCGTTTGTCGCGCGCCTCTTCTTCGGCGGCGCGCTGCACCTTCAGGGCGTCGTCCTTCCCCTCCAGGACGATCTCCTTCTGCTTGGCGCGTGCCTCGGCCATCAGCCGCTCGGCGTAGTTCTCCGCATGCTTGACGCTGCTCGCTGCGAACAGGCGGCGGGCCAGGTAACCAATTGCTATCCCAATGAGGGCGGCCACGGCCGCCACGAAGACGGTGTTCTCAGGCATCGGCTCCTCCGGTTGTTGGAGCCCCTATGGGCGCTGTCACGCCGCCTCGGGCCGCGCGATCACGTGGTCAATCTCGTTCGGAGCCTCTGCCACTTGGCCACTGGAGGCTGCCGTTCGGGGAGTGTAGCGCAAGCGGTCAGGACCGGCCTCTGGCGGGTCAGCCGGCGGCGATTCTGCCCAGCAGCGCGACCATGTCGAGGTCCCGCGGCAGGAAGTCCTGCAGCATGATCCGCTGGACGCCCGCGGCTGCGAATTCGTCGATGCGCGCCCGCGCCTGGTCTGGGGTGCCCATGATCCAGCGATCCTGCCGCTCCGCGAGCCACTCCTCGGCCGTGCCGCTGCTCCCCACGACCGCCACCTGCTGGCGCAGACGATCCCGCAGCTCCCGGTCGGAGTCGGCGACCAGGACGCCGACCATCGCCGACAGGACCACCGAGTCGGGATCTCGACCGACGGCGACGCATGCCGCCCGCACTCGCGCATAGCCCTCGCGCACGTTGTCCGGAGAGGCCGAGGTTCGGTTGAACTCATCGGCATAGGTAGCGACCAGGCGGGCCATGCGCGGTCCACCCTCGCCGCCGAGGATCAGGTTCGGGTGGCGTCGCCCGTCACGGGTAGGCTTCGGATGGAATCGCGCATCGACGACCTGCCAGTGCTTGCCCGCGTAGCTCCAGCCGTCGGGCTCGGTCCACAGCCCGTGCACGATGGCAAGTTGCTCCTCGAGGCGGTCGTAGCGGCCCTTCAGATCGGGATACGGAATGCCGAGCTGCCGGTGCTCCTCCTCATTCCAGCCGGCGCCCATCCCGAGCTCGACGCGACCACCGCTCATCTCGTCGATGGTGGTCACCTGCTTGGCGAAGCTGCCCGGGACGCGGAACGTGACCGGAGAGACCAGGGAGCCGAGGTGGATCGTGCGCGTGTCGCGTGCCAGGCCTGCGAGCGTAGCCCAGGCGTCGGTCGTCGGCTCCCCGAGGGGCCCGGGGAACGAGCCGTAGTGGTCGGACCGGAAGAACGCCTCCAGCCCCGCCGCCTCAGCCCCGTGGGCAAGGGCAAGCACCTCGTCATAGGAGAGGCCTTGCTGAGGCTCGGTCATGAGGGCGAATCGCATCTTCAGTGTCTCCGGCGGGTAACTCTCAATCTGATCGTCCGCAAACGGTAGCGCTGGCGCCACAGTTTCGGCTCAGGTCGACGCGATGACCCTGCGAATGGCGGCCCGCGCGGCCTCGGGATCGAACCCACGCCGCACGAGGTACGCGCCCAGGCGCTGTCGGGCCTTCGGGTCGTCCGGGATCGACCGTCCTCGAAGGTGACGCGCGATGGCGGTGTCGGCGCGCTCGTCCTCGGTGCCCGGCAATCCCTCGGCGTCGAGCGACGGCTCGGCCAGCTCTTCGCCACGCAGGGCCTCGAGCACCTCGCGGGGGACGCCGCGCTGTCGCAGCTCGGCCTCGACCATGCGGCGGCCGCGCGGGGCATGACGGTCGCGCTGCTCCGCCCACCAGCGGGCAAAGGCCACGTCATCAACGAGGCCCAGCTTTTCGAGCCGTTTAAGGGTGGCGGCAATCAACTGGTCCGCCACCTTGCCCCGGCGGAGACGCAGCTCGATCTCGCGCCGCGTGCGCGGCCGCGTGCCAAGGAAGTGGGTCGCGATCTCCATCGCTGACTCTCCATCTGGCGGTAGGCGCTCAGCCTCGTCGGTGCGACGCGATCCTCGGCGCCGAGCCATCGGTTGTCCGAGTCTGCCTACTCGGCCTCGGGGATCCCCTCGACCCCGACCTCGATGGAGGCGACCTTGCCCCTGATCTCCGTCTCGACGCGATCGGCCAGATCCGGATGTGCCTTGAGGAAGTCGCGTGAGTTCTCGCGCCCCTGGCCCAGGCGGGTCTCGCCGTAGTTGAACCACGCGCCCGTCTTCGACAGGATCCCCGCCGCGATGCCGACGTCGAGCAGGCCGCCTTCGCGGCTGATCCCCTCGTTGTACATGATGTCAAACTCGGCGAGGCGGAACGGGCTCGCCACCTTGTTCTTGACCACCTTGACTCGCGTCCGGGAGCCGATCGCATCGGTCCCGTTCTTGAGGGTCTCGATGCGGCGGATGTCCAGCCGAACCGAGCAGTAGAACTTGAGGGCGCGTCCGCCCGGCGTCGTCTCGGGGTTCCCGAACATGACGCCGATCTTCTCGCGCAGCTGGTTGGTGAATATCAGCGCCGTGTTGCTGCGGTTGATGGCACCAGTCAGCTTGCGCAGCGCCTGGCTCATGAGCCGCGCCTGAAGGCCGACGAAGCTGTCACCCATCTCGCCCTCGATCTCAGCCCGCGGCACGAGCGCGGCGACCGAGTCGATGATGACGACGTCAACGCCGTTGCTGCGGATGAGGGTCTCTGCGATCTCGAGCGCCTGCTCGCCGGTGTCTGGCTGCGAGACAAGGAGTTCGTCGACGTTCAGGCCGACGTTCTTGGCATAGCTCGGGTCGAGGGCATGCTCGGCGTCGATGAAGGCAACGATCCCGCCGGCCCGCTGGGCATTGGCGGCGATGTGGTAGCAGAGGGTCGTCTTGCCGCTCGACTCGGGGCCGAAGATCTCGGTGATCCGGCCGCGGGGCACGCCACCCACACCCAGGGCCAGGTCGAGGGCGATGGAGCCGGTCGACACGACCTCGACCGACATCTTGGCGCCCTTGTCGCCGAGTCGCATGATCGCGCCGCGACCAAACTGCTTCTCGATCTGGGTGATGGCGGCATCGACGGCGCGTCCGCGCTCGCCGGTGCGCTGGGCCGGAGTAAGGATGTCTGTGTCGGCTGCTGCCACCGGGGCTTCCATGATCGCGTGGGCTCCTTCTCTTCTCATTCCCGGCGGCGGATCAGGTCAAGCCTCCGGTCCGGGTTCGCTGCGCGGCTTGCGCTTCTTCTTCACCAGCTCGACCGTCATCGGCTGTTCATAGGCCGATGTCGGCTGGATCTTCGGCGCCTTGTCCTTCGGCTTGCGCTTCTCCTGGTGGCGCGGTCGATCGCGGCCTTTGGCCATCTCGCTGGACCTCCCGATATGGGCCGGTCGAGGTGCAGCAAGCCTGCGGATGGAGCCTTATCGGTCCGTTACCGCGGGCTTATCGATCCTCGCGCCGGCGCTCCCGTATTGCGCCGTGACGGCCTCGCGCAGCGTTCCGTACGAGCCGTCGTCGAGGGCTGCGCGGATGCGCCGCATGAGGTCCTGAGTATAGGTGACGTTGTGGAGCGAAGAGAGCCGATACGCGAGCAGTTCCTCGGCTCGGAAGAGATGCGCCAGGTAGGCCCGCGAGTGGTTGCGGCAGGTCTCGCAGAGGCAGGCCGGGTCGGGCGGAGCGGGGTCGTCCAGGAACCGTGCATTGCGCAGGTTCAGCTTCCCCTCGCTCGTCCATAGCTGCCCATTGCGCGCGACCCTGGTCGGCAGCACGCAGTCGAAGAGATCGATCCCGCGTTCAACGGCTACGAAGAAATCCGGCGGCGAGCCGACTCCCATCAGATAGCGCACCCGAGGATCGTCGGCGAGCGCATCGGCCACGACGTCGAGGGTGCTGGTCATCTGGGCCTTGGTCTCCCCCACCGACAGGCCACCGATGGCGATGCCATCGAACCCCAGCCCGGCGATGGCGGCCACGCTCTCGCGTCGCAGTCCGGCATCGACGCCGCCCTGCACGATGCCGAAGAGCGCCTGGTCCTGGCGGGTGTGGGCGGCCAGGCAGCGTTCGGCCCAGCGATGGGTCCGCGCCATCGCGTCCTCCACCTCGGCTGCCCGCCGCGTCGCATCGACCAGCTGGTCGAAGGCCATCGCGATATCGCTTCCCAGCGCCTCCTGGATCTCGATCGCTCGTTCGGGCGTGAGTCGCTGCGAGGAGCCGTCGAGGTGGCTGGCGAAGGTCACGCCATCCTCGTCGACGCGGCCCAGGTGAGCCAGGCTGAAGACCTGGAAGCCGCCCGAATCGGTGAGGATCGGTCCGTCCCAGCCCATGAACCGATGCAGCCCGCCCAGCCGGGCAATGCGCTCGTGCCCGGGCCGCAGCGAAAGGTGGTAGGTATTGGCCAGGATGACCTGAACCTCTGCCGCGCGCAGGTCGCCCGGCGTCAGGCTCTTGACCGTGGCCTGTGTGCCGACCGGCATGAACTGCGGCGTAGCGATGGTTCCGTGCGGGGTGCTCAGGCTGCCAATGCGCGCGCGCCCAACGCCGGTCGGTCGGGCTGTGAAGGCGATCGGCCGGGCCATGCCGCTCAGCCTACGCGATGAACATCGCGTCGCCGAAGCTGAAGAACCGATAGCCATCGGCCAGCGCACTGCGATAGGCGGCCAGCAGCGTGTCCCGTGCGTCCAGCGGGGTCGCGTCGCCTATGCCCGCCTGCACGAAGGCGGTAACCAACAGCAGGAGCGAGCTGCGCGGCAGATGGAAGTTGGTGATCAGTCCGTCGACCGCCCGGAACCGATGCGGTGGCGTGATGTACAGGTCACTCCATCCGGCGCCGATGCCGTCGCGCGCCGCCGTCTCCAGGACGCGGACACTGGTGGTGCCCACCGCGACCACGCGGCGGCCATCTCGCCTGGTCTCGGCGATGGCGGCCCGGGTGTCAGGCGGAACGTCGTACCACTCGCGGTGGATGTGGTGCTCGTCGACGAACTCGCCCCCCAGAGGCCGAAACGTGTCGAGCCCGACGTGGAGCGTCACGCTCGCGCGCCGCACCCCCGCGGCCTCCAGCGACCGCAGCAGCTCGGGCGTGAAGTGGAGCCCGGCGGTCGGGGCGGCCGCGGATCCAAGAGGTCGCGCATAGACCGTCTGGTAGCGCTCCGCCGGCGTCGAGGCGTCGTGAATGTAGGGCGGCAGCGGGGTTTCGCCGGCCTCGGCCATCACCTCGTATGGATCGCGCTCGAAGCGCACGACGCGCGTTCCGCCGGTGAGCCGCTCCCCCACCTCGAGGCGTTCCGCATTCCGCAGCGTTAGCGCGCCACCGACCGCGACCCGGCGCGAAGGACGGATCAATGCCTCCCATTCGATTGCCGTTCCGTCGAGCGGGCGCAGGAGGAGGATCTCAGCCGGTCCACCGCCCGGGCGGGTCGCCGCCAATCGTGCGGGGATCACCCTGGAGTCGTTGACGACCAGCAGGTCGCCGGGTCCAAGGAGCTCCCCCACCTCGCGGAATACACGGTGCGCCAGGGCAGGGCGACCGGCCTGGGAGGCGCCGCGGTCGAGGGTGAGCAGCCGGGCCGCGTCCCGCGGCTCAACCGGGACCTGGGCGATCGCCGCCGGCGGCAGCTCGTAGTCGAAGTCGGCGACCCGCAATCGCGGGTCAGGCTCGGGAACGGTCATCGGCCCGGACAGCGTAGCGCCCGGTCGGAGAGCCCGACCGGGCGCCATCGGCCTGAACCGTGCGCTACTTGACGAAGCTGTTGATCCAGTCCTGGGCGAAGAAGATGCTGAAGGCGATCGACACTACCCACATCAGCCAGTGGATCTGAGCCATCTTGCCGCGCACGGTCTTGATCAGCACCCAGCTGATGAAGCCGGCGCCGATGCCGACCGTGATGTCGTAGGTGAGCGGCATGAGGATCATCGTCAACAGTGCTGGCAGACCCTCTTCAACGTCACCGACCGGGATGTCCTTGATTAGCGTGAACATCAGATAGCCGACGAGCACCAGCGCCGGGGCGGTAGCGGCCGCCGGCACGATCAACGCGATCGGCGACAGGAGGATGGCCACGAGGAAGAGGGCACCCGTCACGACCGACGTGAATCCCGTCCGGCCTCCGTCCGCGACACCGGCAGCGCTCTCGATGTAGGTCGTATTGGAGCTGATTCCGGCAGCGCCGCCGGCAATCGCCGCGAGCGAGTCGACCAGCAGGACGCGGCCGACTCCCGGCACCGAGCCGTCTTCATTGGTGAGGCCAGCCTCGGCCGCCACGCCGGTGACCGTCCCCATCGTGTCGAAGAAGTCGGTCAGCATGATCGCGAAGATGATCAGCAGTCCGGTAACGATCGGCAGCGTGCTGAACACCTGGCCGAGATCAAATTGGCCGAGGGTGTCGAACTTGGGAGTGGCGATCAGCTGGTCAGATGCCGGGATCTTTGCCACGCCGACGACCAAAGCCAACGCGGTGGTGAGCAGGATGCTGATCACCAGCGCTGCCTTGATGCGCATCACGTAGAGGACCACCGTGATCAGCAGCCCTGCCAGGAAGACCCATTGGGTGGCCTCGGTCGGAAACGCGACCGTCACCAGGGTGCCGCTGCCGGCCTTGATCAGGCCGCCATTGGCGAAGCCGATGAACAGGATGAAGAGCCCGATGCCAACGCCGATCGCCCTCTTCAGCGAGAGCGGGACTGCGTTCATGATGGCCTCCCGAAGGCCAACCACCACCGCGATCGTCACGAGGATGCCTTCGATCACGATCACGCCCATCGCACCAGCGGGCGAAAGACCTCGGCCTGTCAACGTAAAGGCGACGATCGCATTGATGCCAAGGCCCGCGGCGAGGGCAAATGGGTAGTTCCCGATCAACCCCATCGCGATGGTCATCACGCCGGCCACGAGTGCCGTGGCTGCCGCGATGGTAGCAAGCGTCCACGTCGAGTTGTCGCCGAAGCCGGCGGTCAGGATCGCGCCGTTCACGAAGAGGATGTAAGCCATCACCATGAAGGTGGTCAGGCCGGCGCGTGCCTCCGTCGCGAAGTCGGTCCCCCGCTCTCTGAAATGGAAGAATCCGGCGAGCCCCGTCTCCGCCGGCTCGTCACTCCGCATGCTGGGTTGGGCGGTTTCGGCCACTGGTGCGAACCTCCTCCGGTGCGGGCCCGCCGGTGGAACCGGCGGCGCCGCGGCGATCCTACTCCCGCCGTCAAGCGGCGGGGACCGTTTCGGCGCGACGGGCTGTGGCGGTGCTCAGCGCCGCAGAAACAGGTTCCCGAGAAGGCTCAGGACGACCGATATGGCGATCATGGTGCCCAGCGGAATGAAGATTCCGCCCCGATCGCCGGTGATGGCGATGTCGCCCGGCAGGCGGCCAAACGGCAGCCGAATGCCGGCCATCGTGAGCCCGCCAACCACGACCAGCAGCACGCCGATCACGACCAGGAAGCGGCCGACCTCGGGCGACATGGGGCTAGTCGAAGAGCCCCGGCATCGTCTCGGCGGACTTCGGGGGCGGCGTGAGACCAAGGTGCAGCCAGGCGCTCGGCGTCAGCTGGCGGCCGCGTGACGTGCGCGCCAGCAGGCCGATCTGCATGAGGTACGGCTCGATCACGTCCTCGAGCGTCTCGACCGGCTCCGAAATGGTGGCGGCCATGGTCTGCAGCCCCACCGGTCCCCCGCCATGGTGCTCGGCGATCGCGCGCAGCAGCTGCCGATCGAGCGCGTCGAGGCCGCGATCGTCGATCTCGAGCAGGTCGAGGGCACTGGTCGCCAGCTCGCCGGTGACCACGCCGTCGCCCCGGACCTGCGCAAAGTCACGGGCCCGTCTGAGGAGCCGGTTGGCGATGCGCGGCGTGCCGCGGCTCCGCCCCGAAATGATGGCGGCTGCAGCGGGGTCGAGCGCAACGTCCAGGATGTGCGCGCTGCGCCGCAGGATGCGCTCGAGATCGTCGGGGTTGTAGTAGTCGAGCCGATAGGTCACCCCAAAGCGGTCGCGCAGCGGTCCGGTGATGCTCCCCACGCGGGTCGTGGCACCGATCACGGTGATGGGCTCGATCTGCAGCCGCACCGTCCGCGCGCCGGGACCTTTGCCGAGGACAACATCCAGAGCGAAGTCCTCCATTGCGGGGTAGAGGATCTCCTCGACCACGTGCGAAAGCCGGTGGATCTCATCGATGAAGAGCACGTCGCCCTTGTTGAGAGCGGTGAGCACCGCTGCGAGGTCTCCAGCGCGTTCGATCGCCGGACCCGAGGTGGTGCGAATCTGCGCCCCCATCTCGGCGGCCACGATGTTGGCCAGCGTCGTCTTGCCGAGGCCCGGCGGTCCATAAAGGAGGATGTGATCGACCGGCTCTTCACGCTGGCGAGCGGCGTCGATCAGGATCGCCAGGTTCTCCTTGATGCGGTCCTGGCCCGCGAACTCGTCGAGCCGCCTGGGTCGGACCGTCGACTCGAGCGCAAGCTCCTCGTCCGCGACGACGGGGCTGGCGATCCGCTCGATGGTCATGGCGGCATTCTACGGGCCGGTGAGGCGACCAAGGTCCGCGGGTGTGTCAACGTCCGGGGGGTGGCCAACCACCTCCACCGAGCGCACGAGCTCTGGCTGCGCCCGCAGGAACTGCCCCAGCCCCAAGTCCCCGCTGAGACCTTCCAGCAGCGCAAAGTGGCTGCGCTCGATCAGGATCGGTGGGGCCAGGATCCCCCCGGCGGACGAGGCCACCACGGGTCGCTCCCCGCGCGCCGCCAGGATCGCCGCGATGGTCGCCGCGGGGATGCGTGGCTGGTCGCCGAGCAGGATCACGGCGGCCTCGACGTCGGCTCCCAGCGTGCCGAATCCGAGCCGCAGCGACAGGCTGAGGCCTCGCTCCGGAAACGGGTTCCGGATCCACCTCAGCCGGTCGTCCTCGAAACGGGCCGGGCGCGACAGCCAGACCGGCACAACCGCCACGATCGGCAACAGCCCGGCAGTCGCGGCGCTATCCAGCGCGTGCTCGAGGAGGGTCAAGCCGTCGACGACCACCAGCTGCTTCGGGCTGCCGTATCGGCGCGAGGCGCCTGCGGCGAGGATCACGGCGCCAACCGGGTGGTCCGGGCTCATTCGCCTATTAGACTGCGCGACATGCCCCCGATGACGGCGCGCTATGGTCATACCAACCTGGTTGCGCGCGACTGGCGCCGCCTCGCCGGCTTCTACAGCGATCTCTTCGGCTGCGTCCCCGTTCCACCGGAGCGCGACTACCACGGCCCGACCCTCGAGGCGGGCACCGGCGTCCCCGACTCAGGCATGCGGGGCGTGCACCTGCGACTGCCCGGGCACGGTCAGGACGGGCCGACGCTCGAGATCTACGCCTACGATCGTGAAGAGGCGCCGATGGCCCCCGCCGCCAATCGACCGGGCTGGGGCCACATCGCCTTCGCCGTGGACGATGTCCCTGTCGCACAGGCGCAGGTGCTGGCCGCCGGGGGGTCGCCGGTCGGTGAGATCGTCACCGTGCAGACCGCCGATGGTCGCCACGTCACCTGGTGCTACGTCACCGATCCGGAGGGGAACATCGTCGAGCTCCAGGCCTGGAGCGACTGAGCGTGGCCGCGCCGCAGGCGGTCGATCTGCTCATCACCGGCGGCTCGCTGGTGGACGGCAGCGGCTCCTCCGCCCGGCCCGGCACCGTGGCCAGCCTGGATGGGCGTCTGCACCTCGGCGACGTCGCCTGGCGCCCCGCGGCAGCCCGGACTGTCGACGCGACCGGGTTGGTCGTGGCACCTGGCTTCATCGACCTGCACTCACACGGCGGGCTCGTGATGCTGGTCGATCCCCGGCATGAGCCGAAGGTGCGCCAGGGGGTCACCACCGAGGTCATCGGGGTCGACGGCAACGGCTACGCCCCGTTCGCCGATCACGCCGACCTGGCCGCCTTCGTCGACCTCAACGCGGGGCTCGATGGCCGACCCGAGATCGCCTACGACTGGAACACGGTCGCCAGCTATCTCGGCCGCTACGACCGCGGCCAGGCGGTCAACGTGGCGGTCATGATCGGCAACAGCGCGCTGCGCATCGGCGCCATCGGCTGGGAGAACATGCCGGCCGACGAGCGCAGCCTGGCCGACATGCGCTCCATGCTCCGCGAGGCGATGGAGGAGGGCGCCTTTGGCGTCTCGAGCGGCCTCGACTACCCGCCGGGCGCATTCGCCTCCACCGACGAGCTGGCGGCACTGACTGCCGAAGCGGCGGCGGCAGGCGGCTTCTATCACACGCATGTCCGCTACGCCCTTGGCGATCGGTTCCTGGATCCGTTCCGCGAGGCGATCGAGATCGGACAGCTGAGCGGCGGGCCGGTGCACCTGACTCACTTCTACCATCGCCAGACGCACCCTGGCGGCTTCGAGCAGCTGCTCGGCCTGGTCGACGATGCACGCCAGGCCGGCATGGACGTCACCTTCGACACCTATCCCTCTGAGTGGGCGAGCACCCGGCTCCTGATCCAGCTGCCGCTGTGGGTGCAGGCGGGTGGACCGATGGCGCTCAAGGACCGCCTCAGCGACCGTGGCGTACGTGACCGCCTGCGAGCCGACCTCGCCGACCGAGGAGCCGCGTACACCAGCGCCGCCGGCTGGGCCGACCTGCGGCTCGGGGCTTTCAACCAGACCGAGAACTTGCGCTGGGAGAGCCGGACGCTGGCCGAGGTGATGGATGAGACCGGCCGCGACGCGGTCGACGCGATCTGCGACCTGCTGCTCAGCGAGAACCTGGGGGTCGCCCAGGTGACCAGCGGGCCCTGGAGCGAGACGCTCCCCCACTTCGTGCGGCACCCCGCCGGCATGGTCGGCACCGATTCCACGTTCCTCGGCGAAAAGCCGTCGCCGCGAACCTACGGCTCCTTCCCGCGCATCCTGGGCCAGTTCGTCCGGGATGAGGCGCTCCTATCGCTGGAAGAGGCGGTGCGCAAGATGACCGGTGCCCCGGCCGCTCGCCTGGGTCTCGTCGATCGGGGCCTCCTGCGCGACGGCTACGCCACCGACGTGGTCGTCTTCGACCCGCAGCGCGTCCGCTCCAACGCCACCTATGAGGATCCGCGGCAGTTCCCCGATGGGATCGACTACGTGGCCGTCAACGGCGAGCTGGTGGTCGATGCCGGCGCCCATACGGGAGCGCAGCCCGGCCGGGCTCTCCGGCGGGGCCGGCCGTGAGCGGAAACGGTGCTATCGTCAGATTCGAGCACGAGAGACCAGCCCGATGATCCGCACCTTGCCCTCCAGGACTCGAAGAACGGTCGCTCCCGACGCGTTGATCGTTGCGCCCATGAGCCCCGCCCCGGGCCGCGCCGCCACTCGCTCGCCGCTTCGGCGCGAGGGTCCCGAAAAGCTCCGCGGCCTGGCGAAGTACGCCGACGATCTTGTCTTTCCCGGCGCGTGGTTTGGCGCCACCATCCGCTCGACCGAGCCCCACGCCACGCTGCTCGGAATCGACCTCGACAAGGGCTTCGACTGGAGCAAGGTGTCGGTCGTCACCGCTGCCGACATCCCCGGCGACAACGTGGTCAGCCTCATCCGCGACGACCAGCCGATCCTCGTGCCGGTCAGTGGTGAGATCCGGCACCAGGCCGAGCCCCTCTGCCTCATTGCAGCTCCCGACCGCGAGACGCTGCGCGCTGCCAAACGCCATCTCCGCGTTCGAACCGAGCGTCTGCCGGCAATCTTCGATCCCCTCGTGTCGACCGAGGAGTTTTCGCACGTCGAGGTCGGGCGCGGCGACCTGGAGGCCGGCTTCGCGGAGGCCGACATGGTCATCGAGGGGACCTACCGGGTCGGCCACCAGGAGCAGCTCTATATCGAGAACCAGGCAATGATCGCGCTCCCTCACCCCGACGGCGGGGTCACCGTGCACGGGTCATGCCAGTGCCCGTACTACATCCACCGCGCCCTGAAGCGCTCTCTGCAGCTGACCGATGAGCAGGCGGTGGTGGTGCAGGCCGAGACCGGTGGCGGCTTCGGCGGCAAGGAGGAGTACCCATCGATGGTCGCGCTGCATGCGGCGCTACTGGCGCGCAGCGTCGGCAAGCCGGTGCGGATGATCTACGACCGCCACGAGGACCTGAGCGCCACCACCAAGCGGCATCCGGCCGTCATCCGGCATCGGTCCGGGGTGACCAGCGACGGTCGCCTGGTGGCGCAGGAGATCGAGGTGATCATGGACGGCGGCGCGTACTGCACGCTGACCCCGGTCGTCCTCTCGCGAGGCGTCCTGCACGCAGGCGGCCCGTATCGGTGTCCGAACGTTCGGATCAGGGGGCGCGCGATGGCCACCAATACGCCCCCCAACGGCGCATTCCGCGGCTTTGGCGCGCCGCAGACCGAGTTCGCGGCCGAGATGCAGGTCAACCGCATCGCCGAAGCGCTGGCCGTGAGCCCGCTCGAGCTGCGTCGCAATTGGGCATTCCAGGAGGGCGACATCACTCCCACCGGGCAGGTGCTGCGCGAGAGCGTGGCGGCGCTCGAGGTACTCGAGGTGGCCGCCGAGGCGAGTGATTTCGCCCGGCACGCCGAGCAGACCCGCCGCGCGAGGGAAGCGCGCCATTCCGGTGCGCGCATCGGCTCAGGCATCGGCCTGGCACTGGGCTGGCATGGCGCCGGTTTCACCGGCTCCGGGGAGGTGCATATCGCCGGCGTCGCCTCGGTGGAGCTGACCGACCTTGGCGCCGTGCGCGTCCTCACCGCCCAGACCGAGATGGGCCAGGGCACGAAGACGATCTTCCCGCAGCTGGTGGCCGCCGCGCTGGGGATCGAGATGGACGACGTCGAGGTCGCGGCACAGGACACCAGCATCGTGCCCGACTCGGGGCCGACGGTCGCGTCGAGGACCGCCATGGTGGTCGGCGGGCTGTTGATCACTGCCTCCCGCAAGCTGCGGGGGCACGTTGAGGCCGCCACCGGGGCACGCTTCGCCGATTCCTACCGCGACTTCGCCCGCGAACACGGGTCGTTGCGCGTCGACGAGCGGTTCGAGCCCTATCCGAACGTGCAGTTCGATGACGCCACCTACACCGGCGACGCCTACCCGGCCTTCGGCTGGGCCTGCGCCGTGGCGCGCGTCGATGTCGATCTGGATACCGGCGAGGTGACGGTCCGCGACGTGGTATCTGCCGACGACGCCGGCCGGATCATCCATCCGGTGCTGGCTGAGGGGCAGGTGGAGGGCGGTACCCTGCAGGCGGTCGGCTACGCCACGATCGAGGAGATCAAGCTGGTCGACGGCCGGTACCTGAATGACCGATTGGCGACCTATCTGATCCCGACTGCACTCGATGCCCCGCGCATCCAGGCGATCCTGGTGGAGAAGCCCTTCTCGGGGGCACCGCATGGCGCCAAGGGGATTGGTGAGCTGCCGATGGACGTGGGGGCGCCTGCCGTGGTCGCCGCCATCCACGACGCGACCGGCGTCTGGAT
>JBBQGI010000009.1:0-24399 GCA_038322875.1 Candidatus Limnocylindria bacterium | reverse complement strand
CAGGAGTGGCTCGACTCGCTCGACGGGGTGGTGTCGCAGGCCGGGCCGGAGCGCGCCCGCTTCATCATGTACAAGCTGCTGAAGCGCGCCCGCCAGCTCCAGGTCGGGCTGCCGCCGCTCACCCAGACGCGCTACGTCAACACCATCTCCACGGAGCAGGAGCCGAACTTCCCCGGCGACGAGGCGATGGAGCATCGGATCCGGCAGATGATCCGCTGGAACGCACTGGCCATGGTGCTGCGCGCCAACACGCGCTTCGACGGGATCGGCGGACACCTCTCGACCTATGCCAGCGCCGCCAGCCTGTACGAGGTCGGCTTCAACCACTTCTTCCGCGGACGGGACGACGGTGGTGCCGGCGACCAGGTCTTCTTCCAGGGCCATGCCGCGCCGGGGATCTACGCACGCGCCTTCCTGGAGGGCCGCCTGGACGAGGAGCGGCTCGATCACTTCCGGCGCGAGACCGGCGGACCAGGGACCGGCCTGCCCTCGTACCCGCACCCGCGCACGATGCCCGACTTCTGGCAGTTCCCCACCGTCAGCATGGGCCTGGGACCGATGGCCGCCGTCTACCAGGCGCGCTTCAACCGCTACCTCGCGGCGCGGGGCATCGCCGATACCGCGGCGAGCCGCGTCTGGGCATTCGTCGGCGACGGCGAGATGGACGAGCCGGAGGCGCTCGGCGCGCTCGGCCTGGCAGCCCGCGAGGGGCTCGACAACCTTATCTTCGTCGTCAATTGCAACCTGCAGCGCCTGGACGGCCCGGTGCGTGGCAACGGCAAGATCATCCAGGAGCTCGAATCGACCTTCCGTGGCGCCGGCTGGCATGTGATCAAGGTGATCTGGGCGCGCGAGTGGGACGACCTGCTCGCCCGCGACCGCGACGGCGTGCTCCTGACCAAGATGAACGAGACCCTCGACGGCGACTACCAGAAGCTGTCGGTGGCCGATGGCGCCTACATCCGCGAGCACTTCTTCGGCCCCGATCCGCGGCTGAAGGCGCTGGTCGAGCATCTCTCCGACGATGAGCTGACCAGGCTCCGCCGAGGCGGCCATGACTATCGCAAGGTGTATGCCGCCTATGCCGCAGCGGTCTCGCACACCGGGGCGCCGGTCGTGATCCTGGCCAAGACGGTGAAGGGCTGGACGCTTGGCCCGGGCATCGAAGGGCGCAATGTCACGCACCAGGCCAAGAAGCTGACCCAGGACGAGCTGACGGTCTTCCGCGACCGCCTTGAGCTCGACATCCCCGACGACCAGCTCGCCGACGCGCCCTACTACCATCCCGGCCCCGATTCGCCGGAGGTCGCCTACATGCTCGAGCGCCGCCGGGCGCTCGGCGGCCTGCTCCCGCATCGCATCGTGCGTGCCAAGCCACTGCCGGCGGCCAACGATGCCGCCTACAGCGAGCTCTTCGCCGGTGCCGATCGGCCGGCGAGCACGACCATGGCCTTCAGCCGGCTGATGCGCAACCTGGTGCGCGATCCGCAGATTGGTCGCCGCATCGTGCCGATCATCCCCGACGAGGCTCGCACCTTCGGGATGGATCCACTCTTCAAGGAGGTCGGCATCTACAACCCGCTCGGCCAGCGCTACACCGCGGTCGACCAGGAGCTGCTCCTCTCGTACCGCGAGGCGACCGACGGGCAGATCCTGGAGGAGGGGATCACCGAGGCCGGCGCGATGGCCGACTTCACCGCCGCGGCGACCAGCTACGCCACCCACGGCGAACCGATGATCCCGTTCTACACCTTCTACTCGATGTTCGGCTTCCAGCGTACCGGCGACCAGATCTGGGCCTTCGGCGACGCTCGCGGGCGCGGCTTCATGATGGGCGCCACCGCCGGCCGCACCACGCTCACCGGGGAAGGGCTGCAGCACGACGACGGGCACAGCCACATCCTGGCCAGCACGCTGCCCAACATCCTCGCCTACGACCCCGCCTTCGCCTACGAGCTGGCGATCATCGTGCGCGAGGGGATCCGGCGCATGTACGGCGACCCGGGCGAGGACATCTTCTACTACCTGACCCTCTACAACGAGAACTGGGCCATGCCGCCCAAGCCCGATGGCGTGGAGGAGGGCGTGCTGCGTGGCCTCTACCGCTTCCGGCAAGCCGAACGAGGCTCGCGTCGCGTGCAGCTGCTCGGATCGGGCTCGATCCTCCACCAGGCGATTGCCGCCGCCGATCTGCTCGCCGAGCGCTACGACGTGGCCGCCGACATCTGGAGCGTCCCCTCCTTCCAGCAGCTGCGCAACGACGCGCTCAGCGTGGAGCGCTGGAATCGGCTCCACCCCCAGGCGGAGGCGAAGATCCCGTATGTGGTGCAGCAGCTCGGCCAGACGAAGGGGCCGATCATCGCCGCGACCGACTACCTCAAGGCGCTGCCCGACATGGTGGCGCGCTGGATGGACCGCCCCTTCACCGTGCTCGGCACCGATGGCTTCGGGCGCAGTGACACGCGCGAGGCGCTGCGTGCGCACTTCGAGGTGAGCCCAGAGCAGATCGCGTATGCCGCCCTGCACGGCCTGTGCCTGACCGGCGAGGTGAAGCGCGAGGACCTGGTGAAGGCCATCGGCGAGCTGGGGATCGACCCGGAGCGCGGCGACCCGCGCGACGCCTGATCAGCGGGCTCGGTTGGCGCTGACCTGCACGGCGCTCCGCACGGCGGCCCCGCAGGCACCGCAGAACCGGTGCTCGGGCTCGACCCACTCGTTGCAGTAGGCGCAGCGGGCCGGGGGCAGCGAGCGGAGGGCGGTGAGCAGACCGGTCATCGCCGCACGCGCGGTGCGCGACAGGACCGGCATCCCTGCCCCTTTCACGATCAAGGGCTTCGGCGGCTGCGCCGTGGTGACGGGGCGTGCCGGATGCGCCGGCCGCACTGCCCCGCCCATGATCCGGCGAGTCGTGGTCCTCAGGAAGGAGAGGCGGGAGCGGTCGTATTCCGCGCGTGAACGCGGGTCGATGAGCAGGGAGCGCACCGCGTTCACGACCTGCATCTCCTCGGTGGCGCGGCGTGACGCATTGCGGTCGGGATGGAAGGCACGCGCCAATGCGCGGCAGGCAGCATCGATCTCGGCGCGACCGGCGCTCGGGGCCACCCCCAGCAACCGGTAGACGTCGCGATCCGGCTGGTAGGGCAGGAGGCGAAGGACCATCGGGCTTGGCGGGGATGGTAGCGGACCGGCCGGGTGATGCCAAATTCGGCTTTGTGCGGCCTCAACGGACGACTCCGCCATCCTGATTAGAAAGCCGTACTCACGAAATATAAGACAGGGCTTGACAAGTGGTAACCATGCGTCTACTCTGCCGTCAGAACCTCAAGAAACGAACAAGCCGATTAGCAAAACGCAAGGAGCGCCACACAATGTTGGATAACCAGTTCCAGTTCGCGATCCTGGCCACCGAGGACCGAATCCGGGCCATTCGCTCGCGCAAGGCCCTCACCGATGGTGGCGTCAAGCGCATCTTCCGCCTCGGCGGCGACCGCCAGGTCGCTCGCCAGGTGGGGCGCCGATAGATGGCCCGCGACGTCATCTCGACCTGTCCCGTGTGCGAGGGTGAGCTCGCGATCACGCGGCTCCACTGCCGCAGCTGCGGCACCGCCCTCGAAGGCGAGTTCGGGGTCGGGCGCTTTGGTCGCCTCTCCCGCGAGCAGCTGGCCCTGCTCGAGAGCTTCCTCCGCTCCCGGGGCAACCTGAAGGACATGGAGCGCGAGCTCGGCATCTCCTACCCCACCGTTCGCGGACGCGTCGATGCACTGGTGCGCGCCCTCGGCCTGGCCGATGGCGACGCCGAGGTCGTCGAAGAGCCCGTCGCCGCGGATGCACCCAACCCAACCGGCGACGAGGCTGCCGAGGAGCGTCGCGGCATCCTGGAGCGCCTGGCGCGCCGCGAACTCTCCGCCGAAGAGGCTGCCGAGGCGCTGCGTGCCCTCGGGGGAGACTGAGCGATGGGCAACTACGTGCGCACGCAGTCGATCGACCACGCCGTCGGTGAGCGCGGCCTGGTCTCGATCACCGTGCAATCGGCCGACGTCCGTGCCCGCGCCATCGACGGGGCGGAAGCCCACCTGCGCGCCACCTTCGAGATCTCCGCGGCCTCGGATGCCGACGCGGATCGGATCTTCGAGGAGGTCCAGCTCCGCGTCCAGCGCAGCAACGGCGAGCTCGCGGTCGTCGAGCAGGACGACTACGACCAGGTCGGCAAATTGATCACCCGCATCCTGCGCGGGCATGGGAACTACGAGCTGTCGCTCGTGGCTGACGTTCCAATCGCCGCGCAGCTGAGCCTGACCGCCGTCTCCTCGGAGATGGAGGTCATTGGCTTCACCGGCGAGCAGCGCTACCGGACCGTCTCCGGCGACCTGATGCTCAACGATCTGGGTGGCTCGGTCCGGCTCGAGACGGTCTCGGGTGACGTCACCATCCGCGCCACGCAGGCGATTGCCGCTGAGGCACAGAGCGTCTCGGGCGACGTCACCATCCTGGCGCCGCTGCTCCGCTCCCTTCGCACCAACACGGTCTCCGGCGACGTCGAGATCGAGGCCGAGCTGGCGCCGGCCGGCGACTTCCGGGTCGAGACGGTGAGCGGCGACTTCGGCATCGGCCTGATCGGCAGCGCCACCTTCGAGATCCACGGCATCTCCACTGACGTGAGCAGCGAGCTCGATCACCGGCTCGAGGGACAGATCGACCGGCGACGGCTGATCATCGGCAGCGGCGGACCGCGGCTCGTCTTCAATTCGATGTCGGGCGACGTGGACGTGCGCCGCGCGCGTCGGATCATGGTCGTCGAGCGGCACGAGGAGCCGGCAGCGGCCGCATCGGCCCAGCCGGGTCCGGACCAGGCGACCCAGCTCGAGGTGCTGCGTGCGCTGGAGCGCGGCGAGATCGACGTCGACGAGGCGACGCGTCGCCTGGCAGGGGGTGCCTGAGATGGGCGACGAGCTGGCCACGATTCTCCGCCTGGTGAGCGAGGGCAAGCTGAGCCCCCAGGAGGCGGCGCCCATCATCGACGCGCTGAGTCGCCCGAGCCCACCGCGGCCACCCGAGCCACCGGAGCCGCCCGGACATCCGTTCGCCGGGTCCGGCCCGACGAAGGGGAGCGGGCGCGGACGACGGATCCGGATCCAGGTCAGCGAGCGCGGACGCAAGGTTGTCGACGTGCGCATCCCGCTCGCCTTCGCGGCGATGGCTGCCCGCATGGTGCCCGGCCTGCCCGCCCACTATTCCGCCCTCATCGAGCAGGCGGTCGAGACCGACAACGTCGGTCCCATCATCGACACCCAGGATGAGGATGGCGATTCCGTTCTGATCAGCGTGGAGTAGAGAGACATGCATGGCGCCGGCGTGACTGCCACCGAGCACGGTCCTGCGGTCGAGGCGATCGGTCTCGTCAAGGAGTTCGAGAAGGGGCGCCGCACGATCCTGCAGCGCCTGCGCCGTGAGCCGGACCAGCGGGAGCGATTCCGGGCGGTGGATGGGATCGATCTGCTCGTCGAGCGCGGCGAGATCTTCGGGGTGCTGGGGCCGAACGGCGCCGGGAAGACGACCACGCTCAAGATGCTGGCCACCCTGCTCGAGCCGACCAGCGGCACAGCCCGCATCCTCGGTCGTGACGTGATGCGGGAGGCGCGCGAGGTGCGTCGCCGGATGGGGGCCGTGCTGTCGGACGGACGCAGCCTCTACTGGAAGCTGACCGCCCGGGAGAACCTGCAGTACTTCGCGGCGCTCTATCACGTGCCGCATGGCGTGCAGAAGGAGCGCATCGCCTCCGCGCTCGCGGCGGTGCACCTCGAGGATCGGGCCGATGACTACGTGGAGCGCTACAGCACCGGCATGCGGCAGCGACTGGTGCTGGCGCGGGCGCTCATCCCCGATCCCGAGCTGCTGCTGCTCGACGAGCCGACCGTGGGGCTCGACCCCCAGTCGGCGCGCGACCTGCGGGACCGGGTGCGCGACATGCAATCACAGGGGCGAACCGTGCTGCTCACGACCCACTACATGGAGGAGGCCGATCAGCTCTGTGACCGGATCGCGATCATCGATCACGGGCACATCGTCGCCCTCGACTCCCCGGCCGGCCTGAAGCGAACCATCGCGGCCACCGAGGTCGTGCGCCTCGAGATCCAGGGGTCGGCCAGCACCGACACCGCCCTGACAGCGCGCCTGGCGGAGTCTGGCTCGCTGGTACGGCAGGAGCGGCTGAACGGCCTCCTGTCGCTGACCATTCATTGCCGCAGCGCGCGGGACTTCGTGCCGGCTGCCTTCGATGCCGCCCGTGCCGAGGGGGTCACGATCGACCACGTCGAGGTGGTGCCGGTGACCCTGGAGGACGTCTTCCTGGCGCTGACCGGCCGGGCCCTGCGCGAATGAGCGGATCGCTGCGTGCCGACCTGCGTGCGTTCGGAGCGGCCGGGCTCAAGGAGTTCCGCATCCTGCGTCGCTACCCGACCCTCTTTCTGGGATTCCTGTTCTGGCCAATCGTCCTGCCGCTCTCCTATGTGCTCCAGGCGCACGGCTTTGCCGGCAACAGCCCCGCGGCCGCGGCGGCCTTCGCGACCCGTGCCGGCACCACCGACATCGTCGGCTTCCTGTTCCTGGGCTTCACCGCCTACATGTGGATCAGCATGATCCTGTGGGGCCCGGGGACCGCCCTGCGCACCGAGCAGGTGCGTGGCTCGCTCGAGGCGCTCTTCCTGACCCCCGCCTCGCGGCTGGTGATCCTGTTCGGCCCCGCCTTCAGCCAGATCATCTGGGCGCTCTACATGTTCGGCCTGGTGGGCGCCGCGCTGATCTTCCTGTTCGGCGTGCACATCGGCTTCGCCGAGGGGTTCCGGGCGCTGGTCGTGATCGCCGCCTCCGTGCCAGCGCTGTACGGACTCGGCGCCCTCTTCGCCTCGGTCGTGCTGCGCTTTGGCGAAGTGAGCGCGCTGGTCCAGACCGTGCGCGGCGTCTTCACCGTCTTCTGCGGCATGACCTATCCGCTGGTGGTGCTGCCCGAATGGGGCCGGGCGGTGGCGCTGTCGCTGCCCCCGACCTACCTGATCGGCGGACTGCGCAGCGTGCTGCTGGCCGAGGCCGACCTCGTGTCGCTGATCCCGGAGCTGGCGATCCTGCTCAGCCTGGGGCTCTTCCTGTGCGGCGCAGCGGTGGTCGCCTTCCGCCGCACCGAGCGCTTCGCCCGCCGCGGCGGCAGCCTGGCTCAGTACTGATGGGCGACCACGTGCTCGAGATGCACGCCGCGTGGGCGATCGCGCGCAAGGAGCTGCTGACCGCCCTCCGCTACCCGCTGCAGCTCTTCAACGAGGTCGCCCAGCCGCTCTACCAGTTCCTGCTGCCAAGCCTGCTGCTGGGCGCCACCTTCGCGGTCGGCGGACGAGCGGTGGGCCTCCAATCGATGACCGGCACCTCGAACCTGGCCGGCTACCTGTTCCTGGGCGTGGTGGTCGGCGGCATGGTCGCCACCGCCTTCTGGGACATGGCCTTCAGCTTCAAGCGCGAGATGGACGTCGGCACCCTCGAGCAGACGTGGCTCTCCCCGACCCGGCCGGAAACATTCGTCCTGGGCCGCGCCATCAGCGGCGGGCTGGTCAGCGGGGGTGCGAGCGCCGTGCTGGTCCTCATCGGACTCGTCGCCTTCGGCGCCTCGGTCGGGCCGAGCCTGTGGCTGGCGCTGCCCGCCCTGCTCCTGGCGATGGCCAGCATGGTGGGGATCGGCTTCCTGGTCGCCTCGGCGGTGCTGATCCTGCGCGAGCCGAACTTCTTCGTCGACGCCACCAACTTCCTGTTCGCCATGCTCAGCGGCGTGGCCTTCCCGATCGCCGTGCTGCCCTGGTTCATCCGCCCGCTCGCCTACTTCCTGCCCACCACCTACGCCGTCGACCTGCTGCGCGTGTACGCCCTGGGCACCCGCCCGCTGCTCGACCCGGCGCTGGAGTGGGTGGCACTGGCGGTCCTCTCGGTGCTCATGATCGTGATCGGCCTGATCATCTTCCGCCGCACCGAACATCGCATGCGCGTGCGAGGAACGCTCGGCCAGCACTGATCCGATCCCTACAATCGGACTCCGTGACGCCGCCCGAGCCGGACCGATCCGTCCCCTGGTGGGCCGGTGCGGTGATCTACCAGGTCTACCCCCGCAGCTTCGCCGATGCCAACGGCGACGGCATCGGCGACCTCAAGGGCCTCATCGCACGGCTCGACCACCTGGCCGGGACCGATGCCTCCCTGGGCGTGGACGCCGTCTGGCTCTCCCCCATCTATCCCTCGCCGCTCGCCGACTTCGGCTACGACATCGCCGATTTCACCGACGTCGCGCCCGAGTTCGGGACGCTGGCCGACCTCGACCGGCTGGTGGAGGCGTGCCACGCGCGCGGCCTGCGACTCCTGCTCGATATGGTCCCCTGCCACACCTCGGTGCAGCATCCGTGGTTCGTGGAGAGCCGCTCGTCGCGCACCAGCGCGCGGCGCGACTGGTACACCTGGGCCGATCCGGGGCCAGGTGGCGGACCACCCAGCAACTGGCGCGCATCGTTCGGTGGATCGGCCTGGGAGCTGGACCCGGCGAGCGGCCAGTACTACGTGCATTCGTTCTATCCGGAGCAGCCGGACCTCAACTGGCGCAACCCCGCGGTCGCGGCGGCGATCGGCGACGTGCTCCGCTTCTGGTTCGCGCGCGGCGTCGACGGCTTCCGGGTCGACGCCATCATCCACGCCATCAAGGACCCGCAGCTGCGCGACAACCCGCCCGCGGGGGCGCCGATCCCGCCCTTCCCGCCCGATCGCCACGGGCAGGACCCGCTCTGGACCGTCGACCGGCCCGAGGTGGCCGACGTGATCCGCTCCCTGCGGAGCGTGGCCGACGAGTACCCCGGACGCCTGCTGGTGGGCGAGGCCTATCTCCCCGCCGAGCGCCTGGCCCGCTATCTCGATCCGGGGACCGGCTTCCACCGCGCGTTCGACTTCGAGCTGTCGGTGATCGAGTGGGGCGCCGAGCCGCTGCGGAGCACGATCCAGCGTGCAGAGGCGTTCACCCCGCAAGGGAGCGAGCCGACCTGGACCTTTTCGAATCACGACCTGGTGCGGCACGCAACCCGCTTCGGCAAGCGCCGCGCACGGCTGGCAGCCCTCTTGCTGCTCTCCCTGCGCGGCACGATCTGCCTGTATGCGGGTGAGGAGATCGGCATGATCGACGCCTCGCCGACGCGGGGGCAGGAGCGTGACCGCGCCGGCCGCGACGCGCAGCGCACGCCCATGCAGTGGGACGCCTCCCCCACTGGTGGCTTCACTTCCGGGACGCCGTGGCTGCCGCTCGTCGACCCGGCGGACCGCAACGTCGCCGAGCAGGGGCGCGATCCCGACTCGCTGCTCTCCTTCTACCGTGGGCTGCTGCGCCTGCGGCGGGCCTCGGCGGCGCTGCGCCACGGCGCGCTGGGGCTCGTCGCCGGCCTGCCGCCGGAGGTGATGGCCTGGACTCGGGAGGCCCCCGCCGAGCGGCTGCTGCTGATCGCCAACTTGGCGGACGAGCCCGCCACGGTGGACGTCTCGAGCGTGGCGAGCGGCGGAACGATCCTCGCCGGCACCGGTCCACGGAATGGACGGATCAGCCTCGAGCACCTGCTGCTCGATCCGCGCGAAGGCCTGCTCGTGCGCCTGTGAGCGGCGGCGGCGGCCGGCGATCGGTGCTGTAATACCCGCCGCATGAGTTCCAATCGCCCACCGGATCGCGGCAGCGATACCGACGCGCCGCGCGTCGATCCCCTGCTCGAGGTCCGCGAGAAGCGCAAGGGCCAGCGGCTCGGCGATACCTACGTCCGGATCGTGCGCCCGTTCGAGGACGAGTTCGAGCGCGAGGAGGGCCGCCTGGTGGCGACCGAGCGGACCGTCCTGCAGCGCAGCGGCTGGACGCGGACGGTGCGCGGGATCCGGACCGTCCTGATCGGGCGGCCGATCTCCTCGGAGCACGAGCAGCACGAGCGCCTCACCAAGCTCAAGGCGCTGGCCATCTTCAGCAGCGACAACATCAGCTCATCGGCGTATGGCCCGGAGGCGATCCTTACCGTGCTGGCCTTGGCCGGCGCAGGGGCACTCAGCCTGACACTGCCGATCGCCGCGCTGATCATCGCGATGCTGGCGATCGTGACGATGTCGTACCGGCAGACGATCAAGGCCTACCCACTCGGCGCCAGCAGCTACCTGGTCGCGAGCGACAACCTGGGCGATCGGGCCGGCGTGGTCGCCGCCTCGGCGCTGCTGATCGGCTATGTGGTGACCGTGGCGGTGTCGGTCTCGGCCGGGGTCGCCGCCCTGACCTCGATCCTGCCCAACCTGCACGACTATCGGGTCGTGATCGCGGTCGGGGCGGTCGTCCTGCTGACGCTCGGCAACCTGCGCGGCATCCGCGAGTCGGGCTCCATCTTCATGGCGCCGACCTACCTCTACATCGTCGTCATGCTGGGCATCCTCGGCTATGCGCTGGTGCGCAACTTCCTCGGTGACCTGCCGCCGTCCGCGCCGCCGGCCGAATTCGTGACCGCCCCGACCCAGGCGCTCGGCCTCTTCCTGCTGCTGCGCGCCTTCAGCCAGGGCGCCGTGGCGCTGACCGGCGTCGAGGCGATCTCCGACGGAGTGCCGGCCTTCAAGACGCCGGAGTGGAAGAACGCCCGGACCACCCTGACCTGGGCGGCCGTCATCTTCGGCATCCTGTTCCTGGCGATCGCCTACCTGATCACGACGCTGGGCATCGTGCCCGACCCGAGCGAGCAGCAGACCGTGCTCAGCCAGCTGGTGCGCCACGTGATGGGCAACGGGCCGATCCTGATCCTGGCCCAGGTCTCCACAGCCCTGCTGCTGGTGCTGGCCGCCAACACCAGCTTCGCCGACTTCCCGCGACTCTCGAGCTTCCTGGCACGCGATGGCTTCATGCCCCGCTCGTTCGGCTTCCGCGGCGAGCGGCTCGCCTTCACCACCGGGATCGTGGCCCTGGCGGGCATGGCCATCGTCCTGTTGGTGGCCTTCAAGGCCAGCGTCTCCGGCCTGATCCCGCTCTACACGCTGGGCGTCTTCCTCGCCTTCACCCTCTCACAGGCCGGAATGCTGGTGCGCTGGTGGCGGCGCCGCGAGACGGGCTGGCGCCAGGGCCTGGCGATCAACGGGCTGGGGACGGCCACGACGGCGGTCGTGGCTTTGGTGGTCGGCACCAGCAACTTCTTCCAGGGCTCATGGATGGTGATCATCCTGGTGCCGGCGCTGATGGCGCTGCTGATGGGGATCCGCTCCCACTATCGGAGCATGGAACGGCAGCTCGAGGCGATGGCCGGGACCGACGACGACATCGAGCCCGACCCGATCGTGATCGTGCCGCTCGCCCGTCTCGACCGTCCCGCGCGCCGCGCGCTCGCGTTTGCGCGCACCATCTCGCCCCGTGCAACGGCGGTGCACATCACCAATGACCCGCACACGGCCGACCAGCTGCGCGAGCATTGGGGCGGCCTGGCGGGGCCGATGGAGCTGGTTGTGGTGGAGTCACCCTATCGCGCCCTGGTGGGCCCCCTGCTGCGCTACATGGACGCGATCCAGTCGCTCCATCCGAACCGCCCGATCGTGGTCGTGCTGGCGGAGGTCGTGCCACGGCACTGGTGGGAGAACCTGCTGCACAACCAGACCAGCCTGCGCCTGAAGCTGCGCCTGTTCGGCCGCAAGAACACGATCGTGGTCGACGTCCCGTTCCACCTTGGCGGCTGAAGCAACCGCCCAAGCCCTTCAGGCGACGAAATTCAGCACGTTCCAGACGAAGATGCCGTACGCGTGGACGGCCACGCCAAGCAGGATCGTCGCCCGCCCAGGCCAGCCGATCCGTTCCTTGAAGGCGATCGCCAGCAGGAGCATGAGCAGCGGCATGACGTCCAGGATGCGCCGATAGCCGAACTGCGCGAAGCCCCACGTCCCCCACATCAGGTCCGGGAGCATCACCAGGATCACGCTGAGCCACAGGACCGGAACCAGGCGTCCGCGCGCCACGAGACTCCAGAATATGAACGGCGCGGTGAGCAGCAGCGAAGCGCCGGTGAAGTTCGGCCTGAGGAACGGGGCCTGGGGCACGATGTCGAAGAACCGGATGAACATGACCTCCAGGTGCCGCGGGATGTAGCTGATCGACATCAGGCCTTCGGTGAACCACGGTTCATCGGTGATGAGCAGGCCCGCGTCGCCGCTGGGGATGTGGGCGTAGCCGAAGTCGATTGGGCTGCCGAAGCGGGCGAGGTTGTAGCTGGTCATCAGGAGCACGGGGACGAGCAGCCCGACCACGACCAGCAGCCATTGTCGCCGGGACTGCCAGGTGTCGCCGTAGAGGGCCAGTACGGCGGGCAGCGCCAGGCCCATCGGTAGTCGAGACCCGGCCGCCAGCCCGAGCATCAGGCCACCGACCACCGGCCAGCGGCCGCGCACGGCCAGGTTGAGGGAGATCAGCGCGAAGAAGACCGCCGTCGTTTCCGCGAAGTGGTGCGGGCCAGCCATGCCGGCCACCCACCAGTGGGTCGTGAACGCGAAGCCAAAGGTGAGCCAGCGCTGCGGCACGGGCGCCACGCCCCACCCGCGTAGCAGCCAGAAGGCCAGACCGACGTTCGCCGCTCCAATGATGCTGGCGTAGATGTTGCCAGGGATCTCCTGTCCCGACGTGACCCAGGCAAAGAGCAGGGCAAAGGGCAGCACCACGAGTGCCGGCACGGGCGGAAATGGGACGTACTGCCCGCCCCCGACCCGCGGGATGAGCTCCAGCCACGGCCGATCCTGGGCCAGGTAGAGCTTGCCGTGCAAAAACGCGTCGGCAAGTGGCGGCCACACGTCGCCCTCCACCGGCGGCCCGGTGAACCAGTAGGTGATGAGGGCGACCAGCGACCATCCCACGGCTTCCACGAACGGGGAGAGCTGGATCGCGACGCGCGTTGGGGCAGCGCCCGTAGTGCGTGCGCCGACGCTCATGGAGGCATCCTAGCATCGGCCTCGAGGCCGTTTGGTGTCTCAGCCGACGCACCGGATTGTGCTGCGCCGCGGTTCGCGGGATGCCGGGGTCCTTCGGCAGATCGTCCTGCGCGAGCATCGTCATCACGCACCGGCCGCATGGCTTGGTGATCCGCAGGCGGACCTCGTCACCGATCGCCTCGGTTCGCCCGACCCACTCGTTCACTGGAAACCCGGCGGGGCCATGGGTGGGGGCCACGACGATGTTCGGCCAGAGCGCCACGACGCTCCGCAGCACGTCAGCTGGCATGTCCCCTGCCGTCTGGACCAATGGCGCGCCCGGCAGGAGCCAGACACGGCGGCGCCATACGGTATCGCATCCGCATTCTCGGGCGAACTGAGGAGCTGGCGGCACTCCGCATCGGAGGGTCGGCCTGACGCTTTGGGCGGGGCGAGCGGACTCGAACCTCCGACCGTCAGGTCCGCAACCTGACCCACGGAGCCCATTGTGTGTGAGCACGCCAACCCGGCCCATTGGGGCGGGTACTTCAGGGACTATCGCTGGTTTGGGGCCAGGCCAATTCCCTGTCCAGGAGCGCGGCCCGGCCCGAGGGCAGGATACGCTGAGGTCGCTTAGTCCTCCGGGGTCTCACTACTGGGCGGCGGGAAAGCACCCTTCGTGGACCACTGCGGACCGAACGATGGCACGTCTTCGGCGCTGGGCAGGATGGCCGGTGACGCGGCTGGTTGCGGGGCAGGGTCTGGCGTTGGCTCCTGGGCGGGAGCAGGGGCGGGCGTCTCGGGCTCGGTCACATGTTAGCCCTGACCGTCGACCACTTTTCCTATATTGCGCGCACCAGTCGCCAGTACTACCATCGGTCGAGATTTAGGGGAGGACGAATGCTCCGGCGCGTAGCTCGGTCCGTAGGCTTAGTCCTCGTGCTTGGGTCGCTCATTCCCACGTCGCAGGCCCTCGCCCACTGCCCGGGCAATTTTCTGCAGCGCAATGTTTACGGCGATCGACTGGGCAACGCGAATGGGATTTCCGCCCTGATCCCTTGGACCGATCCAACGCTCTGCAATTTCTCGAGTGGCGTCAGCGTAACCGTCGCCAGTGCAGCCCTGAAGTGGGTGCAAGTTGGGTGGTGGAAAAACAGCGGGTCCGTGGTTCGCGGATATTGGGAGTTCCAGGGTCCCGGCGCGAACTACGACCTCGATGATTTTGCCATTACCGCAGCCAATCACGTGTACAAGGCTCAATATGCGACCAGTGGCGCGTGGTGGGCGGTATTTGACGGAGGCGTAAAGCGTTCCCACACGACGGCTTGGATCGGGTTTGTGACCGGTGACGAGGCGACTGTGCAGGGCGAGTCCAAGGGCGAACACAATCAAATCGGCAAGATGGCGCCCGCCGCGCTGCTGATTTCTGCGATGACCTACCTGCCTCCGGGCGGCGCCTGGACAACGCTGAACATAACGACCCACACTGCCCCTTCGCCATATGGCATAGCAGAGCCGTCGGTCGGTCAGATGCAGATTTGGACTAATGCGCACTAACCAGCTGTCGTTCGCGCTCCTACTTGCCGCCACTGCCGTCATCGGCCTGGCGCTTGCGACACGCGTTGCATGGCAAGGTACCGGGGCAGACGCCGCTTCGCTCATAGCGGCGGACGTATCACGTATGGATGTCACCTTGGAGGCGGTATCAAACAGTTCGGGCCTGATTGGCCTAGATGCGGCCCTTGCCGCCGGACGCCAACGGTGGGAAACGGAGCCGAGCAAGCCCGACGCATTCCTCCGATTAGTGACTGATCCAGCGAGCCTGGAGTCTGACAAGCCGATGAATCGCACCCCCGTCTGGATCCTGCGGTACTCCGGATTGAAAGTGTTAAGCCCGAGCAACCGGGAGCTGCACTACGCATACGTCTACGTCGATGCAGTGACAGGCGAGGAAATCTTCACTCACTGGGCACAGTGATAGGCGGCCCGCGGGCCTGACGCGCTACGCCGGGCACGACATGGCTACTGACCGATGGCCCGCGTGTCGTACTGTCCCCCGTCCTCGGACATCCCGAGGTAGTGCGCATCGTCAATGGCCTTGACCGTCTCCCCGTCAGCGGCCATGCCTCTGCGGACGTGCCTGCGGGTAACGTCGGCGCTGTAGATGTCGCGCAGCTTGGCGATGTAATCGAGCTCGACCTTGGCAGCCTTGCGCTGCGGATCGGCGAGGAAGAACTTGGCCCACTGCCGGTGAGCGCATAGCGCATCGCGTAGATCAGCGGAAATCCCTTGAGCGAGCCTGCGACGCCGATGACGATCGGCCCCGCCTGCGAACCGCTGCGCTGCCAATCTAGTTGATCAGTCAACAATTCGCGTGGTGCGAACTATACATGGGTGCCATCGGCCGCGAGGGGTCACACTCAGATTGCTCGCCGATCCATCAATGTGCAACACCCTTATCCACCGAACTGGTCCAAGCGCGGTCTGAGTTGTCCACCGCCGGATCAATCTCCCGCAGCGGTAGCACGTCCAGCATCTCCCACCACCAAGTGAAGGAGCCGGGCGGCCATTTTGAGGGCATGCGCAGTAACTCACGGAATGCTTTTCCACCGGGACCAGATTCGGCGCATGCGCATTCTGCTCAGCGAGGCCGAGATAGCCAATGAGGAACGGGCCGCACAGGCGGCTGAAACCGGCAAGAGCTGAGCGCGCCACCTTCGGTGACCCATCCTCTCAGCAGGGCACCGTTCTATGTTCTCGGCAGGCGCGCAGCCGGTCAGGATCGGTGGACCGGGGCTAAGAACGGGCCCGGCCGAGCGCCAGGACTGGGAGCCACCACCGGGCGCGTCACACGTTGGCGACAGCGAGTCCTGGGAGGCATCGCCTGGGGCGTCGAACCGTTCGGATTGCCGTTCGGATTGCCGTTCGTTCCGGCGACGATCGGACGAATGGCTGGCGTGCTCAGATCCGCGATTCTGAAGGCGGGAGGTGAGCCATCTCGATACCGGCGCAGCGGTCAGCGCCGTCGCATGTCCCTACTAGACCCGTGCCGACCCAGTGCAGGGCTCGCTCATCGAGTCGATGGTCCACCGCCTCCGAGCAATAGCGTGGAGCTTGACAGCGTGTGAGCAGCCTCGGTCGTCCCTGCCCACAGGTCGACGAAGAAACGCAGCACCTGCCCACCATCCGGCCCAAGCTGCTCGCTGATCGACAGGCCCCGAGCCAGCGTCGGGACTGGCAGCTCGCCCTGTTTCCCGGATGAGGCCTCGTCAAACTGCGTTCAATCCAGCTCGGGGCACCGAGATGGCACTCGCTTCCGCCGCCATCCGCGCGCCTGCTAGGCGCTGCTCCGACCCGCTCCTGCGGCGACCACGCGGCTAGATTCGTCGCGACGAACACCTGCTCAGGTCACCGGGTGCGATGCTAGCTACCTCTGGATCGCGTGATCGACTGTCCACATCGCCGTACACCAACGTTATTGACTTCCGCCGACGCAGACGTAGAGTCAGAAGAGTCGACGACGGATCGTTCCCCGCTCAACGACCTGGCCGGGAAGGCGCTATAGGGGGCCCCCGGCCGATCCATCTATGAGGCTTCGTGACAGGAATTGTCACAACTGTCACAAGCGCGGGCGGATAACCCCTTACGACCGAGTAACGGGATCATCTTCCCCGCCGCTGTTGGCTGGTCCTCGGCGCGAGACCCAGGTGGCCATCGCCCGTGCGTCGCGCCGTCCCGCGAAGGCCATGCCCATCAGTCTGCTCTGTTGGGGGAATGGGCCGGCCCCCCTATGGCGGCGGAGCACACTCCGCGGCGCTGGGTCGACTCGGACAGCTCCGGCTGGCTCCGGCCGGGATCGGACACTCGGCCCTGGGCCGACCGAGCCAGCTCCATGAGCCAGCCGCCGCCGGGCCGCGACCATGCCATCCTGACGATGCTGCGCGAGCGCGGCCCAGCCGGAAGCATCCAACTGGCCATCCAGCTTGGGTTTCACGAGCGGAAGATCCGCCGCGGCTTGCGCAAGCTCATCGACGGCGGACATGTCTTCTCGCCGTTGCCTGGCCAATATCGGATCGCGGGCGCCGGGGCAGCTGCCATCGCGCCTATCCCTGAGCACGTCGAGCAGCAAGATCCCGGACCCGCTCCTGCGTCCGATCGACCGCCGAACCGTGTCCACGGGCGGTCGCGGAGCCATCGGTGAGGCCGGCCGGGAACTCCGCAGAAAGGTCAGTCTCGGTCTGCACCTGCGAACTGTGCCAGGCGCTGCTGGCGCTGGCTGCGAGCGCCGTCACGAATCAGCAGACGGTGTTGGAACGCAGGGGTAGACTCGCCCTGGTCGTCAGCAATACCGCTCGCAGCACACGAGGCGATCCACGGAGATGAACTCCCTTCGCTGGACCTTGGAGGATCTTCGCGGCTTGCGCGCGGCTCGGTGGGTGCGTGAGAGCACCGCCGGTCAGGTCGACCGTTATGGACCGGCCGCGCAGCGCGAGCAACAGGACCGCGCGATCGACCAGTGGGGCTTGGTGGACACCGGCATCATTTGGCAGGGAGCGCACTCGGGCCGCACGGTTGCGTCGACGCAAGCATTTGCCGAGATGCTGGCTGCTGCCGGCCGGAGCTACGATGTCCTACTAGTCGGCTACGTGAGTCGGTTCGCGCGCGATCTGCGCACCGCGGTCAATGCCCGTCACGAATTCCATCTGCGCGGCGCCGCGCTCCTCTTTTGCGATGAGCGACTGCTGAGCTCTGACGAGAATGGCTGGGAGACGTGGGCTCGCGAGGCCGTCGAGGCCGAGGGCTATAGCCGACGACTGGCACGCCGCATCAGCGAAGGGTATGCCGCCAAGTTCCGTGCCGGCGACCAGGGAGGCTCGCCCGGCCTTGGCTTCGTCCGGACACCGGCCCCAGAGTCGCGGTTGGCGATCGACCCCGGCGCGATGCCGCGCGCCGTGGCGCTGTTCCAGCGATACGCGACCGGCAGTGTCAGCTACCGCGACCTGGAGAGCGAAACGGGCCTCGCCGCTGATGCAATCCGCGCAATCCTCGCCAACCAGTTGTACAACGGCTGGACGGCACGCCATCGACGATCGCCCCATGAAGTGCGAACGGCGGCCCCGTGGCAATCCAATCCCCCGGTGAGTGATGATCTCTGGGCGCGCGTCCAGCAGGTACGGAGCGAGCGCCGCACCGGCGGCGGAGGGCAAGCGAAGCGCGTGCACATGCTCGCGAAGCGGCTGTGGTGCATATGTGGCCGTCGCATCAAGGCGGACGTCGCATCGCAGCCGAACAGACGGCCGTCTATCCGCCGCTATCGGCACCCTGACCCGTGCGCTGCGTGGCCACAGGGCAGCTACGTCGCATCCACATTTGAGGATGCGGTCGCGTCGCAAATTGCGCGAAGCGGGCTCGACAACCGACTTCTGATCGGCCTTCGCGCGCTTGCCGGTCAGCAAGCGATGGCCACTCGCTCGACTGAACTTCGGCGGCGCCGACTCGAGCACGATCTAGAGCTACGTGCGAAGTCGCTCGCGCGCCGCCAGCTAACAGCGCAAGCATTTCTTGCGGAGAACGCGCGCATCGGCGCTGAGCTCGACCTGCTCGACCGTCATCCGTTGACGGTGCCGGCTGCCATCGACCCGGACGCTGCGATCGCCGCCCTCCGCGACCTGGGCTCCGCCTGGCGCGACGGCGGCGAGGAGGAGCGTCAACGGGTGGTTCGAGCGACCTTTGCGAGGATCACCGTCGCTGGCGACCGAATCGTGGAGGAGGAACTGACCGCTGAAGCCCGGCGCCACGGTCTGGCGCTCGCGCTTCCCGAAACTGTGGCTCTGGCGCGCCCGGCAGGAATCGAACCCGCGACCTGATGGTCCGAAGCCACCCGCTCTGTCCGCTGAGCTACGGGCGCACGTTTCACGCTCAAACAGAGCGGGAACGGTCGGTGATCGCTGAGTCACAGCGCTCGGAGAGCGGAATACCTGAGGGTCTTCGGAACCCCTGACACGTTCTCCCAGATGCTGTGTCGGCGATCCCGACTGACTAATGGTACCCCGCGCCTTCAACGTACTACTCGCGCAGGACTTCGTCTGCGACGCTACCAGAGTGCAAGCCCGCTGGCCTCGTCTGCGGTGCGTTCCAGCACCACCCCGGTCATCTCGCGAATCGTGACTTCGGCCGCGAACACCTCGCAGCCGCGGACCAGGTGGCCACCGACCGCCGAGCCGCTCCGAGCGCAAAAGGTGGCATGTGCGTGCAGGAACGGCCGGCCGTCGCGGATCGAGATGTTGCCGACGAAGCCGGTGATCTCGTGGTGCTCGTGGCTGTCGAGCTCGAGATACCGATGCTCCTGCTGCTCGTAGTAGGCGAACGAGGCCCGTTTCACGGCGCCGATGACGCTGACCCACGCGGCGTTGATCCCCTGCTCAGCGCAGACCCGCTCGATCTCCTCGACCAGGTCATCGCCGGTCGCGAGGCGTCCCACCAGGGCGCGCCCTGCGGTTGCCTCCCAGAATTGCCCTGCCATCGGTCCTCTCTCCTCTTTCGCTACTCGAAGTGGGCGATGCTCCCGACGATCGGGATGCGTGCGGCGAGGCGGGCGGGATAGAGACCGGCCAGCGCGGCCACTCCGGTGCCCAGCAATACGACGCTGATCAGCAGCGGCCACGGAATGGCCAACCCGGCGCTAAAGTCGGTGGGCGCCGTGCCGCCGACCACCGCCAGCGACATCAGCATCCCGGTCACCACGGCGGCGATCCCACCGATGGCACCCATGATCGCGGCTTCTGCCACCACCATCGCCTGCACCTGCCCGGTGGTCATGCCGTGGGAACGCAGGATGGCAATCTCGCGCGCACGCTCCGAGACGCTGACGCCCAGGGTGTTCACGATCCCGAGCGCCGCGATCACCACCGCCAGCAGGGCCAGCACGTCGAAGAGGCCGATCAGGCGCGAGAGCGAACGCTCGAGCTCGCTCGACAGATCGCGCGCCGTGAGGAGCTCGGCGGCCTTCTCGATCGCCTTGGCCCCGACCGCGGAGCGGAAGGCCGCCTCGGTGATGCCGGGCTGGGCCACGAAGACCCAGAGCGAGGCGGTCGATACCCCGAAGCGCTCACGGGCATCGGCGAGGCTGATGAGAAAGGCCCCGTCCGGCGACCTGGCGGGCAGCGTATAGGCGATGATCCCGGCCACGGTGAAGGTCTGCGGATCGGTGCCCGGTTGCGCCAGTTCGAGGGTCGACCCAATGCCGAGATCGTCACGCGTGGCGACCGCATCCGGCACCAGGACCGCACCGCCCGCCTCGAGCGCCGCGAAGGCAGCATCCCGCGAGCCGTGGACGAAGATCAGAGACCCGGTGGACTGGAAGACGTTCGGCTCGATTCCCGCCACCGATGCCTCCCGCTGCGTCTCGCCTTCGCGCACCACTGCGGGAAACTCGGCGATCGGTGAGGCGGCGGCCGCGCCGGTGGTGGACTCGAAATCGGGGCGCTGCGCGTCGATGTCGCCCTCGACGCCCAGCCTGATGGCGTAGCCGCCGGGGAGGATCGAGCCGACCCATCGATCGGCCGTCGCCCGCGCGCTCTCGGCCACTGCCCCCAGCGTCACGACGGCGGTCAACGCGATGATCAGCGCCCCCACCGTCAAGCCGGTTCGGGCGCGATCTCGCCCCAGGTTCGCCCGCCCGAGGAGCCCCTGCGCGCCAAAGAACCACTCGAACGGGCGGCCGACCACCCGGCTGAGTGGGTGCAGGCCGACAGCAGTCAGGGCGGTCCCAGCGACCAGGATGGCGACCGCCAGGGCGACCCCCGCCACCCCGAACTCGCCGCGATCCAACGGATAGAAGGCGACGCCGAGCAGGACCACCAGGAGCTCGAGCAGGACGATCCAGCGGAGGCGACCCCACAGCGTGCGACCGGGCTGACGTGAAGCCCGAAGGCCATCGAGCGGCGAGATGCGCGCCGCGGCGGCAGCCGGGAAGGCAGAGGCCCCCAGCGTGACGCCGACCCCCATCGCGAACGCGAGCAGGAGGGCGAGCGGGTTGAGCGGCAGCCCCGTTACGAGGACCGCGCGCGTGCTCTGCAGAAAACCGATGATCAGAGCCGCGAGTGCGATCCCCAGCCCCAAGCCGAGCACACTGCCGACCACCGCCACGAGCGCTCCCTGGCGCAGGAAGAGGCCGAGCACCTGGCGCTGCGTCATCCCCGCGGCCCGCAGCAATCCAACCTCGCGCGTCCGTTCGGAGAGTGTCATCGCCAGCGTGTTCGCGACCAGGAAGGAACCGACAACCAGGGCCACCAGGCCGAACAGGAAGGCGATACCGGAGAAGCCCTGCTGCGCGCGGGCCAGCTGACCCTGCGTATCGGCGACCGTCTCCACAATGAAGGGCTCCTGCATCTCGCGGTTGAGGGCGGACTGCACGTCCGCGGCCCGGCCCGGGAAGAGGACCAGGTCGACGTACGAAACTGGCGCGGGCGTCTGGAACGCATCGTTGAGGGTCGCGCGGTCTATCACCAGCACGTTGCCCTGCTGGAGGGCGCCGACGCCGAGGTCGCCGAGCAGGCCAACGATGCGCAGGTGCGGGACTCCAGGCTTGGCGCCCGTGAGCACGAGCTCATCCCCGAGCGCAAACCCGTTCTTCGCAGCCCAGGCCGCGTTGACCACGGCATCCGTGGGGTTCGAGCCCAGGAACATCCCGGCTTCGAGGTCATACGTGCGCACCTGGGCCTCATCGCCAGGATCGACGCCCAGGACAAGGAGGTTGTAGCCCGTGGTCACCAGATCGGTGACGAGGAGCCGTCGCTCGGCGACGGGGGCTGCGGCCTGGACGCCGGGGATCTGGCGCAGGAGCTGCACCGTTCGGGGATCGAAGCCACCGGTCTCGAAGGCGCGCACGCGCAGCTCGGCGCGACCCATGATCTCGGCCGCAGCCCGCTGGACGGCCTCGTTGGCCGCCTGGTTGGCGAGGAGCGTGCCCGTCACCAGCGCGACGCCGAGGGCCACTCCGACCACGGTGAGCGCCGTGCGCAGGCGCCTCGCCGTCAGGCCGCGCCAGGCCAGGGTCGCCAGGCGCATCGGCCTAGAGACCCAGCGCAGCCAGGCGGGTGATCAGTCGCCGCGGCTCGTGGTCGGCTCTTCGTCCAAGGGTGATCTCGTCGCGAATCGTGCCATCGCGCACGATCAGGACCCGATCCGCGTAGGCGGCCGCGCGGGCATCGTGGGTCACCAGGACGATGGTCTGGCCCAGGCGATCGCATGAGTCCCAGAGCAGGTCGAGGATCTCCGTTCCGGTCACGAAGTCCAGGTTGCCGGTCGGCTCATCGGCGAGCAGGATCGCCGGCTCGGTGGCCAGGGCCCGCGCCAGCGCCACCCGCTGCTGCTCGCCGGCGGAGAGCTGATCAGGGCGATGTCCGGCCTTGTCGGCGAGCCCCACCAGCTCCAGCAGGGCGTCGACGCGAGGACGGTGGGCGGCGAGTGAATCGCCGGCAATCAAAAAGGGCAACGCCACGTTCTCGGCGACGCTGAGGAGCGAGATCAGGTTGAAGAATTGAAAGACGAAGCCGGTCTTCTCGCGACGCGTGAGGGTGGCCTCTTCGTCGTTGAGCTGGCTGACGTTGATGCCGTCGATCACGACGCTGCCGCTGGTTGGCTTGTCGAGGCCGCCGAGCAGGTGGAGCATCGTCGACTTGCCCGAGCCGGACGATCCCATGATCGCCACGAATTCGCCCTTTGCGACCGAGAGGGAGACGCCGCGCAGAGCGTCCACGGCCCCTTCGCCGAGCGGGTAGGTCTTGACGAGGTCGTGGGCCTCGAGGATCACCGACATCGCGGGCAGTCTAGCCCGCCCTCCGAGGCCAATGCTCGCGCCGTCGATGAGCGAGCTCACTCAGATCAGCCCAGGAAGAAGGAGAGCAGCGAGCCGATCACCGTCTCGAAGATGCCGCGATCGGCGGCCGCCGCGGTTTCGACCCGCAACGGGTTCGTGACGCCCAGGCGATCGGCACCGTTGGCGGCGGGACCGTCATCCCCGACCAACGAGTGGATGGTCGCGGCAACCGGAAGCAGGTTCGGGGTCTCGGCGGGAGTCGCCTGCGGCGAGGCGGTCGGGGCCGGGGTCTCCTCCGGAGCGCTCGTCTCGAGGGGGGTCTGGTGCGGCGTGCTGACCGGAGCGACGGTCGGCTTCGGCGTGGGCGGCGGAGGCGGTGGCGGCGCGGTCGGCTTGGCAGTGGGCTTTGGCGTGGGCTTTGGCGTGGGGGGTGGTGGCGGTGGCGGCGCCGAATTGAGCTTGATGAACAGCTCGGTGTACATCCGCATGTTGCGAACGCTGCCCTGCCAGGTGACGTTGTCGACGCCGCTGGCGCCAACCCCACCATGCGACCAGGCCGGGTTCAGGATGTTGGCCCGGTGCCCGGAGGAGTTCATGAAGCCTTCGTTGATCTTCACCGGCGAGTCGGCATCGGCGTAGCCGTTGTTCCAGCCGATGTTCTCGCCGCCGGACGACCAGTTCAGGCCGTTCGAGTCGTACCAGTGGTAGACCTGATAGTTGGTCCCCAGGACGGTGTGGTCGAAATAGTCGCGGTCGATCATGTCCTGGCTGCGCCAGCGGGCCAGGCTCACCAGGGTGCTGTGCTGGGTGAGGGGCTGCAGGCCGTTGTTCGTCCGGTCGCCGTTCAGCAGCTGCCACAGGGTTGCCTCGGCGCTCGATTGGTCCCAGCCGGTGGCCGGCTGCGGCGCCCAGACCAGCAGCGCGGCAGCCAGGAGCGCCGTGCCGGAGAGTGCGATGGCGCGGGCCATGACACGGCGGCGCTGACGGTGGAGCGCCTGTGTGGACATGAAACGAGGTTACGGCGAGGGCCCCTACGGGTCTGTAGGGAGGTCGTCCCGTTCGCCGCCATGACCTATGGGCGCCCTGGTGACTGCGCGCACATGACTATGGGGCGGGTGGGGTGGCCTACGGGGGTCGAACCCGTAACCTTCGGATCCACAAATCCCGGTTGGGGGTCCATAGCCGTGTGCGGGCGTGTCCCCTGAGCGTGAATCAGGCTAATCGGTTCGTCGCTGTGCGCGGGTGTGCGCCGCGGTGGTCGTCAAAGTGGTCGTCAAACCGGGGCTGGTAGTGGCCCGTCCAGGATCAGCAACCAGGGGTCGCCAACCAGCGCCCCGCTGGGCGCCCGGTGTTCGATGCGATAGTGGCCGACGCCGCCCTGATGGGCAGCGCGTTCGGCGTTCCAGCGGCGGGTGTAGGCCCCCAGGAAGGCGCCGTCGCGCAGTAACCACCAGGCGTCGGGCCGACGGAACTCCGCCAGGTCGCCCGGCATCGGCCCGGCCAGGTCCATCAGGGTGTGGATGGCCTGTTCGCACACCCCGATAACCTCCGCGTCCACCGGCTCCCCCTGGTAGCCCTTCCGCCGTCGAAGGGCGTCCAGGTAGCGGCCCGCC
>JBBQGI010000008.1:0-30580 GCA_038322875.1 Candidatus Limnocylindria bacterium | reverse complement strand
GCCGCTCACTTGCCCGGTGTCCTCGCCAGCCAGACGCGGCTGCCGGTCATCGGCGTGCCGCTGGACGGCGGGACGCTCGGTGGCGCGGACGCGCTCTACTCGGTGGCGCAGATGCCGCCCGGCGTTCCGGTGGCGGCGGTTGCGATAGGCGCGCCTGGCGCGAAGAACGCAGGGCACCTGGCGGCCCGCATCCTGGCGCTGGCCGACGCAGCGCTCGCCGAGCGGGTGGACGCCTATCGCGCGGAGCAGGCGGGCGGGGCCGAGGTCGGCATCGACCCCCGGGCCGCGGGCGAGCGGTGATCGATCGCTACGCGCTGCCGGAGCTGCGCGAGCTCTTCTCCGAGCGGCACAAGCTTGAGCTATGGCTGCGCATCGAGCTCCTGGCCGTCGAGGCGATGCATGCCGGCGGCCTCGTGCCGGTCGGCGACTGGCAACGGATCCGGGACGCGGCCGGAACGGTTGACGTCGCGCGCGCCCATGAGATCGAGCAGGAGTCGCAGCATGACGTGATCGCCTTCCTGCGCTCGGTAACGGAGCGACTCGGCCCCGAGGGGCGCTGGCTGCATTTCGGGCTGACCAGCTCGGACGTGCTCGACACGGCGACCGCGGTGGTGCTGCGCGACGCGACGGAGTTCCTCGAGATGGAGCTGGCACAGCTTGCAGGCGTGCTCGCCGCGATGGCCGCCACCCATCGATCCACTCCGATGGTCGGGCGCAGCCACGGGATTCACGCGGAGCCGATCACCCTGGGCTTCAAGCTGGCCGGGTGGTACGCCGAGGTCCAGCGCGACCAGGCGCGGATGGCGCGGGCGCGCGAGGGGATCGCCGTCGGCAAGCTCTCCGGCGCGGTTGGCACGCATGCCCACGCCGGGGTCGAGGTGGAGCGCTTCGTGTGCGAGGCCCTGGCATTGACCCCCGACCCGGCATCGACCCAGGTGGTCAGCCGCGACCGTCACGCGGAGCTGCTCACAGTCGTGGCCATCACCGGCGGCACGCTGGAACGGATGGCAGTGGAGATCCGTCACCTGCAGCGGACCGAAGTGGGGGAGGCGTTCGAGCCGTTCGGCGCCGGGCAGCAGGGCAGCAGTGCCATGCCGCACAAGCGCAACCCGGTGCTCGCCGAGCGGATCACCGGCTTCGCCCGCCTGCTGCGAGCCGATGCGCTGGTCGGCCTGGAGAACATGGCGCTCTGGCACGAGCGCGACATCAGTCACTCAAGCGCCGAGCGCTTCGTCTTCGAGCGAGCGCTGGGCGTGGCCGCCTACGCCACCCGCTCGATGACCGGCCTCCTGCGGGGTCTCAAGGTGGACGCCGGACGGATGCAGCAGAACCTCGACCTGCTTGGCGGGATGGTCTATTCGGAGGCCCTGCTGCTGGCCATGATCGAGCGGGGCGCCGATCGCCAGGAGGCGTACCGGCTGGTGCAGGGCGCGGCCAAGCGCGCGTGGAGCGGCGACCGAACGTTCAAGGCGGAGGTGCTCGGTGACGACGAGGTCGCCCGCTGGCTGGCGCCGGAGCAGATCGAGGAAGCAATGGACCTGCAACCGCACCTGGCCGGCATCGACGCCACGTACCAGGCGCTGAACCTCGTCGGCGCGCGCGGGACAGACGATTGAGCGCGATCTCCTCGTGGTCTGGCCGCGCCGCGGCCGCCGCGCGAACCGCGGGTGAACGCCCTGACCAGTGGTTGGCGGGCGCCCTGGGGAGCCTCACCTACCTTGCCTGGCTGCCACTGCTGCTGACCGTGGCGGCACTGCCACGCACCAGCGACCTGGCCTTCATCGGCGCCCGGCTCTTCAGCTCGGGAGCGTTCCCGTGGAACGTCCTCCTCCTGGCCGCGATGGCGACCATCGGTGTGTTGATCGCCTGCCTGGTGGGGGCGCTCGCCGAAGCGGCTCTCCTGCGCGGAGCCGGTCGCGGGACGCCGCGCCGGTCGCTGATGCGAGAGACAGAGGCCGCCTTCAGCGTCCTGCTGGTCGCGCTCCTCCCGACGATTGCTGCCCTCGCCGTCCTGGCTTTGGGTGTCGCCGGGGTCGCCCCCGCTGAATTCGCGGCGCCGGACATCGGTGGCCCCCTGTGGGCGCGGATCGCCGGCCACCTGGTCCCGCTCCTCGTCGCGGTGGCGGTCCTGCTGGTCGTGGGACAGGCCGTCGGTGCTGCCGCCCTGCGCAGAGCCATCGGGCCGGGGGCCGTCCCCGTGGCTGCCTCGCTCAACGCCGCGTTGCGCGATCTCGTGCGACACCCTGTCCGCCGCATCGGCCTGGCGCTGGCGTCGATCTTGGCCGACCTGCTCGCTGCGGTGGTGGCATTCGCCGTGCTGCGCGTGATCTGGGCGCCGATCGACGTCGAGCTCGCCGCCGGACGATTGGCCAGCCCGCGGGCGCTCCTGCTGCTGGTCGGCTTCGTTGCGATCTGGCTCGCCCTGGTCCTCGCCCTCGGCGTGCTCCGTGCCTGGGTATCGGCCTGGTGGTCGGCGGAGCTGACCGAGACTGATGAGGCCGGACGTGTGCAGATGCTGGGGGCGAATCCGTGATGCCGGAACTCGGCTTCAGCGTGGAGCTCCAGCTGGCCGGCCGGCTGACCCTGGGCCTGGTGCTCGGGGCGGTGATCGGGTTCGAACGAGAGCTGCATCGCCAACCGGCGGGCTTCCGCACCCACGCCCTGGTGGCCCTGGGGTCGGCGCTCTTCGCCATCATCTCGGCCTACGGCTTCGCGGGATCTTCGGTCGATCCGACCCGGATCGCCGCGCAGATTGTGTCGGGGATCGGCTTCATCGGGGCGGGCACGATCCTCCAGTACCGCGGCAACATCCGCGGCCTGACCACCGCCGCATCGCTGTGGGCGGTGGCCGCGATCGGCATGGCCGCGGGGGCTGGGCTGCTATGGCTGGCCCTGGTCGGGACGCTCCTGATCCTGGTCGTCCTCGCCCTGCTCGACAATGTCGAGGACTTCGTGCGGCGGCGATTCGGCCTCGAACCCCGCGCGACACACCCCCAGGCAGATGCCAATGAAGGCCCAACGGAGGACATGCCATGACCCTGACCGAGTCGACGATCCCGGGCCTCGAGCTCCTGCACCGGGGCAAGGTGCGCGAGACGTATGCGGTCGGCGAAGACAGGCTGCTGCTGGTGGCGACCGATCGACTCTCCGCGTTCGACGTCGTCTTCGACCAGCCGATCCCCGACAAGGGGAGGCTCCTCACCGCGCTATCGGCCTATTGGTTCGAGCGCCTGGCGCCATTGGGACCGACCCATTTCCTGTCGACCGCTGCCGCCGACCTCCCCCCAGCGGCCCGCCTGCCCGAGCTGTCGGGCCGCGTGACGCTCGCTCGCCGCGCGCAGCGGATCGATGCCGAATGCGTCGTCCGCGGCTACCTGGCGGGCTCCGGCTGGGCCGAGTACCGCGCCATTGGCGAGGTCGGAGGGCACCCCCTGCCCGGCGGTCTGAGGGAGGCGGACCGCCTGCCCGCGCCGATCTTCACGCCCTCGACCAAGGCCGAGGTGGGGCACGACGAGAACATCACCCGCCGTCAGCTGGCCGAGATGGTCGGTGCCGAGCTGGCGGCCGAGCTCGAGGATCGATCGCTGGCGCTCTACCGCGCCGGGGCTGAGCGAGCCGCGGAGGTCGGCCTGATCCTGGCCGATACCAAGTTCGAGTTCGGCTGGATCGACGGACGGGTGGCGCTCATCGACGAGCTGCTGACCCCCGATTCGAGCCGCTTCTGGGATGGTGAGCAATACGCGCCAGGCGCCAGCCCCGCCTCGTTCGACAAGCAGTTCGTCCGGGACTTCGTGGCCGGGTCGGGCTGGAATCGCGAACCACCTGCCCCCCACCTGCCGGACGACGTGATCGACGGGACGCGGGAGCGATACGCCACCGCCTACGAGCGGCTCACCGGGATGGCCTGGCCTGACGCCGAGGGATCGACCTGATGCGCTGGCTGGCGGAGGTGCATGTCCGCCTGCGGCCGGGGATCGCCGATCCGGAGGGTCAGACGATCGCCGGCGGGCTGCGCTCGCTCGGCTTCGAGGGCGTCGCGGAGGTGCGCGCCGGCAAGCTGCTGCGCCTCACCTTCGACGCGCTGGACCACGCGGCGGCCGACGCCGCGGTGGGGGAGATGTGCCGCCGACTGCTCGCCAACCCCGTCATGGAGACCGCCGACTGGGAGCTGCGCGCCGACGAGCCAGCCGCCATCGAGGTGCATGCATGAGCCGTGCCCCGCGGGTCGCGGTGGTCGTCTTCCCCGGCACCTGGAGCGAGCGTGACTTCGCGCACGTCGCCGGCCTGCTCGGCTGGGAAGCGCGACTGGTCTGGCATACCAGCGAGGATCTCGGCGATCCGGACGCCGTGGTGCTACCCGGCGGGTTCGCCCATGGGGATCACCTGCGCACCGGTGCGATCGCACGCTTTTCGCCGGTGATGCGCTCCGTCGAGGCATTCGCGGCGGCGGGCGGCGCGGTGCTCGGGTCGTGCAATGGCTTCCAGATCCTGACCGAGGCCGGCATCCTGCCCGGCGTGCTGCTGCGCAACGACCACCTGGAGTTCCGATGCGACTGGCAGCCGTTACGCGTGGAGCGTGCCGAAGGCCCCTGGCTCGCAGGGCTCAGCGCCGGCGAGACGATCCGCCTGCCGATCTCGCACGGCGAGGGTCGGTACTACGCCGATGCGGAGGTCCTGGATCGGCTCGAGGCCGATGGCAGGGTGGTGCTGCGTTACGCCGACGAGGACGGATCGGTGGTGCCGGATGCCAATCCCAACGGCTCCCTGCGCTCGATCGCGGGGATCGTGAACGAACGCGGCAACGTACTGGGGCTGATGCCGCATCCCGAGCGCGCGGCCGAGGCGGAAGTCGGCGGCACCGATGGCCTGCGCATCCTCCGGGGTCTCGATGCCTGGCTGGTCGCGCAGCCGGCCGCCGCGGAGCGTGGACTATGATGCAGGGCGTCCGAGACGGTCCTGATGGAGGTCCATCCCCCGATGCAGGATGACGAGCGGGACCCGGGCGGCGCCTCGACCGAGCAGCCTCCCGAGTCAGTCGACGAGCAGCAGCCGGCGGCCACGCCGAGCGACGCGGAGGCCTGGGTGGTGCCCCCACCATCGGCCCCCGCCGGCGATGCCATCGCCGCTCACCCCGTGCCAGCCACTCCGCTGAGCGAGGGGACCGTCTGCCCGCGCTGCGGCACCGAGAACCGGCCCGGGATCGCCTTCTGCCGGAGCTGCGGCCAGCGCCTGATGGCGCCCGGCGCCCCAGCCGCGGTCGAGCGACCGGCGCCGCCCGAAGGGACCCAGGCCTGCCCCCGCTGCGGGACCCACAACCGCGCGGGAGTGGCGTTCTGCCAGAACTGCGGCGCTCACCTGCGCCCCGCGGATGAAGGCGTGGTGGTCGGCGACGGGCTCCCGGCCACGACCTCCGGGCGGGCGATCCTCGGTCCCATCGTGCTGCTGATCGGCGCCGCCGGCCTGCTCACCGCCTGGCTGCTGCCCTTCGCGTTTGGAGGAGCGTCGCTCTGGGATCGCTCCTTCGGTGCCCCGGGGGGATATGGCATCGCCTTCTGGGCGGGCTACCCGCGCGGACCGCTGACCGAGACCGCCTACTTCGGCCTGGCGGCCGCGGTGCCGATCCTGTTCGCTATCCTGCTGGCGCTGGCGGTTGCCGGGATCATCCGCTCGGTCCCCGGAGCGGTGCAGCGCGCAGGGCTGCTCATAGCCCTGGTCTGGGGGCTCGGCCTGACCATCCTCTTCCTGGTCGTCGAACTGCTCGGTGGGCCCGGCGGCGACCCGGTCCAGGTGCTGCGAGCGCTCTCCCCCGGCGGGATCATCTTCATGCTGGCCGGCCTGATCGTGGCGATCGGCGCGCTGACGCGCCTGTGGCGAGGCTGACGATCGCCGCGCCCGTGGAGCGCCACGGGCTGACCGAGGACGAGTATCGGCTGGTGGTGGCGGCGCTCGGCAGGGAGCCGAACGCGGTCGAGCTCGGCATGTTCGGCGCGATGTGGAGCGAGCATTGCGCCTACAAGCATTCGCGCACGCTGCTGGGCAGCCTTCCGACCGAGGGCGCGCGGGTCCTCGTCGGCCCGGGCGAGAATGCCGGGGCGATCGACATCGGCGACGGGCTGGCCGCCGTCTTCAAGGTCGAGTCGCACAACCATCCGAGCGCGGTCGAGCCCTACCAGGGCGCGGCGACCGGGGTCGGCGGCATCATCCGCGACATCTTCACCATGGGAGCGCGGCCGATCGCCCTCCTCAACTCGCTCCGCTTCGGGCCGCTCCATCCGGACGACGATGTCACCGGCCGGACCGATGCCGCGGCGGCGGCCCGGAATCGCTACCTGCTCGGCGGTGTGGTGGCCGGCATTGCCGGCTACGGCAACTGCATCGGCATCCCCGACGTTGGCGGCGAGATCGGGTTCGACGCGACCTACAGCGGCAACCCGCTGGTCAACGTGATGTGCGTCGGCATCGCCCGGCACGATGAGATCACGCTTGCTCGCGCCGCCGGACCCGGAAACGCCCTGCTGCTGGTCGGTGCGTCGACCGGCACTGACGGGATCCAGGGAGCGAGCTTCGCGTCCGCCTCGCTCGACGACGACCGCGAGGAGCGCCGACCGGCGGTGCAGGTCGGGAACCCATTCCTCGAGAAGTTGCTGATGGAGGCTTGCCTCGAGCTCTCCGGTTCCACCGCCGTGGTGGCGATGCAGGATCTGGGTGCGGCGGGGCTCACGTGCGCGCTGGCCGAGGTGTCGGCCCGTGGCGGGTGCGGCGCGCAGGTGGACCTGGACCTCGTCCCGCGGCGCGAGCCAGGGCTGACGCCGTACGAGGTTCTCCTCAGCGAGTCGCAGGAACGAATGCTGCTGGTGGTGCGTGCCGGGCGTGAGGCCGAGGTGCAGGCCGTCTTCGAGCGCTACGAGCTGCACGCCGTGACGATCGGCCGGGTCATCGCTGACCCGGTGGTCCGTGCCACCGCGAGCGCTGCAATCGTCTGCGAGGTGCCGGGTCGCGCGCTGGCCGACGATGCGCCGCGCTACACGCCCGCAGCGGAGCCTCCGTCCGACATGGCCGCCCGCCGCGCCGAGTCGCTCGACGAGCTCGCCGCCCAACCGGCGTCGGCGGCCACGCTCCTCGAGCTGCTGGGCAGCCCCAATATGCGCAGCCGAAAGCCGATCTGGCGTCGCTACGACCACATGAACGGGATCAACACGCTGGTCGGGCCTGGCGCCGGGGACGCTGCGCTGCTGCGGATCAAGGGCACGGACCGGGCGATCGCGCTGTCGCTCGACGGACCGGGACGCTTGGGGGCGCTCGATCCTCGCCTGGCCGGCGCGGCCGCGGTGGTCGAGGGCGCATTGAACGTGGCGTGCAGCGGCGCAACGCCGATCGCCATCACCAACTGCCTCAACTTCGGATCGCCGCAGAACCCTGCCGGCTACTGGCAGCTCACCGAGGCGGTGGCCGGCATGGGTGAGGCGTGCCGCAGGCTGGGGATCCCGATCGTGTCGGGCAACGTCAGCCTCTACAACGAGACGCCGGACGGTCCGATCCTGCCGACCCCGGTGATCGGGACGGTCGGGCTGCTCGAGGATCGGTCCCGCGCAGTCCCGATGGCCTGGTGCCCCGCCGACGAGATCTGGCTGCTCGGGGCTCCCGCCTGGGATGCCGCCGCGCTGGCGGCCTCGGAGCTTGCCTGGCGTCGCGGCCGATTCGGGGGAGAGCCCTCGCTTGACCTCGAGGCGGCGGCGCGGCTGGTGACCCTGCTCGGGCAGCTCGGAGCGGCCGGCCTGGTATCCGGCGCGCACGACGTCTCGGTCGGTGGGATCGCGGTGGCGCTGGCACGGATGGCGATCGCTTCGTCGATGGGCGCGGACCTGTCGATGCCGACCTCGGCGTCCAGGTTCCCGTCCGCGGGCCTCTTCGGCGAACGGGGAGGCAGGGTGCTGGTCGCCGTAGCGCCGGCATCGAGCGGCGCGGTGGTGACCGCGGCCGCTGCCGCGCAGGTAACCGCCGAGCGGCTTGGTGCGGCGGGCGGAAGGGAGCTGCAGGTGGGGCTCGGCGATGCGAGGCTTTCGCTGGGCATCGATCGGCTTCGTGCCGCGTGGAGCGTCCCCTTCTAGCTCTCCCCGGCGTGAGCCCTAGCCGGCCGCCTCATCGGCCACGGGCTGGGTGGCCTCGGTTTCCAGTGCCTTGCGGCGCGCGCGCGACTGCCCGTTGCCATGCGAGTGAAGGTGACCGTGGCCATTGTCGGATGCGGAGGAGACGCCGAGCACCTGCGCCGCCGCCCGGGGCTCGATCTGCTGCAGCCCGTCGCGGGCGCGCATATGCAGGGTGTACACCTCGTCCAGGCCGTCCGGCGGCACGCCGTCGGCGAAGAGGCGGCAGAAGACGTTGACGATGTCGGGGTCGAACTGCGTGCCGGCATTGGCGCGCAGCTCCCGCAGGGCGTCCTGGTGGTCGCGCTTGGTCTTGTAGGGGCGATCGTGGATCATGGCGTGGTAGGCATCCGCGACCGCGACGATGCGGGCACCGAGCGGGATCTCCTTGCCACGCAGGCCGTGCGGATAGCCGCCGCCGTTGTAGCGCTCGTGATGATGGAGCACCACCGGCACCGCCTCCCGCAGGGAGGATGCCTGCTCCAGGATCACCTGTCCGATGCGCGGGTGCTCGCCGATCGCCTGCCAGTCGATGTCGGATAGGGTCGTCGGCTTGTCCAGGATCTCCGGCGGCACCGCCAGCTTGCCGAGATCGTGGAGCAGGCTGGCGATCCGGATCCGCTCGATCTCGTCGTGCGGCAGTCCAAGGTCGAGCGCAATCCCGGTCGCGAGCGAAGCGATCATGTCCGACGGCTGGCCGCGATGGTGCGGCTGGGGGGCCAGAACCGAGGCGAGTGCTTCGGCGGCTGTGTCGCTGGCCCATTGCCCGATCGCCGTGGCCGCCGCGCGACGCTCGGGCGAGATCGGGGCGCGGCGGACGGGGGCGTTGTCGTCGATCGCCCGGAAGCGATAGGTGCGGTTGCGGCCAAGCGACTTGGCCGCGTACATCGCCGCATCGGCCTGGTCGACCAGGCGGTCGGCCTGCAGCTGCGAGCCGACGTCGCCCGCGATCCCGATGCTGATGGTGACCGTCATCGGCGCCTGCGTGGGCATCGCCATGGGGTGATCCATCACCAGTGCGCGCAGATGCTCGGCCAGGATGGTCGCCTCCTCGGGCGTCGTCTCGGGCAGGATCAGCATGAACTCCTCCCCGCCGTACCGACCGAAGAGGTCGCTGGCGCGAATGTTGTCGCTGATCAGGTCGGCGAGCTGGCGCAGGACGGCATCGCCGCTGTTGTGCCCAAAGGTGTCGTTGATCGGCTTGAAGCGGTCGATGTCGATGAACGCGAGTGACAGCCACTTGTGGTGGCGCGTGGCTCGTTCGATCTCGGAGGTGAGGGTCGTCAGGAGCGTCTCGCGGTTCGCCACCCCGGTGAGCCGGTCATGAGCGGCGCGAGCCTCGATCTGCACGAAGGCGCCGCTGGCGGCATTGAAGGCGCGAGCCAGGCGACGCTCGGGCCGCGTTCCTGCCACGTTCAGGCGGAGTGGTCGATCAGTGCTGACCGTCGCCTCGAGAGCCTGCGCAACCTGCTGCAGGCGCCGGCCGAAGTAGGTCCAGCAGACCAGCGCCATGGCGGTCGCTCCGGTCGCGGCCGCGAGCAGCGTCAGCGCCAGGAAGACGAAGCGCTGCTGCGGATCGGCTGCCGGCACCACCGCCAGTCCGACCATCGCGAGGACGACGAACATGACGGGAGCCAGGAAGCCGAGCGCGCGGACGAGTCGAAACATCTACGAGTCCACTCCTGCCGGGATTCCAGATCGACGCGCCGAGCATGGTGTCGGCCAGGATTCCCCACCATGACCCGATCGTCACCCCCTTCGCAGGCTGTCGCTCACGGCCGCTCGGCGGCCCGGATCCGCCGCCGGCTGCAGTACGACACCCGTACCTTGGTCCCGTCGGCCACCCTTGGGGGCGAGGCTCCGGTATCATCAGCCGCGTGCCGCGATGCTCTCTCGCCCGCTGATCAACGTGCATCGCACCGTCCCGCCGAGCCCTCCCCGCGAGGCGGGACTTCAGCTTTCTGAGCTGCCCCTCTACGAAGCGCATGGGCCGCGCGAAGAGTGCGGAGTGGTGGGCGTCTTCGCCCCCGGATTGCCGGTCGCGCACCTGACCGCGCTCGGCCTGCATGCCCTCCAGCACCGAGGCCAGGAATCGGCCGGGATCGCTGTTTCGGACGGAGTGCAGCTGACCCTCCACAAGCGCCTGGGACTGGTCGGCCAGGTCTTCGACGAGGAGACCCTGGCACGCCTCGAGGCGGACCAGGACGGCCATCCCGACGGGCGCCCGGCACGCCTGGCGATCGGACATACCCGCTACAGCACGACCGGCTCGAACAGCCTCCCGAACGTGCAGCCGGTCTACGCCGAGAGTGGCCTTGGCGAGCTGATGCTCGGGCACAATGGCAACCTCACCAATGCGACCTGGCTCCGCGACGCGCTCACCGAGCAGGGCATCGAGTTCGTCACGGCGAGCGACACGGAGGTGCTCGCGAAACTGATCGCGCACGCTCCGGGACGCAGCTGGGCCCAGCGGGTGGAGCACGCCTTCCATCGCGCGGCCGGCGCCTACACCTTCACCATGTTGACCGCCGAGGCGCTGGTGGCGGTTCGCGACCCGATCGGATTCAGGCCGCTTGCCCTCGGCCGCCTGCACGACGCGAACGGCCGTCCCGCGGGCTGGGCGGTCGCCTCCGAGAGCGTCGCCCTCGACGCCATGTCGGCCACCTTCGTGCGCGACGTGGAGGCAGGCGAGATCCTGGTCATCGACGACACGGGGGTGCATGCCTCGCGACCGGGTGTCAGCGCCGAGGCGAGCGATGCCCGGGAGCGACTGTGCGTCTTCGAGTTCGTCTACCTGGCGCGCCCCGACAGCGTGATCGGCGGACGCCTGCTCTACGAGGCGCGACTGCGGATGGGGCGGCGCCTGGCGATCGAGCAGCCGGCCGAGGCCGACCTCGTCATCCCGGTGCCGGACTCCGCCGTCCCAGCCGCCATCGGCTACGCGGAGCAGTCGGGGCTTCCGTTCCGCGAGGGGCTGATCAAGAACCGATACGTGGGGCGGACCTTCATCCAGCCCGGGCAGACCTCGCGCGAGGCCTCGGTGCGGCTGAAGTTCAACCCGTTGCCCGAGGTCCTGGCCGGCAAGCGGGTGGTGGTGGTCGACGACTCGATCGTGCGCGGCACCACGACTGGACCGATCGTCGCCATGCTGCGGCGTGCCGGGGCGCGCGAGGTCCATGTCCGCATCCACTCGCCCCAGATGAAATACCCGTGCTACATGGGCGTCGACACGGGCCGGCGCGCCGAGCTGATCGCGGCCAACCTGTCGCTCGAGGGGATTCGCCTCCAGATCGGGGCCGACACGCTCGGCTACCTGTCGCAGGAGGGGCTCCTGGCTGCGGTCGGCGGCGACGAGCGGCGGCATTGCACCGCCTGCTTCGACGGTCGCTATCCGGTCGACGTGCCGCTCGACGTCGACAAATTCGCGCTGGAGCGCGGCTGAGCCGATGGGCGACCGCTATCGTGCTGCCGGCGTCGACATCGACGAGGCCCGGCGGGCGGTCGACCTGATCGCTCGCGCGGCGGCCACCACCGCGACGCCAGCGGTGATCGGGGGAGTCGGCGGCTTCGGCAGCCTCTTCCAGTTCGACCCGAGCGCCCATCCGGACCCGGTCTTGGTCGCCTCGACCGATGGCGTCGGCACGAAGCTGAAGCTGGCGATCGGGATGGATCGCTACGACACGATCGGGATCGACCTGGTCCATCACTGCATCAACGACATCGCGGTGCAGGGCGCCGATCCGCTCTTCTTCCTCGACTACCTGGCGGTCGGCCGGCTGCACGCGGAGATCGCGGGGCAGATCGTCTCCGGCATCGCCAACGCCTGCGCCGCCTCCGGCGTGGCCCTCGTCGGCGGGGAGACGGCCGAGCTGCCCGACCTGTACCGCGGCGAGGACTTCGACCTCGCCGGCTTCATCGTCGGCGTGGTGGCGCGGGCCGACGTGATCGACGGCTCGCGGGTGCGCGCCGGGGACATCCTGCTCGGCCTGCCGTCGAGCGGGCTGCACACCAACGGCTACTCGCTGGCGCGGCGCGTCTTCGGCGAGGACGACTGGCGACGCTCGATGCCCGGCCTGGAGCAGACGATCGGCGAGGCTCTCCTCGAGCCGCACCGGTCATACCTCGACGAGATCCGGATCCTGCGTCGAGCGCTGCGCGCTGCCGGCGACGATGCGCGCGCCTTCGCGCATATCACCGGTGGAGGCTGGGTCGACAACATCCCCCGCACCCTGCCCGCGGGGCTGGGCGTCGAGGTCGAGCTCGGATCGTGGCCGGTTCCGCTCATCTTCAGCGTCATCCAGGAGCGCGGCGACATCGCCGACGACGAGATGGTCCGCACCTTTAACCTGGGCATCGGCCTGACCTGCGTGGTCGGGCCTGACCTGGTCGATGCGGCGCTGGCCGCCATCCCCGAAGCGCATCGGGTGGGGATGGTGGTCCCGGTCGCCCCGGGCTCTCCACGCGTTTCGTTCGCCTAGGCCGATGCGCCTCGGGATCCTGGTTTCCGGGCGCGGCTCGAACCTGGAGGCGGTGCTGGATGCCGTTGCCAACGGGCGACTCCCGGGAGTGGTGCCCGCGCTGGTGGTCGCCAATCGGCCGGGGATCCGCGCGCTGGAGGTGGCGGCGCGGGCAGGCGTGCCGTGGCGCCTCCTGCCCGTGACCGAGTTCGCCGACAGAGATGCGCGCGATGCAGCGATGGGGGCGGCGTTGCGGGATGCGGACTGCGAGCTGGCCCTGCTGGCCGGCTACGACCAGCTGCTGCGGCCGGCCTACTTCGCGGCCTTCCCGGGTCGCACGATCAACATCCACCCTTCCCTGCTGCCGCGCCACGGGGGAAGGGGGATGCTTGGGGCGGCCGTGCATGCCGCCGTGCTCGCCGCCGGCGACGCCGAGACCGGGGTGACGATCCACGACGTGACCCCGACGCTGGATGCCGGGGCGCCGATCGCCCAGGCCCGGCTGCCGGTGCATCCGGGGGAGTCGGCCGCCGAGCTCGCCGAGCGGGTGTTGGCGCTCGAGCACCGGACCCTGGTGGAGGTGCTTGCAAGGCTATCTGGTAGCATGGCGGCCGGTTCGCCAGCGCCGATTCGCGCACGGCGATAGCTCAGAGAGGCACCCTCACATGCCAGACGGCCTGCCGGATCCGGGGAAGATCTGGAACGACTTCATCACCAACCCGCTGGTGCAGACCGCGGGCACCCTGATCGTCATCTACGTCGTCCTGCTGTGGCTCGGCACCGCCTACTGGGCCTTCCGCGACATGCAGGCGCGCTCAGAGAACCCGATCCTGCCCTACTTCGCATCGGCGTTGATCATCTTCTTCACGCCGCTCCTCTTCCTGTTCGCGGTGGTCCTGTACCTGATCGTGCGGCCCCGCGAGTCGCTGGCGGAGGTGTACGAGCGCTCCCTGGCCGAGGAGTCGCTGCTCGCCGAGGTGGAGAAGAATGAGCTCTGCCCGGTCTGCCGCGATCGGGTGCATGCCGACTGGCTGGTCTGCCCGAACTGCCGCACTCGCCTGCACCGCGTCTGCCCGTCCTGCAGCCGGCTGGCGGATCCTGAGTGGTCGCTCTGCGCCTTCTGCGGTCACGAGTTCCAGCGCCCGGCGACCCAACCGGCGGAACGCGTGATCGAGCGGCCGGCAACGGCGCCGCGGCCCGCCGAGCGATCACCGGACCTGGGCGCCGAGCCGGGCCTGCGACCCGCCTCCAATCCCTGATCGCTAACGGCCGGTGGACGAGCCCCGGCAGGACGAGCCCCCGCTCGACACGCCCCCGAGGACGGGCGATCGAGAGATCCTGGGCAGGTATCGCGCCCTTCAGCTGATCTCGATCGCGATGATCGCGATCGGGCTCCTGCTCTCTGCCGTCGTACTGGCTCTCAACCGCAACATCCTGGCGGCCGCAGTCGACTCCGATGCCTTGGAGCGGTTGCTGGTCCCCGCGCTCCTGATCGCCCTGGGCGGACTGCTGCTGCTCGCCGGCCTCGTCATGAACGTGGTGCGCGCCCTGATCGTGCGCGCCGCGCTCCCGCCGCAGCGGTACCGCGGACCGGCGATCGTTGCTCTCCTCTTCCTGGCGGTCATCCTGGGCACGGTCGTCTCCCTCGCCGCCGCGGATACCGCCGTGGCACTTGTCGAAGACGGACCACTCTCCGTGCCCGGCACCCTGCTGCTGCTCACCTCGACCCAGATCGGTCTGCTGGTCATCACCGGTGGGCTGGTCGTGCTGCCGCGGGCACTGGCCGGCCTGCGCCTCGCCCCAGCCGGGAGGATATGGAGGACGATGGCGCTCGGCCTGGCACTGGCGGTGCCGGCCTGGGTTGGTGCGACCGTCCTCGCCTTCCTGGCAGGCCTGCTGCTCGAAGCGCTCGGGCTGCGGCCGGACAACACGATCCTCGATCCCTTCCTGAATCGAGCCGACCCGACCGTCATCCTGGTTGGCTTCATCGTGGTCGCGCCGATCGCGGAGGAGCTCTTCTTCCGTGGTGTCGTCTACAACGCCTGGGAGCGTGAGCGGGGAGCGACTGTCGCCACGCTGGGCTCGGCCGGGCTCTTCGCGCTGATCCACGGCAGCGTCTTCTCGCTGGCACCGATCTTCGCGCTCGGCGTGGTGCTCGCCCTCGTCTACCGCGCCACGCGCAGCCTGCCGGCCACCATGGCCCTGCATGCCGGCTTCAACGCCATCTCGGTCGTCATCGCGCTCCTGGCCCGTGCGGGGGTCCTCTCACCTCCCACCTGAGCGGTAAGCCGCCGATAACGCTCCGGTGAGGGCTGGCCGGCTAGTCTCGCCCGGTGTCCGCCCTGCTCCGCCCGGCTCTCATCGCCAATCCACCTCCTGGTCCGCGGTCCGATCCCTCGTCGGCGAGCGCCCAGTTGGCGCAGCTCGGGTCTGCGGCGCTGCGAGATGAGGAGCTGCTTGCCGTCCTGCTCGGGGGGCGAGATGCCGGGATCGTGGCCCGCGACCTGCTGGAGCCCGGGGGCCTGGCCGCACTGGCGCGCGTCGACATGACGGATCTGCTGCCACTCGGGCGGCACCGGGCGGCGTGCTTGCTGGCCTCGATCGAGCTCGGCCGGCGGATGGCCGCCGCCTGGCCGGTGAACGGCTGGCGAATCCGCAGCCCCGCCGACCTGGCCGAGCGATTGATGCCCGCCATGGGCCATCTCGAGCGGGAAGAGCTGCGTGCCGTGCTGGTCAACACCAAGAACGCGGTGACCGGCATGGTCACCGTGTATGCCGGCAACCTGGCCGGCTCATCGGTTCGGGTCGGAGAGGTATTCCGGGATGCGGTCCGCCGCCAGGCGGCGGCGCTGGTGGTGGTCCACAACCACCCCTCGGGCGACCCCTCTCCATCGGCCGAGGATCTCCGAATCACGCGCGAGCTGGCGGAGGCGGGACGGCTGCTCGACATCGATCTGCTCGACCACCTGGTGATCGGGCATGGGCGCTGGGTCAGCCTCCGCGCGCTCGGTGCGCTGTAGAGCAACCGATCGCTCGCCCGAGTGCCTCGGCTCAGCCGGCGATCACCACCCGGTAGAGTCCGCCGCCGCTGAGATCGACGACGTAGATCTCCCCGTCCTCGCCCTCGCCGAAGGACGAGATCTGGAGCCCGCTGCTGGCGACCGCCAGGGGCGTCGCCGAGGTGGTGCCGGCCGGGATCGTGAAGATCGTCCCGGCGCAGTAGTCGCCGAAGACATAGATCCCCCGCAGGCCCGGCTGCCGCGAGCCGCGATACACGTACCCCCCGCTGATCGAGCAGCCCAGGCTGTGGCTGTACTCGGCTACCGGCGCGATCGCTCCGGGTGCGCTGCAGCCACTGGCGTAGCAGTGCTTCCCTTCCATGGCATTCCAGCCGTAGTTCTCGCCCCCTCCAGAGCTCGCGGGCTGCCGATCGACCTCTTCCCACGCGTTCTGCCCGACGTCGCCGATGTACAGGTCGCCGTTCGCACGGTCGAAGCTGAAGCGCCACGGGTTGCGCAGGCCATACGCCCAGATCTCCGGCAGACCCGCGCCGGGCGCCACGCCGCCGGCCGCGTACGGGTTGCTGTTCGGAATGCCATACGCCTTTCCGGGAGCCGACGCGCCGTCGACGCTGATGCGCAGGATCTTGCCGAGGAGGGCCTGGAGGTTCTGGCCGTTCCCCTGTGGGTCGCCGCCGGATCCGCCGTCGCCCATGCCGATGTACAGGTAGCCGTCCCGACCAAAGGCCACCTGGCCGCCGTTGTGGTTGGCGAACGGCTGGGGAATGGTGAGCAGGATCCGCTCGCTGGCGGGATTGGCGCTGCCGCGATTCGAGGAGGCGGTCAGCTCCGAGATGACGGTGGCGCCGTCGCCTGCGCGCGTGTAGTCGACGAAGAGCCGACCATTGGCGGCGAAGCTCGGATGGAAGGCGAGCCCAAGCAGCCCCTGCTCGCCGCCCGCCTTGATTCGATCCGAGAGGTCGACGAAGGGCGCGGCCAGCAGGCTGCCATTGGCGGCGATGACACGGATCTGGCCACCGCGCTGCAGCACGAAGAGGCGACCGCTCCCGTCGCCCGCATTTGTCACCCCGATCGGGTCGTTGAGGCCGGCAACCACGCTCTGGACGGCGAGGTGGCTCGGATCGCCGACCGGCTTGGGCGTCGCGGTTGGCACCACCGGCCTGGGCGTCGCCGTGGGCACGACAACCGGTGTCGGAGCGATGGTGGGCGAGGCGCTCGACGATGCCGTCGCCCCGGCCGAGGAGGACGCCCCGGCTGAGGCGGACGACGCTGCCGAGGCCGATCCGGACGGCGAGGCTGACGATGAGCCGGACGAGCTCGCCGATGCGGCCGGGCCGGGGGACTGCGACCCGAAACGGACGATGATCAAGAGAATCACGGCGATCACGCCGAGCAGGGCGACAAACGCCACGGCGATGAGGCGGGGGGTCAGCTCGAAGCGCCCTGGCATCGCCACAGACTACCCCGCCTGCCGCGCATCGGTTGCACCGCTGCCCGGCAAGCGGGTAACGCCGCAGATCGGATGCGGTACGGTTGCATCCGAGACTCATGACGAACAACCGCACCGTCCTCCGCCGAATCGCACGCACGGCGTTCTCCGCCGCCGAACCCGGGCCGGAGACGATTGGGACACGGCGCTCGATCGTGATCGAGGCGGTCGACCCGCTCCTCGGCGATGGGCGCGATCCTGTGAAGCGCGTCGTCGGCGACGAGCTGCTGGTCACCGCCGACGTCTTCGGGGAGGGCCACGACCTCGTCGACGCCGCGCTCCTCGTGCGAGCCGAAGGAGAGACCGTCTGGCGAGAGGCACCGATGCGCCTCGTCGACAACGACCGCTGGAGCGCAAGCCTTCGGCTCGATCGGAACGCCCGTCACCGGTACACGATCGAGGCCTGGCGCGACGCAATCGGCTCATGGCAGGCGGCGATCAGCGCCAAGGTTGGCGCCGGGCAGCCGGTCGCCACCGAGATCGTCGAGGGGACGCTTCTGCTGGAGGCGGCCGCCGCACGCGCACGAGGCCGCGACCTGCGGGTGATCGGCGAGGCCCTGGCCCGTGCCGCTCGCGCGCGGACCGACCGCTCGCGGGCCGCGGCGCTGGCTACCGACGCGGTGACCGCCGCTGCCCGCCGGAACCCCGACCGGAGCGCTGCGACCCGCTACGGTCACGAGCTCCCGCTTGTCGTCGACCGTGATCTGGCCCGCTCCTCGGCGTGGTACGAGCTCTTCCCGCGCTCGCAGGGCCGCGATCCGTCGAAGCCACGACAGACCACGTTCGGCGAGGCGGAGTGGCGCCTGCCCCAGATCGCGGCGATGGGCTTCGACGTCGTCTATCTTCCGCCGATCCACCCCATCGGCCGCACCAACCGGAAGGGCCGCAACAACACGCTCGTCGCCAAGCGCGGCGATCCCGGCTCGCCCTGGGCGATCGGGCGGGACGGCGGCGGGCATACCGAGGTCGCTCCGGAGCTCGGCGGCCTCGAGGCGTTCGAGCACTTCTGCGCGGCCGCGCGCAAGGCCGGGCTCGAGGTCGCGCTCGACCTGGCCCTGCAGGCCTCGCCCGACCATCCCTGGGTGCGGGAGCATCCGGAGTGGTTCAGCCACGCCACCGACGGCACCATCAGGTACGCCGAGAACCCGCCGAAGCGCTACCAGGACATCTTTCCCTTTGACTTCTCAACGCCGAAGGCCGCCGACCGCGCTGCCCTGTGGCATGCCTGGCTCGGCGTGGTGCTGGCCTGGCATCGGCGCGGCGTGCGGATCTTCCGCGTTGACAACCCGCACACCAAGCCGGTTGCCTTCTGGCGCTGGCTGATCGGAGAGGCCCAGCGGATCGACCCGGGGATCGTCTTCCTCTCCGAGGCCTTCACGCGGCCGAAGCGGATGAAGGCGCTCGCCAAGGCGGGCTTCAGCCAGAGCTACACCTACTTCGTGTGGCGCGAGACCGCAGCCGAGCTGCGGGAGTACCTGACCGAGCTGACCCAGTCGCCGATGCGCGAGTACTTCCGCGGCAACCTGTGGCCGAACACGCCGGACATCAATCCGCACCAGGCGGACGCCGGACGCCCCGCCTTCGTGATCCGCTCGGTGCTGGCCGCCACCCTCTCGTCGTCCTGGGGGATCTATTCGGGCTTTGAGCTCTGCGAGGCGGAGCGCCTCGCGGACCGCGAGGAATACGCCCACAGCGAGAAGTACGAGATCAGGGCGCGCGACTGGGATGCGCCGGGGAACATCAAGACGCTCGTCAGCGGGCTGAACCGAGTGCGCCGCGAATGGCGCGCGCTGCAGCTGTACGACAACCTGCGCTTCGAGGAGGTCAGCGGCGAGCAGGTGCTTTTCTATCGCAAGGCATTGGCCGACGGACCGCTCGACCCGCTCACCGGCTTCCCCCACCGCTGGCGCGATCCGGTCTACGTGACCGTCAACTGCGACCCGAAGCGGGCGGAGCGCGCCATCCTGCACCCCGATCTGCCGGCGATCGGCATCGGCTGGGACGAGCCATACCAGATGGTCGACCTGCTGACCGGTCGATCCCGACGGCTGCGCGGGGCGAACGTGCCGGTCGAGCTCGATCCTGCCCGTCTGCCGTATCGAGTCTTCACGATCCGTCCGATCGCCGGCCCGCGCCGCGGGTGACGGCCGAAGCCGGCGCCGAGCTCGGCGCGACGCTCGAGGACGACGGCACGGGCTTTCGGCTCTGGAGCGAGCATGCCGAGGGGGTAGAGCTATGCCTCTTCGACGCCGACGGGGCGGAGAAGCACTTCACTCTCGACCGAGGCCAGGACGACGTCTGGTCCACCCATCTGCCGGGGGTCGGGGAGGGTCAGCGCTACGGATACCGGGTCCACGGGCCGTTCGATCCTGCCCGCGGCAAGCGCTTCGATCCGGCCAAGGTCGTGCTGGACCCCTATGCCAGGCTCGTCGAGGGGCCGATCATCCTGCGCGAGGAGCATTTCGCGCACCGCGACGGCGAGGGCGACGCAGGCAGGCCACGCGACGACCGTGACTCGGCCCGGGTCACCCCCAAGTGCGTGGTGGCGCGATCGCTGCCGGCGATCGATGACGCCGATCGGCCCAGCACGGCGCTGGCCGACTCGGTCATCTACGAGTTGCACGTCAAGGGCTTCACCCAACGGCACCCCGAGCTGCCCGACGAGTTGAGAGGCACGTATGCGGGGCTTGGGCATCCCGCTGTCATCAGCCATCTGCAGGGGCTGGGCGTCACCGCGGTCGAGCTCCTGCCGGTGCAGCAGCAGCTGACCGGGCGCTTCCTGCTCGAGCGGAACCTGATCGACTACTGGGGCTATAACACGATCGCCTTCCTGGCCCCCGATCCGCGCTTCGCGGCTACCGCCGATCCTCGCGCCGAGCTGCGCGAGGCGATCCGCAGCCTGCATGCCGGGGGCATCGAGGTCCTGCTCGACGTCGTCTACAACCACACCGGCGAGGGTGACGAGCACGGTCCCACCGTCGCGTTACGCGGGATCGACAACGAGGCCTACTACCGGCTCGTGCCGTCGAATCGCGCCCGCTACCGCAACGACGCCGGCACCGGCAACACGGTGAACTCGACCCATCCCGCCGTCGTGCGCCTGATCCTGGCCAGCCTGCGCACCTTCGTCCAGGAATACGGGGCGGATGGCTTTCGCTTCGACCTGGCCACGGCGCTCGGTCGCGGCGAGCGGGGCTTCTCGCCGGACGCCCCGCTCTTCGCCGCCATCGCGGGTGACCCGCTGCTGCGCGACCGGAAGCTGATCGCCGAGCCGTGGGATCTCGGCGTCAAGGGCTACCGGCTCGGCCAGTTTCCGGCCGGCTGGAGCGAGTGGAACGGCAGGTATCGCGATACGGTGCGTCGCTTCTGGGCGGGGTCGGAGGCCTCCGTCGCCGATCTGGCGCTGCGGATCGCCGGATCGCCGGATCTCTTCCCAGATCCCGGCCGCGGGCCGGCGGCATCGGTGAACCTGATCACGTCGCACGACGGGTTCACCCTGCAAGACCTGGTGAGCTACCAGCAGAAGCACAACCTGGCCAACGGTGAGGCGAACGAAGATGGAGAGCGCACGAACGATTCCGTGAACTTCGGGATCGAGGGCGACACGGAGGATCCGCCCATTCTCGACCTGCGCGACCGCCAGCGGCGCGTCCTGCTTGCCACCCTCCTCGGCTCACGCGGGGCGACGATGCTGCTGGCCGGGGATGAGCTGGGCCGGACCCAGGGCGGCAATAACAACGCCTACAGCCAGGACAACGAGGTCAGCTGGGTCGACTGGGCCCCCGCGGCCCGCGATGCGGCACTTCTCCCGTTCGTCCGCAGGCTGATCGCGCAGCGACGCGCCCATCCGCTGCTGCGGCATGGCCGGCCGGAGGTCACCAGCGAGGAGCCGATGGGACTGCTCATCACCGCGGACGAGGCGGATGCCGGTCCTGACGCCGCCCTGCTGCTCGGGCTCAACCGAGCCGACGCTCCGCTGATCCTGCCCCTGCCCAACGACGGGGGCGCGGCGTGGGAGGTCCTGCTGGATACGTCCGAGGCCGAGTCGCCGGCCCCTGGCACCTCAAACCGATCGACCGGGCGCGCCACGAGCTACGAGATGGGCGGGCGCAGCGTCGTCTACCTGTCGCGTCCCGCCATCCCAGCCGACTAGCGGGCGGCCGGCCTCAGGAAGATCGTGCCGAGCGCCGGCAGGATCAGCAGCGCCGACGCAGGCTGGCCTCCCCACGGCACCGCCTCCGCCAGGACGCGACCGCCATTCCCGACGTTCGCACCGCCGTAGTGCTCGGAATCGGTGTTCAGGAGCTCCTCCCACGCGCCGGCGACCGGCAGCCCGAGCCGGTATCCCCGACGCGGCGTGGAGGCCCCGTTCTGGACCACCACCAGCAGCTCGCCGCGTTTCCTCGGCAGGGCTCCGCGGCGCACCCAGGCGACGACCGAGGGGTCGGCCTTCCCGTCGGCATCGATCCAGGCAAAGCCCGCAGGGTCCGGGTCGCCGGCCCAGAGAGCCGGCGACGCAGCGTAGACCGCGCCAAGGTCGATCACCAGCCGCCCGAGCGCGGTCCTGAGTGGATCGCTCGCGGCCGCCTCCCAGGGCAGCGCCCGGTCGTGATTCCACTCGCCCGCCGGGGCGATCTCGCTGCCCATGAAGAGCAGCTTCTTGCCCGGCTGCCCCGTCTGGTTGGCGAGCAGCGAGCGCAGGCTCGCGAAGCGCTGCGCCGGGCTGCCCTTCATCTTGCCCAGCAGGGATCGCTTCAGGTGCACAACTTCGTCGTGCGAGAGCGGCAGGATCCAACTCTCGGCGTCGAGGTAGAAGCCGCGGAAGGTGAGCCTGCGGCGGTAGCGCCAACGTTGCCCGCCCGCCCGCTCGTAGTACTTGAGCGTGTCGTGCATCCAGCCGAGGTCCCACTTGAAGTCGAAGCCGAGCCCGCCCTCTGCCACTGGGCGGCTGACCCCGGGGAAGGCGGTCGACTCCTCGGCGATGGTGATCACGCCCGGCATCGATTCTCGGCAGCGCACGTTCAGCTCACGCAGGAAGGCGATCGCCTCCAGGTTGTGGTTGCCCCCCTCGACGTTCGGCTCCCATTCCCCCTTCTTGCGCGAGTAGTCGAGGTAAAGCATCGAGGCGACCGCATCGACGCGCAGTCCGTCGACGTGGAACTCCTCCAGCCAGTAGCGCGCATTGCCGATCAGGAAGTTGCGCACCTGCGGGCGATCGAAGTCGAAGACGAGGGTGCCCCAATCCGGGTGCTCGGCGCGCCGCCGCTCGGCGTGCTCGTACTGCGGCGTCCCGTCGAAGCGGGCCAACGCGTGCTCGTCCGGTGCGAAGTGCGCGGGAACCCAGTCCAGGAGGACACCGATCCCAGACCGATGCAGCAGGTCGATCATGCCGCGCAGCTGGTCGGGCGTCCCGTAGCGGCCGGTCGGCGCGTAGAAGCCGGTGACCTGGTAGCCCCAAGAGCCGCGGAAGGGATGCTCGGCGACCGGCAGCAGTTCGACGTGGGTGAAGCGATAGTGCAGGCAATGCTCGGCGAGCAGTGGGCCGAGCTGTTCGTAGGTGAGCCGCTCACCCTGCGCGCCGCGCCGCCATGAGCCGAGGTGCACTTCGTAGATCCGCATTGCGGAGCGCTGGGGATCGCGGGCGCCGCGTTCCGCCAGCCATGCGTCGTCCGACCAGCCGAACGACGTGTCCTCCACGATACGGGTCGCCGTGCCCGGCGGCTCGTCCATGACGTGGCCGTACGGATCGGCCTTATGGCGGACGCGACCATCCGCGCCACCCACCACGTAGCGATACCGATGCCCCGGCCGCGCTCCGACCACGAACCCGGCCCAGGTCCCCGTGCCGGGGATGGGGGAGAGCTGGTCGATGGCGTCGTGCCAGTTGTTGAAATCGCCCGCCACCGCGACGCTCCTCGCGTGCGCCGCCCAGACCGCGAAGGCGGCCCCATCGGTCCCGTCGATGCGGCGCGGATGAGCGCCGAGCACCTGCCAGGGTCGCGGATGCGAGCCGTCGGCGAGCAGGCGCAGGTCCGCATCCCCGACCAGCGGGGGATGGCGATCGGGGTCGAATCCGGGAGCCTTCGGCATCGGCCTACACCATACCCCGCAAGGCTCTGCCCCGATGGGGGTGTGCTAGGGTTGCGAGGGCGCCGGATTGGCCCGCCCGGACCCGAAATCAACGCCACCGGAGGCACCGTGGGCATCTTTGACGGCCTGCTCGGGCTGCTCTCGCACGACGTCGGGATCGACCTCGGCACGGCCAACACGCTGGTCACCGTGCGCCACCGGGGGATCGTGATCTCCGAGCCGAGCGTGGTCGCCATGGACACCCGCACGCGACGGGTGCTGGCCATCGGCGCCGAGGCCAAGCGGATGGTGGGCCGGACCCCGGCCAACATCGTTGCGATCCGTCCGCTGCGCGACGGCGTGATCAGCGACTTCGACGTCACCGAGCAGATGATCCGGTACTTCATCCAGAAGGTGCACGACCGATACGCCCGCATTCCGCGGCCGCGCGTCCTGGTCGGCATCCCGTCGGGCGTGACCGAGGTCGAGAAGCGCGCGGTGCGCGACGCCACCCTCAACGCCGGCGCGCGCTGGGCGCGCCTGATCGAGGAGCCGATGGCTGCCGCCATCGGCGCCGGGCTGCCGGTGAGCGAGCCGACCGGTTCGCTGATCGTGGACATCGGTGGCGGGACGACCGAGGTGGCGGTCATCAGCCTGGGTGGGATCGTGGTGAGCCGCTCGATCCGCATCGGTGGCGACGAGATGGATGTCGACATCGTCAGCTTCGCCCGGCGCGAGTACAACCTGTTGATGGGCGAGCGCACCGCGGAGGAGATCAAGATCGCCGTCGGCTCGGCCTACCCGATGCCCAACCCACGCACGGTGACCTTCCGCGGGCGGGACCTGCTGACCGGCCTGCCCCGCGGGGTCGAGGTGGGGAGCGACCAGATCCGGGAGGCGCTGGAGCCATCGGTGGCCCAGATCATCGACGCCATCAAGGAGACGATCGAGGAGACCCCGCCCGAGCTGGTGGCCGACATCATGGACCAGGGGATCGTGCTCGCCGGCGGCGGCGCCCTGCTGATCGGCCTTGACAAGCGGGTCGCCGAGGCGACCCAGATGCCGGTCCATGTCGCCGACGACCCGCTGACGTGCGTCGTGCGGGGCTGCGGCAAGGTGCTCGAGGAGCTGGACACGCTGGAGCGCGTCATGGTCAGCGAGCAGTTCACCCGCGCGCCGCGCTAGCGCGGGCGACGGCCGGCGGCATGGTCGACAGCAGTCCGCACCGGCGCTCGAACGCGGGGCTCTGGTTCGCGGCCGCCACGGTGATTTCGCTGCTCATGCTGCTCGCGTCCCGCACCGCGCCGGCGCTCGCCCTGCAGGAGATCACCGCCCGCGCCCTCGATCCGGCCCGGGGTGCGATCGCGGGGGTCGGCGCGGGGATCTCCGGGGTCGTCAGTGCGATCGGCGAGATCGACCGCCTGCGCTCGGAGAACGATCGCCTGCGCCGGGAGCTGGCGGGCGCGCAGGCGCGCATCGCCGAGCTGGGTGAGGCCGCCGCCGAGAATGCCGAGCTGCGCGGCCTGCTCGGGCTCACCACCACCCTCCAGATGGATCTCCTCCCGGTGCGCATCCTGGCGCGCGACCCGAGCAACTTCACCTGGGAGGTGGGGATCGACGCGGGATCGGATGACGGTGTCCGGGTCGGCATGCCGGTGGTGGCCGCCGCGGATGGATCGGGCGCACTGGCGGGGATCGTGGTCGCCACCGGATCGAGCTCAGCCACGGTGCGCCTTGTCGTCGACACGCGCGCCAGCGTGGTGGCGCTCGACCAGCAGACACGAGCGCTGGGCCTGGTGCAGGGCCAGCTCGGCGGACAGCTGGTCATGGTCCAGGTGAACGCCACCGACCGGCTGGCGGTGGGTGACACGGTGGTCAGCGCCGGCCTGACCCTGACCGACGGCAGCGGCGGCGGCGTGGGACGCAGCCCGTACCCGAAGGGGCTCCTGCTCGGGCAGATCCAGGCCCTGGAGCTCGAGCCGGATGGGCTGACCCGGACCGCTTTCGTCCTCCCGGCGGTCGACTTCTCGACCGTAGACCGCCTCCTCGTCGTGCTCCACTTCGCCCAGGACTAGCCCTCGGGGTTGCCTGCACGCACATGGCCCCATCGCCGCCCCGCTGCGGACCAACGGGGCATGGGCCGAAGCGATCCTGGCCGGTAGCGTGGTGACAGAAGCCCAGCAGCCGTCGCAGCTCGCGCTCGGCCCCCCACCAGGAGATCCCATTGCCCATTCGGATGCGCGTCGCGCTGATCACCTCGCTGACCGTGATTTCGTCGCTCCTGGCGGTCGGGTCCGCCGGCGCGGTCGCGACGCCGCAGAAGGTCGTCATCATCGTCGGGCCCACCGGAGCGCAGACCGACAATTACCGCCAACGGGGCGACGACTACGCCACGACGGCCACCGCGGCGGGGGCGAATGTCGTCAAGGTCTACTCGCCGAATGCGACCTGGGCAAACGTCAAGGCGGCGGTGGACGGCGCCAACATCGTCATCTACCTCGGGCACGGCAATGGCTACCCGAACCCTTACAACAGCGGCGCGGAGCCGACTGATCGGGACAACGGCTGGGGCCTCAACCGGACCACCGCCGGTGGCGACGACGACAACTGGGGCAGCACGATGGTCTATTGCGGCGAACAGGCCCTGCTGGGGACGCTCACCTCGGCCAGCGCCGCGCAGTGGGCCTACTGCGGCGGAGGCACGAACACCGACGGCATCACGCCCGCGCCGAACTGGGTGATGATCTACTCCAACGCCTGCTACGCCCCCGGCGCCGGCGAAGGGTTCGATGTCCCGGCGACCGAAGCGGTCGCCCTGCAGCGAGTCCGCAACTACAGCTATCCCAACCTCATGCTCGGGGCGGGCGCCTACTTCGCGACCGACATGGGCGCCTCGGGACTGATCGACACCATCCTTCGCAACCCCGAGATGCCGTTCGGGGCGATCGCCGAAAGTGCGAATGGCTACGACATCTCGCAGCAACGGCACTTCGACCATCCCGACCTTGCCGGCTACCGGATCTGGATCCAGAACAGCGGCGCTCCGACCAGCGGCTCCTACAAGCTCGCGTACGCCGGCCGCCTGTCACTGACACCGTCCGGGTCGACGGTCGCCTACGTGGAGCCGAAGCCCGCCGGCACCACCGATTTCGTGTTCGATGTCACCGGCTACTTCTCGTCTGCGCAGACCGGCGCCACGTATCTGCCGCTGACCCCGGCCCGTCTGCTCGACACTCGCTTCGGCAACGGGCTCTCCGGCAAGTTCGGCGCCAACGCGCCGCGCACCTTCCAGGTCAGCGGCCGGGGCGGCGTGCCCGGCAACGCGGTGGCGGTCACCGGCAACTTCACGGTCACCAACCAGACCGCGGCCGGCGCGGCGTTCCTGGGTCCCAACTCGACGGCGAGCCCGACCACCTCGACGATCAACTTCCCGGTCGGCGACAATCGAGCCAACGGGGTGACCCTGGCCCTTGGTTCCGGCGGCACGCTGAGCGCCACGTACATGGCGTCATCGGGCACCACCGACTTCGTCTTCGACGTCACCGGCTATTTCGTGGCCGCCGGCGGCTCGACCTATCTTCCCCTGACCCCCGCACGGCTCCTCGACAGCCGCTTCGGCAACGGCCTGTCGGGCGCGTTCAGCGCCAACGCGCCGCGCACCTTCCAGGTGAGCGGCCGGGGTGGCGTGCCGTCCGGCGCAGTGGCGGTCAGTGGCAACTTCACGGTCACCAACCAGACCGCTGCCGGCGCAGCGTTCCTGGGCCCCAACTCGACCGCGACCCCGAGCACTTCGACCCTCAACTTCCCGGTCGGCGACAGCCGGGCCAACGGGGTGATCCTGGCCCTCGGCCCGGGCGGCACGCTGAGTGCTACCTACATGGCGTCCGGCGGCAGCTCCGACTTCGTGTTCGACGTGACCGGCTACTTCATGCCGGGCCAGAGCGGCGCCACCTACGTGCCGCTCACGCCGGCGCGCCTGCTCGACAGTCGCTTCGGCAATGGCCTGGCGGGCAAGTTCGCCGGCTACGTGCCGCGTACCTTCCAGGTCAGCGGCCGGGGCGGCGTCCCGTCTGGCGCGGTGGGAGTCACCGGCAACTTCACGGTCACCAACCAGAACACCGCGGGTGCCGCCTTCCTCGGGCCGAACTCAACCGCGAACCCACCCACCTCCACGCTGAACTTCCCGGTCGGCGACAACCGGGCGAACGGCGTGACCCTGGCCCTCGGCTCGGGCGGGACGCTGAGCGCCACCCACATGACACCCTAGCGGGCCGTCGGCGAAGTCCTGCCCGAAGGCCGCGCCGGGACGGCCTCGGCGTTGCGGCAGACCTGCCCTCGAGCCAGTGCTGAGCACGATTCGTGGTGCGGACCATCGACCGGGGTCAGACGTACCATGGCCCTACCGGCTGCCAGTGAGTAAGGTGCGCGCTGAAGCGGTCCCCGGTGCTCGCAGGATCGCGCCGGACTCAACCTGCAGGTGCCCGATCCGCGTGATGCGTCGATTCTTCGTCCTGGTAGCCCTGTTGGCGACGTTCGCCGGCACGCTCTCGCTGCCCCGCGCGGCGCTCGCCGATGGCCCCATCGATGGGCAGACGCCGCTCGTGGTGGTCCCACCCCTCCGCAGCGACGGTCCGGTCGTGCTGCCCAACGGGCGTGTCCTGCCGGTCGAGCCGGCATCGGTCCCTGATTCATCGGTCCAGGCGGAGATGCTGGCCGCACACGCCGGGGATCGCATCCAGTTCACCCCCGGTGCCGTGCCGTGGGAGATCAATGCGGGCAGCGCGACTCTCAGCCTCTCGTCGGCCTCCACTTCCCGGATCGTGCCGCTCGACCTCGCCCCGGCATCGGCGCCGTCCGCCACGCTGGCCGCCGTCGGCTCCCTGCCGAACGGGTTGCACAAGGAGGTCTTCGGATTCCTGCCGTATTGGCTGCTCGACGCCGGATCACTGCAGTCGATGCGCTACGACCTCGTCTCCACGATCGCCTACTTCGGCGTGGCGGCGCAGTCGGATGGGACGCTCGCGACCGCGAGCGGTGGATCGGCCACCCCTGGTTGGAGTGGCTGGAATTCGAGTGCGATCACCGGGGTGATCAACGCCGCGCATGCTCGCGGCGTGCGCGTCGTCCTGACCGTCACGATGATGGCGTGGGACGGTGGGACGGGCCAGGCTGCCCTGCTCGGCAGCGACACGGCTCGAGCCACCCTGGTCACCGGCATCGTCGCGGCCGTCGGCAACCGGGCGGCGGACGGAGTCAACCTCGACTTCGAACCGGTCGGCACACCGCTGCGCGACCAGTACACCAGCTTCGTCCGCCAGCTCAAGACGGCGCTCGTCGCCGCCGGCGTGGGTTCCTATCTGACCGTCGACACGACCGCCGGTGCGGCCACCTGGGCGAGCGGGTACGACCTGGCAGGGCTGACCTCGGCCGGCGCCGCGGACGCCGTCTTCGTGATGGGCTACGACTACAGCTGGTCTGGATCGGCCCGTGCCGGTGCCGTCGCGCCAATGAAGTCGAGCTATATCCTCGACATCAGCGATTCGGTGCACGACTATCTCGCCACGATCTCCGCCAGCAGGATTCTTTGGGGTGTGCCGTACTACGGACGCACCTGGCAGACGACCGGCGCCGAACTCAACGCACCGACTGTTGCGGGCGCCTCCGGGGCCTCCAGGGCCTATGGCTACACCGCCGCCCGCACCCTGGCCGCCACCTATGGCCGGCTCTGGGATGCGGTTGGCCAAGTGCCGTGGTTCGTCTATTACGACGCTGCCAACGCCACCTGGGTCGAGGGCTACTACGACGATGCGGAGTCCCTCGGGGCGAAGTTCGACATGGTGAACGAGAAGGGCTTCGCGGGCGCCGGGATGTGGGCCCTGTTGATGGACAAGGGCGAGGGCGCCCTGTGGGATCTGCTGGCAGCCAAGTTCCAGGTTCCGGTCCCGTCGGCCTCGACCTATGTGCCGATGGCTCCGGCGCGGCTGCTCGACAGCCGCTTTGGCAACGGCCTCTCCGGCAAGTTCAGCGCCAACACGCCGCGCACCTTCCAGGTGACGGGCCGCGGTGGCGTGCCGGTCAACGCGGTGGCGGTCACCGGCAACTTCACCGTCACCAACCAGACCAGCGCCGGGGCCGCCTTCCTGGGCCCCTACCCGAGCACCAGCCCCGGCACCTCGACCCTGAACTTCCCGGTCGGTGACAATCGTGCCAATGGCGTGACCATGGCCCTCGGCGCGGGCGGCGCCCTGCACGCCACCTACCTGGCCGCAGGCGGCTCCGCCGATTTCATCTTCGATGCGACCGGCTACTTCGTGCCTGACTCGAGCGGGGCGACGTACGTGCCGCTGGCCCCCGCGCGCCTGCTCGACAGCCGCTTCGGCAATGGCCTGGCCGGCCAGTTCAGCGCCAACTCCCCGCGCAGCTTCCAGGTCAGCGGGCGCGGAGGCGTGCCGACCAACGCGGTGGCGGTCACCGGCAACTTCACGGTCACCAACCAGACCGCCGCCGGCGCCGCCTTCCTGGGACCCAGCCCCACGGCCAGCCCCGCCACCTCGACCCTCAACTTCCCCCGCGGCGACAGCCGGCCCAACGGGGTGACCCTGGCCCTGGGCAGTGGCGGCAGCCTGAGCGCCACCTACCTGGCCCCCGCCGGCCACACCACCGACTTCGTGTTCGACGTGACCGGCTACTTCGTGCCCGACGCCAGCGGCGCCAGCTACCTGCCGCTGACCCCCGCCCGCCTGCTGGATACCCGCGTCGGGAATGGCCTGACCGGCACCTTCGGCCCGTACAGCCCGCGTACCTTCCAGGTCAGCGGGCGGGGTGGCGTGCCGGCGGGCGCGGTGGCGGTCACCGGCAACTTCACGGTCACCAACCAGACCGCCGCCGGCGCCGCCTTCCTGGGACCCAGCCCCACGGCCAGCCCCGCCACCTCGACCCTCAACTTCCCGCTGGGTGACAATCGGGCTAACGGGGTGACCCTGGCGCTGGGGCCGGGCGGCAGCCTGAGCGCCACCTACCTGGCCCCCGCTGGCAGCACCGCCTTCATCTTCGACGTGACCGGCTACTTCCTGGCGGACCAGAGCGGCGCCAGCTACCTGCCTGTTACGCCCGCCCGCCTGCTCGACAGCCGCTTTGGCAACGGCCTCTCGGGCAAGTTCAGCGCCAACTCCCCGCGCACCTTCCAGGTCAGCGGCCGCGGAGGCGTGCCCTCGGGGGCGGTGGCGGTCACCGGCAACTTCACGGTCACCAACCAGACCGCCGCCGGCGCTGCCTTCCTGGGACCCAACTCGACCTCCGGCCCAGCGACGTCGACCCTCAACTTCCCGGTCGGCGACAACCGGGCCAACGGGGTGACCCTGGCTCTCGGGAGTGGCGGCACCCTCAGCGCCACCTACCTGG
>JBBQGI010000007.1:0-31585 GCA_038322875.1 Candidatus Limnocylindria bacterium | reverse complement strand
CAGTTCGTCTTCCACCAGGCCAATCTGCGGATCATCGAGAACGTTCAGCACCACCTGAAGATCCCCGATGAGAAGCTCTACATCAATATCGAGAAGTACGGCAACACGAGCGCAGCATCGGTGCCGATGGCCCTGGTCGAGGCGATCGCTGCCGGTCGCGTCAAGGTCGGCGACAAGATCCTGATGGTCGCCTTCGGGGCGGGCTATACGGCGGGCGCCGCTGTCGTCGAATGGACCGCCGATCCTGCGCGCGCGTTCCTGGCCCCGGGCGAGCAGACCCGCCTCGGGAAGCCGCGCGCCGCGGCCGAGGAGATGGTGGTGGCCGGGTGATGTTCGACCTTACCGACAAGGTCGCCCTGGTCACCGGCGGCAGCCGCGGCCTGGGGCGCGCGATCGCCCTGGCGCTGGCCAGGCAGGGCGCCGATGTGGGCGTCAACTATCGCGACAACGCCGACGCGGCGGCCGAGGTGGTCACCGAGATCCGTGCCATGGGCCGCGCCGCGATCGCGATCAAGGGCGATACCAGCGCAGGGCGCGAGTCGTGCGAGGCGATCGTGAAGGCAGCCCTCGACGAATTCGGCAAGATCGACGTGCTGGTGAATAACGCGGGCATCACGCGCGATAACCTGATCATGCGGATGGACGCCGATGAGTGGGACTCAGTCATCGACACAAATCTCAGTGGCCCATTCTGGATGACGCGGGCCATCGCCAGGCCGATGCTCAAGGCCCGCTCGGGCCGGATCATCAACATGAGCAGCGTGGCGGGGCGGATGGGAAACGTGGGGCAGGCAAACTACGCCAGCGCCAAGGCGGGGCTCATTGGCCTGACCAAGTCGGTCGCGCGCGAGCTCGCCAGCCGTGGGATCACCTGCAACGCCCTCGCGCCGGGGCTGATCGACACCGAGCTCACGGCGGATCTCAATCAGGCGGCCCGCGATTTCGTGGTCAACAGCACGCCGCTCGGCTACATCGGCTCGGTTGAGGATGTCGCGGCGGCAGCCGTCTACTTCGCCTCCGACGAGGCCCGCTACGTCACTGGGCAGGTGCTGGGCGTGGACGGCGGCATGATGATGGGGTCCTGACGCGCCCTCGTTAGACTGGACGCCAACCAACCCAGATCATCGGTACCGGAGGAGCTCCATGTTGACCCTGCGTTCCATCCTGCGCCCCACCCGCCGCGTCGACGCGCATTGCGACATCCCCTGCGGCGTCTACGATCCTGAGCAGGCCCGCATTGAGGCCGAGTCGTGCCTGCGCATCATCGAGAAGCACGATGCCAGCGAGGACAAGCTGTTCCGCGCTCGCTGCATCCACGTCAAGGAGGAGCGCGCCGAGCTGGTGAAGCATCACCTCGATGTCCTCTGGCACGACTACTTCAAGCCCGAGCACCTGGAGAAGTACCCGGACCTGCACGACACCTTCTGGAAGGCCTCCAAGCAGGCCAGCAAGGTCAAGCAGTCGCTCGACGCTGCCGCAGCCAAGGAGCTGCTGGCCATGATCGATACGATCGACGGCATATGGAAGGCGACCGGCGGTCCCGAGAAGACGCGCGTCAACGGGCGGCCCTCCTAGGCGGTCCCACGGCTGTGAGTCGTCGACCGCTGGCGATGTTGGCCGGCGTCGCCGCCGGTATCGCGGCCGGGGCCGCGGCGCGGCGCTGGCTCGACGTGGTGGAGGTGCGCGGCGGCTCGATGGCGCCCTCGCTCCTCCCCGGGGACCGGCTGCTGGTCGAGTCGCGCTCCTACCTCACCCGCATCCCACGCCCCGGCGAGGTCGTGCTGGCGGCGGACCCGCGTCGAGGCGACCGTGAGCTGATCAAGCGGGTGGCGGCGGTCGACGAGAAGAGCGACGCGGTCGACCTGCGCGGCGACGCCCCGGAGGCGAGCACCGACTCGCGCGAGTTCGGAGCGGTCCCGCTATCGACCGTTCGCTGGCGGGCAGCCTTTCGATACTGGCCCCCAGAGCGTGCGGGCCGGCTTTAGCTGGACAGGGTCTTCTCGTTCAGCCGGCGAATACCCCGCCCTCAGGCCGCGCCACAGAGCACGGCTACCGCGGCTACGCATGCCTCCCGCTCCGCCGGTAGCAGCTCGACGCTCTTCCCCGCCTCGGCCTGAATCAGCCACTCCGCGCCGGGCTGCGGGCGAACCGCGATCCGAGCCCCCGGCACGCGATCGTGCAGGAAGGCGACCACGGGACCTAGCCCGGCATCCCCGTATTCCTCGCGGATCGCGCCGGTATCGACCAGGACGAGGTCTGGCCGCCGCAGCACGACCGCCTGGTGGAGGCGCGCGGCATCGTTGTAGAAGAACGCCAGGGCGCCGCTCAAACGCGCCTCGACGCCGTCGGCGAGGTCCCGGTCACGGGTGAGGCAGTAGACCAGGACCTCATGGACGGGGTCGGTCACCCCGATCCGTCCCGCGTCAGGTCATCCTTCATCTGCTGGTAGGTGCTTCGGTCGATTTCGCCGCGCGCGTAGCGCATCTCGATCTCCTCGAGCGCCGATCGCGTCCAACCGCCGCCGCCCGACGAGCCGTTCGCACTCAGCTTTCGGACCAACCAGACAATGCCGAGCACGACCAGTGCCAGGAATGCAAGCTGCATGAGCACCACGACCAGGAGCTCGACGCCGCCGAATCCCATGTATCCCATTGCGTCTGAAGACTAGCACCGGCGCGCGGAAGGGCCGTGGCCGGGACCAGCGGTACAATTCCGGGCCGATGGCCACTACCACTCCCGCCCGCCGCCGCACGGACCACGACCTCAGTGCCCCCCGCCACCAGGCGCTCGGGAGCCTGCTCGGCCGCGTCTGGGCGGTCGACCAGGTGGGAGTCGAGGAGCGCGCGGCTTCGCTCGCCAAGCGGAGCATCAAGCGCGAATCGAAGCTGTGGGCGCTCGACCTGGCGATTCGGATGGTCGACCTGACCACGCTCGAGGGAAAGGACACGCCGGGCAAGATTCGCGCCCTGGCCGGCAAGGCGCGCCGCCCGGATCCGACCGATCCCACCATTCCGAGCGTCGCGGCGCTGTGCGTCTACCCGAACATGATCGCCGCCGCCAAGGCGGCGCTGGCCGGCTCGACCGTCAAGGTCGCCTCGGTCGCCACCTACTTCCCGTCGGGCCAGGCCCCCATGAGCGTCAAGCTCGAGGACGTTCGCCAGGCGGCCGCGGCCGGTGCCGATGAGATCGACATGGTGATCGACCGCGGTGCCTTCCTGGCCGGCGACTACGCGCAGGTCTTCGACGAGGTCGTGGCGGTCAAGCAGGCAGCCGGCGAGAAGCACCTCAAGGTGATCCTGGAGACCGGCGAGCTCGAGACCTACGACAACGTCCGTCGCGCATCGGTCCTGGCCATGGCTGCCGGGGCGGACTTCATCAAGACCTCCACCGGGAAGGTGCAGCCCGCGTCGACCCTGCCGGTCACCCTCGTGATGCTCGAGGCGATCCGCGACTTCTACGCCCAGACCGGGCGAGCAGTGGGGATGAAGCCGGCCGGCGGGATCCGCACCGCCAAGGAGGCGATCGCCTACCTGACGGTCCTGTACGAGACACTTGGCCCGGACTGGATGACGCCAGACCGCTTCCGCTTCGGCGCCTCGTCGCTCCTCAATGACATCCTGATGCAGATCCGCAAGGAGCGAACCGGCCGCTACTCCGGCGGCGACTACTTCACCCTCGACTAGGCCGATGGTCGAGGTCGCCCCGGGCACGATCGTCGTCTTCAGCGACATCGGCTGCCCATGGGCCCACGTCGCGGTCTGGCGTCTGCACGACGCCCGGCGACGGCTCGGGCTCGAGGGGCGCGTGGCCTTCGACCACCGCGTCTTCCCGCTTGAGCTGTTCAACTCGGTGCCGACGCCGCGCGACGAGCTCGAGGCGCAGTGGGACGCATTCGCCGCCCTGGCGCCGCGTGCCGGCTGGCAGGCGTGGAGTGCGCCCGACTGGGCGTGGCCGGTCACCATGCTGCCGCCGATGGAGGCGGTGCAGGCCGCCAAGGAGCAGGGTCTCGCCGCATCCGAGCAGCTGGATCGCGGTCTGCGCCACGCCTTCTGGGGGGAGAGCCGTTGCATCAGCCTGCGGCACGTGATTCTCGAGGTGGCGGCCGTCTGTGACGGCCTGGACCTCGAGACCCTGGCCGACGCCCTCGACGAGGGTCGCGCACGGCACCTCGTGTTCGAACAGTACGAAGTCGCACGGAGCGACGCCGTCGACGGCTCGGCGCAGCTCATCTTGGCCGATGGTACCAGCGTCCAGAACCCCGGCATCGAGGCGACCTGGGAGGAGGGCGCCGACCGTCTCTGGCGCCCCACCATCGTGCGTGACGACCCGACCGTCTACGACGACCTGCTGCGCCGCGCGGCCGCCGGCTAGCCTCACGAATCGATGCCGCGTGCCGTTTCACCAAGCGTGCGACTCCCTCCGTTCCAGGCGTTGATCGACGCGCACGCATCCGAGCTGCATCGGTTCCTGGTCGCGTCGATCGGAGCTACGGAGGCAGAGGACTGCCTGCAGGAGACCTTCCTGTCGGCGTTGCGTGCCTACCCGCGGCTACGTCACGGCGACAACCTCCGGGCCTGGCTGTACACCATCGCCCACCGCAAGGCGACCGATGCCATACGCGCGCAACGCCGCCATCCCGGGACCGACCTCGATCTGGTGGCGGAGGCCCGCCTGGCGAGCGAGCCGTATCGGTCCTTCGACGACGGGCTATGGAGGTTGGTGCGGGGCCTGCCGGCCAAGCAGCGCGCCGCGGTGGTGCATCGCTTCGTCTTCGACCTCGCCTACCGAGACGTCGGGGAGCGGATGGGGATCAGCGAAGAGGCCGCAAGGCAGAACGTCAGCGCCGGCCTGCGCCGGCTCCGCCTGGAGGTAGACCGATGACCGATCTCGAGCAGCTGCTGCGCGAGGTGCCCGCCGAACCGTTCCTTGACCGCTCGCGCTTCGACGCCACGCTCGCCCGACGGGCGCGCAAGGCGCATCTGCTGGACGTGGCGTACGCCTCGCTCGACTCGCCGCTCGGCGTCCTGACCGTCTTCGTCACGCCACGTGGGCTGCTCCGGGTGGCCTACGACTCCGAGGCGGGCGACGCGGTCGTGGCCGAGGTGGCCGAGCAGGTCAGCCCCCGCATCCTGCGCGCCCCGGCCCGCACGGACGAGGTCCGCCGTCAGCTGGACAGCTACTTTGCGAGCAACCGACGTCGATTCGACCTGCCGATCGATTGGTCGCTCAGCCACGGCTTCAGGCGCGGCGTGCTGCGGGCCACTGCCGGCGTGCCGTTCGGGCAGATCACCACCTACGGGCGGATGGCACGGGCCGCGGGCTCGCCACGTGCAGCTCGAGCTGCCGGCAATGCGCTCGGCGCCAACCCGATCCCGATCGTCGTGCCGTGCCACCGGGTCCTGCATGCCAATGGCAGCCTGGGCGGCTACTCGGGTGGCGTCGATCGGAAGCGTCTTCTGCTCGCCCTGGAGGGCAGCCTCCCAGCTTGACGGCGAGATTCGCTAGCTGAGCAGGACCGCTGCCAGGCCCAGTGCGGCCGGGAGCGCCTGGACCAGGAGGATGCGTCGCGAGACGGTCGCCGCCCCGTAGATGCCGGCCACGATCACCGCGCCCAGGAAGAAGACGCGGAACGCGAACGCGGTAGGCTCGGGCGCCACGAGGCTCCATCCCAGCCCCGCCGCCGGGATGCCGTTGTACAGCCCCTGGTTCGCGGCCAGCGTGGCCATCGTCTCGGCCTGCTCCGGTGTCGTTCCGAAGCTGCGCATGCCGGTCGGCGTCCGCCACAGGAACATCTCGAGCACCAGGATCCACACATGGATGAGTGCGACGAGGGCGATGAGAGCGACGGCGATGGTTCCCATGCGGCAATCATCCTCCTGATGCGGTGGACGATGTGGTCGTATGCGCTTCGCCCGATCATCGCGATGCGAATGCCATAATCGGCAGAGCATGACCCTCACCAAGAAGCCTGAGAGCCGCCCCGCGCCCGCCTCGTGGGGGCTCTCCAAGCGTGGGATCCCGTGGGAGTACGCCGCCGCGCCGGAGTCGACCGACCACATCGACATCCAGCGCGAGTACGGCCTCTTTATCGACAACGAGTTCGCGCCGAGCCGTCCGAAGGCCACCTTCGAGGTGATCAACCCGGCCACCGAGGAGACGCTGTCACGCGTCGCCCGGGCCTCGAAGGCCGATGTCAACCGGGCCGTCACGGCAGCCCGCCATGCGCATGACACGGTCTGGTCGCGCCTCCCCGGCAGCGAGCGGGCCAAGTACCTGTACCGCATCGCGCGGATCATGCAGGAGCGCTCCCGCGAGTTCGCCGTGGTCGAGACGATGAACTCGGGCAAGCCAATCAAGGAGAGCCGCGACGTCGACGTTCCGCTCGCCGCCGCGCACTTCTTCTACTACGCCGGCTGGGCCGATAAGCTCCAGTACGCCTTCCCCGGTCGTGAATCGCGCGCGCTGGGCGTGGCGGCGCAGATCATCCCGTGGAACTTCCCGCTGATGATGCTGGCCTGGAAGATCGCCCCGGCCCTCGCGGCCGGCAACACGGTGATCCTGAAGCCCGCCTCGACCACGCCACTGACCGCCTACCTGTTCGCCGACGTGGTGCGCCAGGCCGAGCTGCCGCCGGGGGTCGTCAACATCATCACCGGACCCGGCGAGATCGGCATGGAGCTCGTCCGCCATCCCGACGTCAACAAGGTCGCCTTCACCGGGTCTACGGCGGTCGGCAAGATGATCGGCCGAGCCGTTGCCGGAAGCCGCAAGAAGCTGACGCTGGAGCTCGGCGGCAAGGCGGCCAACATCGTCTTCGACGACGCGCCGCTCGACCAGGCGATCGAGGGCATCATCAACGGCATCTACTTCAACCAGGGCGAGGTGTGCTGCGCCGGGTCGCGCCTGTTCGTGCAGGAATCGGTCTACGAGCCGCTCCTAGACAAGCTCAAGGCGCGCCTCTCGACGTTGCGGGTCGGCGATCCGCTCGACAAGAACACCGATGTCGGGGCCATCAACTCGGCCGGTCAGCTGGCCAAGATCGCCGAGCTGGTGGCATCCGGGATCGAGGAGGGGGCCGAGATCTTCCAGCCCGATTGCGTCCTCCCCGACAAGGGCTTCTTCTTCCGCCCCACGCTTTTCACGGGCGTTTCCCAGAGCCATCGCATCGCGCAGGAGGAGATCTTCGGCCCGGTGCTATCGGTCCTGACCTTCCGCACCCCGGAAGAGGCGATCGAGAAGGCCAACAACACGCCCTACGGGCTGTCGGCCGGGGTCTGGACCGAGAAGGGCAGCCGCATCTTCAAAATGGCGGGCGCCATGAAGGCCGGGGTGGTGTGGGCCAACACCTTCAACCGCTTCGACCCAACCTCGCCATTCGGCGGCTACAAGGAATCCGGCTACGGCCGTGAGGGCGGTCTGCACGGCCTGGGTGCCTACCTGGACCTGTCGCCGAACGGCGTGAGCAGCTGATGGCACCGCGCCGTCCACCCGCCACGAAACCGCGCGCCGAGCGTGCATCCGTGCTGCGGTCGCGCGCATCCGCGCCACTCGCGACGACGAACGGCACGGGAGCGGCGGCGGACCGGCTGGGCGTCCGCAAGACGTACAAGCTCTACATCGGTGGCGGGTTCCCGCGCACCGAGTCCGGGCGCGCCTACGAGGTCTTCGGTGCCCGCGGTGGTCTCCTGGCCAACGCCTGCCGCGGCACGCGCAAAGACATCCGCGACGCCGTCCGAGCGGCGCGCAAGGCGCTGCCCGACTGGTCGAGCCGGACCGCCTTCAACCGCGGCCAGGTGCTGTACCGGATCGCCGAGCTGCTCGAGGGTCGCCGCGACCAATTCATCGGCGAGGTTATGGCCGCGGAGGGTCACGGCCGCCAGCGCGCGACGCACCTGGTGAACGCCGCGATCGATCGTTGGGTCTGGTACGCCGGCTGGGCTGACAAGTTCAGCCAGATGAACGGCACGGTCAACCAGGTGGCCGGCAGCTACTTCAACTTCAGCGTGCCGGAGCCGAGCGGCGTGGTCGGCGTGATCGCGCCCGAGGGCTCGAGCCTGCTCGGCCTGGTCAGCCGCCTGGCCCCGGTGATCGTGTCGGGCAACTGTGCTGTGGTGCTCGCCTCCGAGTCTCGCCCACTGCCGGCGGTCTCGCTGACCGAGGTGCTGGCCACGTCCGATGTCCCCGGCGGCGTCGTGAACCTGATCACCGGGCTGCGCAGCGAGCTGGTGACCCACCTGGCCGGCCACATGGACGTCAACGCGCTCGACGCCTACGGACTCGACCCCGCGCAGGGCGTCGCGGTCGAGGAGCTGGCCGTCGAGAACGTCAAGCGCCTGGTGCGTCCGCCACGTGCCGGCGCCGATGCCACCGACTGGCTCAGCCCTCGCGCTCAGTCGCCCTACCTGATCGGCGAATTCACTGAGACCAAGACCGTCTGGCACCCGATCGGCAGCTAGGCCAGGCCCAGCCAGCCGGCGAGCGTCGAGCTGAACAGCGCCAGGGTGAGCAGGATCACCAGCCCGGTCAGTCCCCAGGCCAGCACGTTCAGCCATCGCGGGTTGGTGTGGAGGCCCATGATCCGCGGGTTGTTCACCAGGCGCAGCATGAAGACCAAAATGATCGGCAGCAGTATCCCGTTCAGGTTCTGGCTGACCAGGATCACCCCGATGAGCGGTACGCCCGGCACCAGCACCACCACGGCGCCGATGACGATCAGGGCGGTGTAGAGCCCCATGAAGACGGGCGCCTCGCTGAACTTGCGCGAGACGCCCGACTCCCAGCCGAACGACTCGCAGACTGCGTAGCTGGTGGTCAGCGGCATAACGGTCGCGGCCAGGACCGAAGCGCCGAAGAGCCCGAAGGCGAAGAGCCCCTTGGCGAGGTCGCCGGCGACCGGGGCCAGGGCGAGCGCCGCCTGGTCGGCGCTCTCGATGTGGATGCCGCGCGGGAAGATCGTGACCGCCGTGACGATCACGATGAAGAGCGCGATGGCGTTGGTCCAGACTCCGCCCAGGATGGCGTCGGCACGCTCGAGCTGCAGCTCTTCGGGGCCAAGTCCCTTGTCGGCGACCGAGGACTGCAGGTAGAAGAACATGTACGGCGTGACCGTCGTGCCGACGGTGGCGACCATCAACAGCAGGGCGCTCGGCGCCAGGTCGACCGATGGGCTGATCAGCGCGCGCCCCACCTGCCCCCAGTCGGGGCCGGCCACGAAGGCGCTCACCACGTACGCGCCGAAGACGACCGCGACCGAGAGGAAGACCCGCTCCACGACCCGGTAGCTGGCGAAGACGACCAGCGCCCAGATGCCTGCTGCCACGATCGGCACGGTCGCGTAGCGGGGTACGCCGAAGATCTCGAGGGCCGCCGCCGCGCCGGCGAACTCGGCCACGATGTTCGCCCCGTTGGCGATCAGCAGCACGACCATTGCGAAGAGCGTCCAGCGCACCCCGAAGTCGTCACGGATGAGGTCGCCCAGGCCCTGCCCCGAGACGGCGCCCATGCGCGCCGCCATCTCGAGCACGACCACCAGCAGGATGGTGGTGAGCGGGAAGATCCAGAGCAGCGACAAGCCGGTCTCGGCGCCGAGCACGCTGTAGGTCGCGATCCCGCCCGCGTCGTTGCCCGCCAGCCCGGCGATCAGCCCCGGCCCCATCACCCCCAGGAAGGCGAGCAGCCCGGTGCGGTGGACGCGGAAGTTGGGCAGCCGCTCGCGAATGGAGCGCTGTGCGCGCCGGATCGGGCGGGGAAGGACCAGGCGGCGGGTCACCTCGCCTACCGCTCCTCGGCCGGCTCGTAGATCTCCGGGAGGCGCTTGCGCCACCCCTCGCCGAGCGCACGCTCCAGCGCGTCGTCGACGGTCACCATGCCCTGCATGCGGCCCTCGGCATCGACCACCGGCAGCGCCAGCAGGTTGTAGCGGGCGATCGCCGCGCCGACCTGCTCCGCGTCCAGGTCGAGCGCCACGCTGATCGGGTCGGGCCGCATGAAGTCGCTGACCGGGGTCTTCGGTCGAGCCACGATCAGGCCACGCAGGGTGATGGTGCCGACCAGCAGGCCGTCGGCGTTGGTCACGTACAGGTAGTAGACCTGATCGGCGTCCGGATGGAGCTCTCGCATGCGCTCGATCACCTGCTCGGCGGTGGTCTCGGGCGTGACGGTGATGAAGTCGGTCGTCATCAGGCCGCCGGCTGTCTCCTCGCCGTAGGCGAGCAGCTCCCGCACCTCGGACGCTTCGTCGGGCTCCATCAGGCCCAGCAGCTGCTCCTGGCGCTCGGACGAGAGGTCTGCGACGAGGTCGGCGGCCTCGTCGGGCCCCATCTCCTCCAGGATGTCAGCCGCCTTCTCCGGAGAGAGCGCCTCCAGGATGTCGACCTGGTCGTCGGCGGCCAGCTCCTCGAGCACATCGGCGGCGCGCTCGTCGTCCAGCGCGGCGAGGATGCCGGCGCGGTCGCGCGGCGCCAGCTGCTCGACGATATGGGCCACGTCGGCCGGATGCAGCGTTCCGAGCGCCTCGTGCGGGACCCGCAGCTTGAGGCTCGACACGCTTGACTCGACCGGGTCGACATCCTCCCATTCGATGTAGTTCTCCGCCTCCAGGTGCAGTACCCGGGCGAGCCGCTCGCCCGGACCGGAGAGGCCCAGGCGGCGCATGATGCCGGCCAGTCCGACGTCGACCGCCACCAGCCGCAGGCGTCCCTCGACCGGGGCGAGCTGGATGTCGTTGACCCGCACGATCTTGCGGTCCTCGACGTCCACGATCTGCTTGTCGAGCAGATCGAGCCAGAGGCGGATCTCGTTGGGGCGCTGGCGGAAGCTGGCGATGTCGATCATCGAGGTGTGCAGCAGCGCGCCGCCGGCGTCGATCTCCTCGACATCGGTCCAGGGCAGGAAGATGTCGCGGCCGCCTGCGACCCGCACGACGAGCCCGGTGACCGGCGGGTACCGCTCACCTAGGGCCACGATCAGGTCGCGGACCTTGCCGAAGGTCTCGCCGGCGCGGTCGCGCACCGGACGACCCACCAGCCGGCTGAGGAAGAGCATGGAACGACCACCTCGCTTTCGCGTCGGATGGGATGACGCGCGCGGGTGGTCGGGACGGGTTGCGAAGGGGCTCGGAGCGTCGAGCTCGACGCTAGGCGATCACCCTCGCGCCGGCCCCGGGCCTCGGGCGCGCGCAGATTCGGCTACCAGGATCGGCATCCACCGTGGATCGAGCTTCGCCTCGATGCTGTTTCCGCAGCGCGACGGCCACCGGCGTGGCGGTCGGGCCGAGCTGATTCTAGACCGATGCCGGCGGCTGCGGGAACCCCTCCGGCGGCTGCGCGAGATGGGCCAGCTCGAGATGGTCGCGGGCTCGAGCGCGATGGCGGGCCACCTTGGCCTGGTTGCCGCAGGTGCGCATGTCGCACCAGCGCCGCCGCCCCGTGGGGGAGCGGTCGATAAAGAGGAAGCGGCAGCCCTCGTTGGCGCACACCCGCAGTCGTGACGGAGCGTCCTCGGCCAGGAACTGCGCCAGTGAGCTGGCGATGGTGGCGCGTGCCTGGTCGAGCCGATCGCCGACCTGCGCGAAGGTGTAGCGCGTGCCGTCAGGATCCATCTCGATCTGGTGGTAGTGCAGGCCGTGGCGCAGGATGTGATTCAGGTCGCGCAGCTGGTCGGGCGTCGGATGGCCCGAGTCGGTCACCTCCGTCGCAACCGCATGCAGCACCTCACGCAGATGCCGGAAGCGCTCGACGCGGCGGCTAGCCTCTTCCTGGTCGCGTCGCAGGCGTGCCGCTTCGGCGGCCAGGCCGCGTCCAGAGATGAGCCGCCGCTCCCTCAGCCAGGCAAGCAGGGCGTCGACATCGGGGAGGGTTTCAACCGGCTGCCCACGCTCAAATTCGAGGGTATTGCCGAATTCCACGAACAGCTCATCGGCCTGGTCGGGCTCGGTGGGCAGAACTTTGTTCTCCGTCATGTAACCATCGTACAGCGCTTGACAAGTTACTCAGCTCCGGATAGAGTAAGCACTGTAACCGTTCATATGCCATTAATCAGTTACGCGAATTCGCGGAAGGGAGGGCTCACACACATGGTTGGTCTGGTATTGATCGTGGTGGTGATGGTCGCCTTTGACCTCGCCGCACTGCGTTGGGGAGCCGACAGCCGCCTTGCCATCGGCGAAGAGCCCGCCCGCAACATCTGAGACGACGAGTCGGAACCGTTCGCGGCTCCGCACACCAGGAGGTTTCCATGAGCCGAGGAGCAACATACCTTGGCCTGCTTGCAACGCTGAAGCAGGACGAGATGCTCTACGAGGCAAACCGGCGCCGGCGCCCGACGGATGAGATCCGTCCGGACCGCGGTCGGAGCTTCGGCGCGACTCTGCTGCGCGCTCTGCGCATCACCAAGCGCTAATCAGCCTTTCAGCACACGGCCCAGCCCCGTCCCGGGGTTGGGCCGATTTTCATGACCGTAGAATGGCGCCCATGCCGCGCCCACGCGCCATCTCGCGCTCCGATCCCACCGTCATCAGCAACTCGGAGATGGCCCGCGTCTTCAACGAGATCGCCGACATGCTCGAGATCTCGGGCGAGGTGGTCTACAAAGCGGTCGCCTATCGCCGCGTGGCCGACGCCGTCGAGCGCTGGCCCGATGACGTCGCACACCTCTTCGTCGCCGGCGACGCGCCAAAGATTCCGGGCGCCGGCCCGGCGCTCAGCACGAAGCTGGCCGAGCTGGCGACCACCGGGCAGCTGGCCTACTACGACAAGATGCGCGCCCAGGTGCCGGGTGGGCTGCTCGAGATCCTGAAGATCCCGGGGGTGGGACCGCGGACCGTCAAGCAGCTCCACGACGAGCTGGGGATCGACTCGGTCGACGCGCTGCGGGCCGCCGCCGAGGGCGGGACCCTGCGGGGGCTCAAAGGGCTTTCGGCACGCTCCGAGGAGAACATCCTCAGCGCCATGGCCCGGCTCGCCTCGCGCGGCACGCGCCTGCTGTTGCACGACGCGGATGCGCTGATGTCCGGCCTGGTGGACTCGCTGCGCGAGGTTCGCGGGGTGCGTGCCATCGAGCCGGCCGGATCGCTCCGACGGCGCAAGGCCACGATCGGTGACCTGGACCTGCTGGCTGCCACCGACGACCCGGCCCGCCTGATCAAGGCGCTCGATGCGCTGACCGGCGTTGAGCACGTGCTCAACGCCGGTACCGACAAGTCGAGCATCGTCCTGGCCGACGGCCCCCAGGTCGACCTGATGGTCTGCCCACCGGCCGCTTGGGGTAGCCATCTGGTCCACTTCACCGGCAGCAAGGAGCACAACGTCGCCCTGCGCGGCATGGCGCTCGAGCGCGGCCTGTCCCTCTCGGAGAAGGGCTTCAAGGTCGTGGAGAGCGGCGAGATGCAGCCGATCGCCACCGAGGACGAGGTCTACGAGCGCCTCGGCCTGCCCTGGATCCCCCCCGAGCTTCGCGAGGACAGTGGCGAGATCCAGGCCGCCCTCGCCGGTCGCCTTCCCGAGCTCGTCACGCTGGCCGACATGCGCGGCGACACGCACGTGCATTCGGACTGGACCGATGGGGTCGACACGATCGAGGTGATGGCCCGCGCCGCGCGCGCCCTGGGCCACGCCTGGATGGTGCTGACCGACCATTCGCCCTCGCTCGGCGTCACGCGAGGCCTCACCGCGGATCGGGTCGCCGAGCAGCGAACGGAGATCAACCGTCTCAACGGCGAGCTCGCCCCGTTCCGCATCCTGCACGGCACCGAGATGGAGATTCGCGCCGACGCAACTCTCGACTACCCGGATGACCTGCTCGCTCGCTACGACCTGGTGGTCGCCAGCGTGCACACGTCGCGGGGACAGTCGACCGAGCAGCTGACGCGTCGCACACTGGCGGCGATCGATAATCCACACGTGGACGTGATTGCGCACCCCACCGGCCGCATCGTGAATCGCCGCGACCCGATCGTTCTCGATTGGCCGCGCGTCTTCGAGGCGGCGGCGCGGACCGGCACCGCGCTCGAGCTGAATGGCAGCCCTCGCCTCGACCTGGACGACGCCCTGGCGCGGGCTGCCGGCAAGGCCGGCGTCCGCCTGACCCTCGCCAGTGATGCACACCGTACTGAGGAGCTGGATCAGCTGCGCTATGCGGTGTCGACGGCGCGCCGAGCCTGGCTGACCGCTCCCCAGGTGATCGGGACGCGCACCGCGGCACAGCTGATGGAGTTGGTCAGATGACCGCAACCGGCACGAGCCAGGGACGACTGACCGGAATCGGTCGCCGCATCGACCGGCCCGAGGTGATATTCCTCGCCCTGGTCCTCACCGGGTTGGCGGTCTTCGGCTGGTTCGCAACGCCGTTCTGGTTCATCGTCGCCATTGCCGCCCAGCTGGCCATAGGCGGGCTGGGGGCAGTGTGGGTGATCGGACCCATGCAGGCACGCTACGGCTTTGGGCGCTACGCCACCTTCGCGGTCGCCGCGGTGGCGGCGACGCTGCTCGGCAAGCTGCTGACCCCGGTCACGCAGCTGGCGGCGGCTCCCGTGGTGGCCATCCTCCTGTTCGGCGTCCTCTGGTTCGAGGTGCGCCTGCCGGCCGGGCGGTCACCCCGGCTGGCCGTGGATCTGACCCTGGTCGGGATCGTATTTGCCGCCGCTGCCGGGATCGACGCCAGCTTCCCGACGACATCGTGGCCACCGACCGTCCTCATGGTCGTATTCGTGGCCGTGGTACCTGCCTTCCGTGGTGCGGAGCTGCGCGGGCGGTTCGGCGTCGAGGCGGTAGGCCAGGCTGCGCTCCATCTGCTGGCGGTCGCGCAGCTAGGCATCGGTCTGTCGCTGCTGCACCTGCCCGGGGTGGTCGGCGCCGCCGTCCTCGCCCTGGGCTTCCACGCCTGGGCCGGGGCGGCGGAAGCGCTCGACAGCGGCGCGCGCGGGCGAGCCGTGGTCGTCGAATTCGGCAGCCTCGCGCTGCTGGGACTGCTGGTCGCCATCCTGCTGCGACCCGCGTGACGACGGGCAGCATAGGATCGCTATATGACAGAGTCGACCTCGACGACCCCCTCCACCGACGCCTGTCTCCGTTGCGGGGGCCAGATCCACTCGATGGGGATCGAGGAGTTCCGAGTGGGTGGCTCGACCGGCGGCTGGAAGCTTCTCTTCGGCGAATGGGCGGAGCTCGGCGAGGGGATGCTGGGCCTCGAAGTCCTCGCCTGCGCATCCTGCGGGAAGGTCGAGCTGCGAGTTCCGCGGCGCGCCTGACGACCCCGACCCCCTGCCGCGCAGTCAGTTTGTCGGCGGCACTCCTCGGTGCGCGTTGACACCCCTGTCGGGCTCTGCTACAACAAGGCGCCCTTCGACCGGGTGACCCTGTCGGACGGGCATTTCGCTGCATTTGGACCGCCTCACGGCGAGCCCGGGGAGACCATGACGCTCGAAGAGACGGAGACCATCAACCGGCAGCGTCGTCACCTCACCGACGTCGCCATCGGCCTTGCCACGCGCGGCGCGTGGGAGGCGGCGGTCGCCACCAATCGCGAGATCCTGGAGCTCGGCGGCGATACTGACGCGTTCAATCGCCTGGGCAAGGCGCTCGCGGAGCTGGGTCGCCATGGCGAGGCACTGGAGGCCTACCAGGGAGCGCTCGCCCGGGATGCCACCAATCGGATCGCCGAGCGAAACGTGGCGCGCCTCACCGTCATCGCCGGCGGCGGGGGAGCGGCAGCCGGGGACGGCAAGCCGGAGAAGGCATCTGCCTCCCATTTCATCGAGGAGATGGGCAAGACCGGGCATGCCCGCCTGATCAACATCCCGCCAGCCAAGGAGCTGGCGCCCCTCTCGGCCGGTGACGCCGTGGAGCTTGCGCTGGAGGGAGCGCTGCTGGTGGCGCGCGTCGGAGATCTGGAGATAGGGCAGGTCGAGCCGCGCATCGGTGCCCGCCTGGCCAAGCTCATGAAGGTCGGCAACCGGTATGAAGCGGCGATCACGACCGTCGACCGCGAAGAGGTGCGGGTCATCATCCATGAGGTCTTTGCCGACCCGAAGAACTACGGCAAGGTCAGCTTCCCAGGCAGCGCCAATGCCCGGCCCGGTGGTGACGTCAGGCCGTATATCAAGGGCACGCCGCTCCGCTACGATGACGAGGAGGAATCCGAGGAGCCGGAAGAGGAGTCCGAGGAGGTCGAAGAACTCGACACGACCCTTCCGGAGTTCTCAGCCGAACCGGACCTCGAGGAAGAGCTGCTCGAAGAACCGTAGGAGCCCGATTGACCGAGGCCGAACGGAAGCGACTGGATCACGTCGTCCTTCCACGACGCCTCCCCGGGCTGGCGCTGCTCGAGCGCTACTTTCCTTCGCCGGCCGATAACCAGCTCGACGCCGAGCTCGCAGCCTTCGGGCGTGCCGGCGACACCGTCCTCGACCCGTGGGCCGGAACCGGCTGGACCGCTCGCCGCGCGATCGCGCATGGCATGCGCGTGGTCGCCGCCGATCCCAGCCCGTTCGCCCAGCTCGCCGGTCAGGCCTTCCTGCTCGCTCCGGAACCGGCCGCCCTGGACGCGGCATTCGCCCTGCTCGCCGCCTCGCGACGTGTCGACGTGCCGCTGCGCCAGCACGTGGAGGAGCTGTACGCCACGCATTGCTCGACCTGCCACCGCCCGGTGGTGGGTGATCAGTTCATCTGGCCGCGAGATGGTGACGCTCCAGGGCGCAAGGTCTACCAGTGCCCGAACTGCGACGTCTCGGTGGGCGGTCCGCAGGAGCGAGTGGCGCCGATCGACGACGCCGACCTGGCCAAGCTTGGGATCGACCGCCCGGTTGATTCGGAAGCGACCCTGCCGGTCGCCGACGCGGCCGCCGACGGCGAGGACGACCTGCCGCCGGCCCCCGTGGGCCTGACGGTGGCGCCGGATCCCCTCGACGAGCTCGACGACGACCCGGCAGCGCCGATCGGTGAGTCCGGCGGACCGCCCTCGCTCGCGGCGGCGATCCCTGATCCTCCCACCGGCTCGCTGCGCGCCGGTCGCCCGCGGTTCGCTTCGACGGTGCACCCCGATCCCGCCGTGCCGGCGCCGACCGACGTCCGCCAGAGCCTGCACTACCAGCAGCTCTGCGACCGATTCCCCGTTCTCGATGGGCGGACCGAGCTGGTCGACGAGCTGCTCGATCTGTACACACCCCGCAACCTGTATGCGCTGCAGACGATCGCCAACAAGATCGATGCCGAGTTCCGCGAGCCATCGCTGGCGGCCGTCTTCCGCCTGGCGCTGGCCGCCTGCCTGCTCCCCGGCAGCCGGCTGAACGGCTATCCCGGACGGGTCGCCTCGCTCCGGATCAGCGGTGGGCACGTGCGGCAGCCGGCCTCGCGGCACCAGCGTGAGGTGAACGTCTGGCGCCTCTTCGAATCGGCCGTACAGGACGTGCGCACCTCGATTGCCGCGATCGGGCGCGACCGGAGACCGGCACGCTTCGCGGCCGATCTCGACGAGCTTGGCGGCGTTGGAGCCGCAAACGTGCTCTGGATCCGATGCCGTCCTGCCGTGGTCGGCCAGTACCTGCCCTCGGAGGGCGTCGACCTGGTCCTTGGCTCGCCGCCGCCATCGGGCAGCGTCGACGAGATGAGCTTTGAGTACCTCGCGACCGCCTGGCTGCTCGGCCGCGAGGCGGCGGAGACGCTCCGGCTCGAGCCGCTCTTCGGCGCCCCGCAGGGGCGTGGCGAGCCCGCCGAGGCGACCGCCATGCGCCATGCCATGGCCTCCGCCGCCGGAGCGCTGAAGCCGGGCGGCTGGTGCAACATCCTGATCGAGGGGGGCGACCTGGAAAGGATGCTGGCGGCCGCGGTCGCCGGGGCAGCGGCCGAGCTGGACCTGGTCGACGTGGTGCATCGCGAATCGGTCCGCTCGGGGGAAGGAGTCGCGCTCCATTTCCACAAGCCGTCGGCCGAGGATCGACTGCGTGACGTGATCGACCCCGCTCCACTCCACCTCGGCGCCGAAGACGGCCATCTCACCTACCCGGAGCTCGCGGCCGCGATCGACCGGGCCGCCTCCGGGCTGCTCCGATCGCGGGGAGAGCCGGCGGGCCTGGTGCGCATCGGCGCCGCGGTGCTCGTCGAGCTGGAGCACTCAGGCCTCCTGAGCCGCCTCTCGGCGGCGCGCAATGGTGCGCCGGAAGCAGACGAAGTGATCGCAACGGGTGAGCAGGGCGAGGAGGAAGAGGCGTCCGAGCCCGCGGAGCGCGTCGATCGGGCCGAGCGTGGCCCGAACCTGCTGGCGACCCTCCTGCGCGAGGAGCTCGCGCGCGACGATCATCCGTCGCTGGTCCGCATCGGGGACGCGGATCGTCCCCTCTGGTGGCTGCGCCAGCCGGACCTGAGCGAGGCGCCGTTGGCGGACCGCGTGGAGTGGGCGACCTTCTCGGTGCTCACCACCGCTGGTCGCCTCGACGAGAACGGCTTCCTGGAGCGCATCTACGCCCTCTTTCCCGGGCTTGAGGCGCCGGACGAGGAGCTGGTACGCGCCTGCCTGGCGGCGTACGCGACGGTCGGGGAGAAGGGCCTGTTGCGCACCGAGGAGGATCTGGCCCAGCGCCAAGACGACCATGCCCGCATCATCGGCACCCTGGTCGACTACGGCCACCGGCTCGGGATGCGAGCCTGGGTCGGCCGCCACGAGCACCATCGGCCGTACGCCGACGCCACGCTCCTGGAGCGGCTGCGGGACGACGAACGCCGCGCCTACCTGCCGCTGATCGTGCGCGCTCCGGCCGAGACGCTGGCCGCCATCGACGCGATCTGGTACGTCCGCGGCCGGGTGGCGTTCATGTTCGACGTGGAGTGGACGGTGATGCTGGGGGAGACGATCCTGCGGCGTGGCCGCCTGATCGAGCCGACAGACCAGCAGGCCCGCTTCTGCGTCTTCCCGGCGGAACGGACCGAGCTGCTCCGCCTGAAGCTGGACCGATCGCCGTGGCTGCGCGCCGAGGTCGCCCGTCAGAACTGGCATTTCCTGAAGTGGCAGCACCTCGAGGGGCTCGCCGGCCGAGACGGCGCCAGTCTCGATTGGCTCGAGCCGGTCCTGGGGCTCGATCCCCTCATCGAGCGCGGCGGGGAGCAGCTGACGATGTTCGGAGAATGAGGCCCCGGCGCGTTTTCAACCCGCGGCGTAGACTCGGACTCGGGAGTGCCGCGGTTCCCCCCTGCGGCACTCCCATGCTCCGAGACTGAGGCGCTTCCGACCTAGGCGCGCGGACCCTTGGGGCGGGCCGATCGCCGTCCCAGCGCACGCCGCACGACGGTCATCACCTCGTCCACGTAGGGCTGGCCCTCCCCACTCTGAATGGCATGCGCCAGGCAGCCGTCGATGTGATGCTCCAGCAGGAGCAGGGCGACGCCATCGGCGGCGGAGGTCATCGCCTCGACCTGCTGCAGGACGTCGAGGCAGTAGGCCTCGCCCTCGACGAGGCGCCGGATTCCGCGCACCTGGCCTTCGATGCGGCCGAGCCGGTTCAGCAGCGCGCCGCGATCCTTCGTGTACGAGTGGCGGAAATGATCCGGTCTGGGCGTCTGGCTGGTCATACTCCGGGGCAGTATGCCGAGGTCGGGGCAGTTCGGTCAATCCGGTGGCTCGAGGTCATGCCCCCGTTCGCGCTACGATGCCCTGAGCGATGCCCGACCTTGAACGCCACGAGCTGATCCAGCCCCTCGAGCGAGCGCTGGTGATCTTCAGCCATCCCGACGACGCCGAATTCAGCGCCGCCGCCACGATCGCGCGCCTGATCGCCGACGGCGCCCGCGTCGACTATGTCGTGACGACCGACGGGGGCAAGGGGACCGAGGACCCGGCGGTCACCTCGGAGCAGCTGATCGGGACGCGTGAGGCGGAGCAGCGCGCCGCGGCGGACGTCCTGGGCGTGTCGGAGATCGTCCACCTGGGGTATCCCGATGGCTACCTGACGCCGAGCCTTGACCTCCGCCGGGACATCGTTCGCCAGATCCGGCGCTTCCGGCCGGACCTCGTGATCGCGCAGAACCCGGTTCGCCGGCAGGACGGCAATCCCTTCGTCGGCCATCCTGACCACCTGGCGACCGGAGAGGCGACCATGGCCGCCGTCTATCCGGCGGCACGTGACCGGCTCAACTTCCCGGACCTGCTCTCGGACGGGCTGGAGCCCTGGAAGGTGCGCCAGGTGCTGGTCAGCGGCGTGGAGCGCCCGAACCTGTTCGTCGATGTCTCAGGGACCTTCGAGATCGGCCTGCGGGCGCTTTTCTGCCACGTCAGCCAGATCGCGGATGCCGACGCGACCGAGAAGCGGGTGCGGGAGCGCGCCGCGGAGCTCGGTGAGCCGGTGGGGCTCGCCCAGGCCAACGCCTTCCTCTCGATCGAGATCGACTGATGCAGGTTCGACGCCGATGATGCGGGGCGGACATTGGGGCGGCGGCGAGGGCCCGAACCTGAAGGCTCGCCCAGGGAGCGGACCCGCCACCTTCCGGCGCATCGTCGCCTTCTTCCAGCCTTACCGGCTGCGGCTGGCCTGGATCGGCGGCCTGATCGTCGTGACGGTCAGCATCGGTGTCATCAACCCGATCCTGCTCAAGCTGATCATCGACAATCTGACGGGGCCGAAGGATCTCAGCCTCCTCTACCTGCAGGCGGGGCTGATGATCGTCCTGCCGGTCATCACCAGCCTGCTCGGCGTCTGGCAGTCGTATCTCTCCAACGTGGTCGGGCAGCGGGTCATGGACGACCTACGGCTGGCGCTCTACAGCCATCTGCAGTGGATGCCCCTGCGCTTCTTCACCGAGACGCGGACCGGCGAGATCCAGAGCCGCATCGGCAACGACGTGAACGGGGTGCAGTCGGTGGTCACCGACACCGCCGCCTCGCTGCTGGCCAACCTGGCGACGGTCGCCACCACGGTGATCGCCATGCTGATCCTGGACTGGCGGCTGACGATCCTGAGCTTGGGCATGCTGCCGGTCTTCGCCTACATCACCTACCGGGTCGGCAAGGTGCGCCGCGTCGTGAGCGGCCTCACCCAGCGCTCGCTGGCCGAGGTGAGCGCCATCACCCAGGAGTCGCTATCGGTCTCCGGCATCCTGCTGTCGAAGACATTTGGCCAGCAGCAGGCCAGCATCGAGAAGTTCCGGCGCGAATCGCGGCGCCTGGGGAACCTGCAGATCCGGCAGCAGATGATCGGGCGCTGGTTCTTCGCCATGATCGGCACGTTCTTCAGCATCGCGCCGGCGTTCGTCTACCTGCTCGCCGGCTCGCTCATCATCGGCGGCGACACCCACGTCAGCATCGGCACCATCGTCGCCTTCACCACGCTCCAGAGCCGGCTCTTCTTCCCGCTGGGTCAGCTGCTGAGCGTCCAGGTCGAGATACAGGGCGCGCTGGCCCTCTTCGATCGGATCTTCGAGTACCTGGAGATGGTCCCCGAAATCACCGATGCGCCCGATGCGGTGGACCTCGACCCAGCCACGGTCCGCGGGGAGCTGCGCCTGCGTGAGGTGAGCTTCCACTATCCGCGGCCGCCCACACCGCTGGCGCCGCCGGCCGAGGCCGAGGCGGCCGAGGAGGAGGGGCGCGCGGTTCCGCTTCCCGGCGCGACCCAGCCGTTCGGCCTGACCGAGATCGAATTCGAGGCATTGCCCGGCCAGCTGGTGGCGCTGGTCGGCCCATCGGGCGCCGGCAAGACCACGACCACATACCTCATACCGCGGCTGTACGACGTGGAGCACGGAGCGGTCGAGATCGACGGAAGGGACGTGCGGCAGATCAAGCTCGAGTCGCTGGGGCGCGTCATTGGCGTGGTGACCCAGGAGACCTACCTCTTCCACGCCTCGATCATCGACAACCTGCGGTACGCCAAGCCGGAGGCGACCATGGCCGAGATCGAAGAGGCTGCGCGCGCCGCCGCGATCCACGAACGGGTGATGGAGCTGCCGGATGGCTACGACACGATCGTCGGCGAGCGCGGCTACAAGCTGTCAGGCGGTGAGAAGCAGCGCGTGGCGATCGCACGCGTGCTGCTCAAGGATCCGCGGATCCTGCTTCTCGACGAGGCCACCAGCGCCCTCGACACGGTCAGCGAGCGGCTGATCCAATCCGCCCTCAACCGGCTGATGGAGGGGCGCACCACGATCGCGATCGCCCATCGTCTGTCGACCATCCTGCGCGCCGATCAGATCCTGGTCTTCGACCGCGGGCGGATCGTCGAGCGCGGCACCCACGATGAGCTGCTGAGGCACGAGGGCCTCTACGCGCGGCTGTACCAGCAGCAGTTCCTGACCGAGGCCGACGCCCGCACGACCTGACGATTGCTAAGCGGCGCCTCAACGTTCGGGCGCCAGCCGGCGTCGGAAAGGCATGATCACGAGCAGCAGCGTGGAACCCGTGGCCACGGCGCGCGATCCTTCGAGCGATGCGTATCGGTCAGAGGTTGCGGGCCTCCAGGCGGAACGAGGGGGCGAGCTGTGGGGCCTGGCCCGTCACCTCGGCCTCTCTCCCGAGGAAGCCGACGATGCCGTCCAGGAAACGCTCCTGCGGCTGTGGGCGGTGCTTCGCGATGGAACGAAGATCGAGCGCCTCGATGCCTGGGCCTTCCGTGCGCTCTACCGGCTGGCGATGGACCGCCATCGCTGGCATCGGCGCATCCGTCTCCTGGCTGACCGTCTCGGCGCGCAGCCGGAACGACGTTCGACGGTCGATACGGCCGATCGGATGGCGATCTGGGAGGCGGTCGAGGACCTGCCCGAGCGGCAGCGGCTCGCGATCTACCTTCGGTATCGAGCAGACCTGCCGTACGAGGAGATCGGAACGATCCTGGGGATCGCCGCTCCATCGGCGCGCAGCCATGTCAGTCGTGCGCTCGACGCCCTGCGCGTCACGCTCGGCGAGGAGGCATCGCAATGACCCACGAGGACTTGGAGCGGCAGCTGCGTTCGCAGCGCGGGCCGCGTGAAGACGGGTACACCCCCGGCAACCTCCTTTCCAACCTGGAACAGGGGCGCTCGGACCGAATGCACCCGTCAAGGCTCGTGCGCCTCAGCGCCTTCGCTGGCATGTCGCTGGCAGGGGCCCTCGCCGTAGCGCTGCTGGGTGGCGTCTTCTCGGGCGGCGACTCCGGCGTTGGCAGCTCGCCGTCAGCGAGCGCCGCTGCCAAACCTCCGGAATGCAGCCGCGCGGATGTGATGCTCGCCGGTGAGCCGTGGGGCGGTGCGGCCGGCTCCCGCGGGACGACCGTGTCTGTCAGGCTGGCCGGCGGTCGAGACGACTGCGTGCTCGCACCGGTCACCGCGGCCGAGATCACCGGTGGCGGGACGCTTGCAGTCAGCGTTGGGTCAGTCAATGCATCGGGAGCAGCTAACGGTCCGCCGGTCCTCCTGAGCGCGGACGCCGCCTACACCGTCGGCGTCGCGTGGAGCAACTGGTGTGGTGGCAAGTTCTCCGAACCGGTGACTCTGGCCCTCAGCTTCTACGGGTGGCCAGCTCCCGCCCGGGTGACTGTCGCGCCCGGCGGCATCGACCCCGTTCCTCCGTGTTCGGGCGGTCGGCTGACCAGCCTCTCGTTCACGGAGCTGCAGGCGGCTAACTAGCGCTCCGGGGCGCCGGGCTCGTCGAGGTGACACACTTGGTTGGCCATGACCAACCGACTCGCCACCGAGACGAGCCCGTACCTCCTCCAGCACGCGCACAACCCGGTCGACTGGTATCCGTGGGGCGCTGACGCGCTTGAGCGGGCGAGGGCCGAGGACAAGCCGATCTTCCTGTCGATCGGCTATTCGGCCTGTCACTGGTGCCACGTCATGGCCCACGAGTCGTTCGAGAACCCAGCGATCGCCGCGCAGCTGAACCGCGATTTCGTGGCGATCAAGGTCGACCGCGAAGAGCGGCCCGACCTTGACGACGTGTACATGGCCGCCGTGCAGACGATGACCGGCAGCGGTGGCTGGCCGATGAGCGTCTTCCTCACTCCTGCGCTCGAGCCGTTCTTCGGAGGCACGTACTTTCCGCCGGAGGATCGCCACGGGATGCCCGGCTTTCCTCGCATCCTGACTGCCATCGTCGATGCGTACCGCAACCGTCGCGACGAGGTCGTCGAGCAGGGCCGGCAGCTGGCCGCGCACCTGCGCGAGCAGCTCGACGTGCAGCCCGGACGCGCCGATGTCGAGCGACGGCAGCTGGATGCGGCCGTGGCGAGCATTGGGCAGTCGTTCGACCGAATCCACGGCGGATTTGGCAGCGCGCCCAAGTTCCCCGCTCCCATGACGCTGGAGTTCCTGCTGCGTGCCTGGCGCCGAAGCGGGTCCGGGGAGACCCTCGACATGGTGACTCTCACCTTGGACCGGATGGCCGAGGGTGGTCTCAACGACCAGCTCGGAGGGGGCTTCGCGCGATACAGCACCGACGCGCGCTGGCTGGTGCCGCACTTCGAGAAGATGCTCTACGACAACGCCCAGCTGGCGCACACCTACCTCGAGGCCTTCCGAGCTACCGCCCTTGACCGATACGCCGAGGTGGCGCGCCGCACACTGGACTTCATGCTCGCCGAGCTCCAGACCACCGACGGCGGCTTTGCCTCGGCGCTCGACGCCGACAGCGAGGGTGAGGAGGGGCGCTTCTACACCTGGCAGCTCACCGAGTTCATCGAGGCGTTGTCGGCCGGCGGCATCGATCAGGCCGATGCGGAGCGTCTCGCCACCTACTGGGACGTGACCGAGGGTGGCAACTGGGAGGGCCGCTCGATCCTGCACGCCACCCACGCCGATGTGCCGTCCGCCGAGCTGGTTGAGCGAGCTCGCACCGCATTGCTTGCCGCTCGCGCCCGGCGCGTGCGCCCGGGCCGCGACGACAAGCAGCTGGCCGCCTGGAACGGGATGGCGCTGCGGGCGATGGCGGTCGGGTCGCTCGTGCTCGGCGATGCGCGATTCGCGGATGCCGCACGCAGCTGCGTCCGTTTCATCCGTGGGCAGCTGCTGCGGGGCGACGGGCGGCTGTGGCGAACGGCACGCGACGGGGCGGCGCATACCCCGGCGTTTGCCGAGGACTACGCACAGGTTGCCGATGGCCTGCTGGCCGCCTACGCCGCGCTGGGCGACGTCGCCGACCTCGAGCTCGCTGTTGCGTTGATGAATCGCGCGGTGGCCGATTTCTGGGACGATGCAAGCGGCACCTTCTTCGATACCAGCGCCGAGCATGACGCCCTGGTCGCTCGACCCAGGTCGCTGATCGACGGGGCGACGCCGTCCGCCAACTCGGTGGCCGCCGACGTGCTGCTGCGCCTCTCGCTGCTCACGGGCGAAGCGGATCACGATCGCCGGGCTCGCAGCATCCTGCGTGCCGTGGGTCCGGCGCTCGATCGCCACCCGGCGCAGTTCGGCCGAATGCTGTCGGCGGCGGACCGTGCACTCGGCGAGCCGCTCGACGCCGTGATCGTCGGCGACGGCGACGACCCGCGCTCGCTTGCCCTGCGCCGCGCCGCGGCGCTGCCATACACGCCCGATCTCGTCATCGCGCCCCTCTCGAGCTCAGGCGCCGTCGCGGCCTGGCCGCTCTTCGAGGGCAAGGCCATGCGAGACGGCGAGCCGACCGCCTATGTCTGCCGCGGTTACGCGTGCGACGAGCCGACCGCCGACCCGGAGCGCGTCAAGGCGCAGGTCGCCACCATCGCCGGTCGTGCGACGGAGGGGATTCCGTCGCGATGAGAAGGAAGTGCGTCGTCGCGGGGGTCTTCATCGGTCTCCTGCTGAGCGGCTGCGCCGGCGCCTCGCCGTCGCCGAGCAGCATTCCGACGCAGGCCCCCACCCCCAGCCCCACGGCCACGCCACAGCCCACCGCCACGCCGATCCCGCTCGATGCGGCGATGCTGGCCGGCCGCTTCACCGTGCTGGTCGCGGGGGCGGATACCAGCACCTCGCGCCGGGCGGACGGCGTGGTGCAGTGGAATACCGATGCGTTGATGGTGATCAGCGTCAGCGCCGACAAGTCGCAGATCGCGATGATGTCCCTGCCGCGCGACCTGGTCGACCTGCCGATGCCCGATGGCTCCATCTATCGGCACAAGGTCAATGGGATCGCCGACAAGGCGGGCATGGATGCCCTGCGTGACACGGTCTCGACGCTCCTGGATATCCCGATCGACCGCTTCATCCGGATCGACATGGACGACTTCACCTGGATGGTCGACGCGGTCGGTGGCGTCGACGTCGAGGTCAGGACGCGGATCTCGGACTCCGCGGTGCACCTCCGCCTTGATCCGGGGCCGGCACACCTGGATGGGGCGCAGGCGCTGGCGTTCAGCCGCACACGCGCCGACTCCGACTATGGTCGGGCGGCGCGCCAGCAACAGGTGATCCTGGCGCTCGTCCGCAAGTGGCTCGATCCAGGGTTGGGCGCGTTGATCGGAACCGCGCGCGTGCTCGGGTCGATCCAGACCGATATCGCCGTCGACGAGCTGCCGACGCTTCTCGAGATCGGTCGGCGCTCGACGTCGGCCAAGGTCAACGCCATCGTCCTCCAGCCGCCGCGCTTCTCCCTCTTCGTTGGGTTCGAGCCGAACAGCACGCGTGGCTGGGTGATGATCCCGGACATCCCCGAGATGCGCGCATACGCCAGGTCGGTCACCGCCGACTAGGCTCGTGTCTCGCCAGGAACCGGCGTACGAATGCTGGCCGACGAAGACGAGCCCCGCTCCGAGCCACGTGAAGAGGATCGCGGCGAAGCCGAGCACCAGCAGCCAGGGTGCCGCCAGCGCCCATCGGTCGCGTCGCCCGGCCACGTGCAGGTAGGAGCCGTAGACGAGCCACGTGGCGGCCGCGGCCAGCTCCTTCGGGGGTCGTTGTTCCAGTAGGAGCGCCAGGCGAGGTTGGCCCACACCGATCCGAGCACGATCGCCGCGGTGAGGACCGGAAAGGCGAGGACGACCGCCCGATGAGCGACGGCCCCGCAGATCGCTGCGGACGGCAGCCCGCCGAGCCGATCTCCCGCGGCGCGCTGCACGATCTGGGCGAGGGCTGCGGCGAAGGCGACCGCCCCGATCGCATAGGCAAGCAGGAGCACGGCGGCCAGCAGGGTTCCGACGAAGGTTCGGTGGATGCGGCGCTGACCTGCGGGCGCAGGGTCGACGGGCCACCCTCGGGCACCGGTTGAAGTGGTCGCGCGAGCGCGACGAGCGTTGCGGCCACACCAATCGCCGCCGATCCGAGCAGCGTAATGAGAGTGGCGACCGAGCGTGCGGAGGAGGCGGTCATGCGTCAGTTGGTCCGTTGCCGGCGGCCCGCCAGACGGATCGTCAGGCGGCGGCGCTCAGTCGGATGCGGTCGCCAGCGTGGCGTGGGTGCCGCATCGGTAACAGGACTCGTCGGCGGCGCGAATGGTTGCACCGCAATTCGCGCACGAGACCAGCAGATCGGCCTCGCACTGGGTGCAGAAGCGCGCACCGGGGGGATAGCGCAGGCCATCGTTGGTGCAGTAGGGGACGCCACGCGGCGCGTCGAGTGCGCCATCCGAGGCGCGTGGCAGTGGGAGCGCGGGCAGCGTCGCCGACTGGGCGTCGATGCCGACCTGCGAGACGCGCAGATAGCCGATCACCAGCCAGAGCAGGTAGAGACCCAGCAGGCCGATGAAGGCGTACGGCGCGAGCGTGGCAGCGAACCCGCCGAGGCCGGTGGCGACGAAGTCGATCGCCTTGCGAATGAGCTCCATGGCGCCGCGATTCTAGCATCGGGGGTGGAGCGCGCCTGCGCCACCCGCTGCGCTACACTCCGCCAAATCGTCGCCGTTCGAGGACCATGCCCCACCCCCGACTCGACCCCCGCACCCCGCTCACCGAGCTTCACGTGCATCTCGGCGCGGCGGTCACGCCAGCCGTCATGTGGGGGATCGCCCATGCGCAGGGGATCAGGCTGCCGACGAAGGACTACTGGGCCTTCCGCGACCTGATCACGTTTGGGCGGCGCCGTCGCTCGTTCGACGCCTACCTCGATCTCTTCCACTGGACCGAGCTGATCCAGTCGAGCCCGCTCGCGGTCGAGCGCAGCGTCTACGAGGTCATCGGCGGGGCATACCGCAAGAGCAACATCACCCAGATCGAGCTCCGCTTCAACCCCATGAAGCGCAACCGCGGCGGCGAGCAGGACCTCGACCACATCGTGGCCGCCGCGGTGCGCGGCATGGACCGCGCCGTGCTCGAGTACCCCCAGGTGCGCGCCGGCCTGATCCTCTGCCTCGACCGGGCCTTCAGTCGCGACCTGAACGAGATCATTGCCGCCAAGGCGATCAGCTGGCACAGCCGGGGCGTGGTCGCGGTCGACATCGCCGGACCGATCGAGCCCGGCTTCCACTTCGCCGACTACCGCGACCTGATCGCCGAATGTCGCCGCGCCGGGCTCGGGGTGACCGTGCACGCGGGGGAGACCGGCGGCCCCGAGGAGGTGCGCGAGGCGGTCGAGGCGCTCGAGCCGACCCGCATCGGCCATGGCGTGAAGAGCGCCTACGACCCTTCGGTGATGGCCATGCTGCGGGAGCGAGGCATCGTGCTGGAGGTCTGCCCCACCTCGAACCTGACCACGCGGGTAGTGCGCAACTCGGCCGAGATGCGCTTCATCCTGCGCTCGCTGATCGAAAACGAGGTGCCGTTCACCCTCTCGACTGACGGGCCGGAGATGCTCCGCTCGCACCTGCGTGACGAGCTGGCGCTGCTGCTCCGCACGGAGATGATGTCGCTCGACGAGATCCGCCGCGCGATCGAGACGGCCCACGCCGCGACCTTTCTGGGTCGCTCCGCGGCTTCGCAGAGCAATCGCGCTGCGCGCTCCCGGCCGGAGGACTCTCACGCGCCGATCGCCCTCGAGATCGAGGTCTAGGCTGATAGACTGCCGGCCGTGTCCTCGATCTGGCGGCCGGTCCGGGAGCGGAACCCTGCCCGTAGCCTGATGGTCGTCGTCGCCCACCCCGGCGACGAGGCATTCGGGTTCGGTGGGGCGATCGCCCAGGCCGCAGCCACCGGCGCCTACACGGTGGTCGTGTGCGCCACCCGGGGCGCCTTCGATCGGCGCCTGCTGGACCCCGCCCCTGCCCCGGGTGGCCGCAATCGCTCATATCAGAAGCCGGTCATCTGGCGGAACCTGGACACCGTCCGCGAGGACGAGCTGCGCCGATCGGTGGGACTGCTCGGCGTTCGGGTGCTGCGCATGCTCGACTACGCCGAGGAGGGGCTCGCCAAGGTCGACCTCGAGGAGCTGGTGGGACGCATCGTGCAGCCGATCCGGATGCATCGGCCCGAGGTGATCCTCACCTTCGGACCCGAGGGGGTGAGCGGAGATCCGGATCACGTCGTGCTCGGCAAGGCCACGCAGCTCGCCTTCGAGCGTGCCGCCGAGCCGCTCGCATACGAGGACGATATCGAGGAGGACCAGGTCGCCTGGCGCGCCGCGAAGCTGTACCAGCTGGTCGTTCCGGCGATCGACGTGGCGGTCCTGGGCGAGCGGGCGCCAGAGAGCTACGGCTCGCCGGATGGCACCGACACGCTGACCCTGGAGCTCGGGGAGCTGGCGCGGGTCAAGCTGGCCGCGATTCGTCGCCACGTCTCCCAGACCGGGTCGGCCGGGCCATTCCACGACTGGCGCCCGGAGGTGCGCGACGCGTACCTGGGATCCGAGCACTACCGGCTGGCACACTCGAACCTGCCGGTCCCTGCGGGAAGCGGCGCGCCAGTGTCCGAGACCGGCCTCTGGGACGGACTCGCCTGAGCCGATTCACCACAACATAGGTAGCATCGGTCTCGCGGGCCCCTCTGCTACCCTCGGAGCGCAGCATGCACCGAGATCACCCTGAAAGGAAGTCGCCCTGAGCACCCCCCACCGCCTCACCGACGAGAACATCATGGCCGCCCTGGCGCTGGTCAAGGATCCGGAGATCGGGCGTGACCTGGTCAGCCTGGGCATGGTCAAGACGATCGAGATCACCGGTTCGACGGTCGACCTCACGGTCGAGCTGACCACGCCCGCCTGTCCGTTGAAGGCGAAGATCGAATCGGACATCGTGGATGGCCTGTCGTCGCTCGGCGCCACGGTCGTCCGCGTCGACTGGGCCAGCAACGTGAAACGCTCCTTCGGCGGCCCCGCCGCGGATCTGATCCCGGGCGTCAAGAACACGATCGCGGTGGCCTCCGGCAAGGGCGGAGTCGGCAAGACGACAGTGGCGGTCAATCTGGCGGTCAGCCTCGCCCGTGATGGAGCCCGGGTCGGCCTGCTCGACGCTGACATCACCGGGCCGAACGTGCCCCTGATGATGGGCACCAGCGGGTCGCACGTGACCGGCGTCGGTTCGCGGGTGAACCCCGTGACGGCGCACGGCGTGCAGATGATGAGCATCGAGTACTTCCTGACCGGCGGGGCGCCGGTGATCTGGCGCGGCCCCCTGATCCACTCGGCCATCCAGCAGTTCCTGCGCGACGTGGAATGGGGTGAGCTCGACTACCTGGTGGTCGACCTGCCGCCCGGCACCGGCGACGCCGCGCTGAGCCTGAGCCAGCTGATCCCGCTCTCCGGCGCCGTGGTGGTCACGACGCCGCAGGAGGTGAGCCTGCTCGACGCGCGCAAGGCGATCGCCATGTTCAACAAGGTCAACGTGCGGACCCTGGGCGTCGTCGAGAACATGAGCGGCTTCATCTGTCCCGACTGCGGCACGTTGCACGACATCTTCGGCACCGGGGGGGCTGACAGCCTCAGCCGCGAGCTGGGGCTCGAGGTCTTGGCCCGGATCCCGCTCGAGCCCGGCGTGCGGGCCGGCGGCGATGCGGGCGCCCCGATCACCTCGTCGCAGCACCCGGCGAGCGAGACCTCGGTGGCCGCCGCTGCTCTGCGCGAGCTGGCGCGCACCGTGGCCGGCCGGATCAGTGTCATCGCCGCGCCCTTCGCGGGAGCGGTCGCCAGCTGAACTCGTTCAGCAAGCCCGCTGCGGCGGGGTTGCTGGCGACGGAACCGAAGTCCTGCCCGCGGGGGATTGCCCGCGGCCGCGTGCCGGGCAGAATGCCGCCCATGCGGATCGCCGTGATTGCCGACCTGCACGCCAACCTGCCTGCGCTCCAAGCGGTGCTCGACGATGTGCTCGCCCTCGGCTGCGAGACCCTGTGGTGCGTCGGTGACCTCGTCGGTCGGGGGCCGCACCCCGGCGAGGTGATCGATGAGCTGCGCCGTCTCGAGGTCCCCGTCATCCAGGGCAACTGGGACGAGGCGGTTGGGCTGCGCCGCGAGCATCCGGGCGTCACCTGGGCAGGTCCGGAGGATGAGGCCGCGGGGCTCGGCTCCCTGGCCTGGACGATCGCGCGAACCAGCGACGAGCAGCGCGCGTGGCTGCGGCAGCTGCCGGCCGCCGAGCGTTTCACGGTCGACGAACGCTCGATCCTCCTCTTCCACGGATCTCCCCTGCGGCAGAACGAGTACCTGTGGAGCGACCGGCCGAGCCGCGTCTTCGCGCGCGTCAGCAGCGATCAGGCCGATGACCTGCTCTGCTTCGGACACACCCACGAGGCATTCCACCGCCTGGTTGGCCGGAGCCACTTCGTGGCCGCCGGATCGGTCGGCTGCGCCACCCCCGAAGA
>JBBQGI010000006.1:0-45861 GCA_038322875.1 Candidatus Limnocylindria bacterium | reverse complement strand
CCCTTTACCCTCGTGTAGATCCAGAGCGCCAGCGCCCCGCCCGCCACGGCGCCGGGAATCCCCAGGCCGCCATTCCAGACCTGCAGGGCGAGAAGCGGATCCTTGCTGTACACCGCCGACCACTGGTCGTAGACGTGATACAGGCGCGCGCCGATCACGCCGCCGGCGGTCACCCACAGCAGCATCGACCAGCCGACCTCGGGGTCCTCGCCGCGCCGTCGCACCTCGGCGGTCCCCAGCCAGGCCGCGAACAGGATCGCGCTGGCGATGATGATCCCGTACCAGTGGACGGAGAGGGGCCCCAGGCGCAGGGCGATGGGATCGATCACGCGGCGGATGATACCGCGCGGGCAGGATCGCGCAGCAGTCCGGGGAGGGGCTTCCGTCCTGGATGCCGTCGTCGTAGGCTGCGCGTCGGGAGAGGAGGCGCGCCACATGGACGAGGTCCCGGCAGCCCCGACCGCCGCTGACGATCGGGATGAATTCGGTCGCCCCAAGTCGGTCCTGAGCTGGGGGCAGCTGCTCGCCGTCACCGCCTACTGGCTGGCGATCACCACGCTGTGGGGAGCATTCACCTTCAGCGTCATTCCCCGCCTGGTGGAGTCAAAGGGCGTTCTGGGCAGCTCCACGCATCCGCTCGCGGGGCTGGCCATTGGTGTCATCACCACCGCCGGCGTCCTGATCGCGATCCTGGTGCAGCCGACCATGGGCGCCATCAGCGACCACACCCGGTCGAGAATGGGCAGGCGCAAGCCGTACATCCTGATCGGCACCGGCCTCGACCTCCTCTTCCTGACCGTCGCCGCCTGGGCATTCTGGAACCAGAATTACTGGGCCTTCGTGGTCGCCGTGGCGCTGCTCCAGTTCAGCAGCAACTTCGCCCAGGGTCCGTACCAGGGCTACATCCCCGACCTCGTTCCGGGGAAGCAGGTGGGCATCGCCTCGGGGCTGCTCGGTGCGGCGAACATCGCGGGCAACCTGCTGGGACCGGGACTGGCCATCATCTTCGTGGCGATCCTGCCCGGGATCGTCGGCTTCCCCGAGATCACCCTGGGGCTCTTCGCGGCGATCGCCCTGGTCGAGGTGGTCACGATGCTGATCACCGTCCTCATCGTGCCCGACCGCCCCGCTCCGCCGACCACCAAAACGCTGCGCGAGCGCGCCTTCAGCGCCTGGGGCACCGATCTCCTGGCCAACCGCGATTACGTCTGGTTGCTCATCAGCCGGCTCTTCGTGTTGACTGCATTGGTATCGCTCCAGGCGTTCGCCGTCTTCTTCCTGGAGAACGCGCACCACATGGACCCCGATCGGGCCCAGTCGTCGCAGTTCCCGATCATCCTCACCGTCGCCGTCGCGGCTCTCCTGAGCGCCGTGCCGGGTGGCTGGATCTCCTCGCGGATCGGCCGCAAGCCGGTCCTCTTCGTCGCCATCGGGCTCGGCGTGCTGGGGGCAGTGATCATCGGCCTGGGACCGTCCTACTGGATGGTGGTGGCCGGCGCGGTGCCCATCGGGATCTGCAGCGGCGTCTTCCTGGGCGTCGACTGGGCGCTGATGACCGACATCATCCCGAAGGCCGAATCGGGCCGCTACATGGGCATCAGCAACATCGCGGTGGCCAGTGCCGGACCGATCGCCAGCACGGTTGGCGGGCTGCTGGTCTTCGGGATCAGCCTCGCCACGCTCGGGCCGGAGGTCGCCTATCGCGCCATCTTCCTGCTGATGGCGCTCGAGCTGGTGATCGGCGCGTGGGCGCTGCGGCGGGTGACCGAGCCGGCGCGCGGCGGCACGCTGGACGCGGCATCGGTGTCGGCCGCTTGACCGACCCCGCCGCGGAGCGCGCCCGTCGGACAGGGCCCCGTGAGCTGAGCGTCGAGGTCACGCCACGCTATCGGGCCATGCGCTGGGTTGACGTGCTGCTGGTGCGACTCCTGTTCGAGATTTGCACCGAGGGGCTCGACCGCTGGCCGGCCGCGCCGTTCTGCCTGGTCATCAACCATCACAACGGCTGGGACCCGATGCTCGCGCTGGCCGCCACGCCGGAATCGCCCCGCATCACCTGGTTCGGTCCCAAGGAGGCCGATTTCTCGCGCGGCTTCAAGAATCGGCTGATGGCCTTCTACGGCGGCGTCATCCCGTACAACCCGGAGAAGACGACGCTCACCTCGGCCGTCCGGGCGGTCCGCCGCGTCTTCGCGGCGGGTGGCGTGCTCGGCATCTTCGCCGAGGGGAGGGTCGGCTTCCGCGAGACCGATCTGCTCCCCTTCGAGGAAGGCGCGGTGGCCTTCGCCGCGGCTAGTGGCGTCCCCATCGTGCCGTGCGCGATCGTCGGCAGCACCTTCCTCTGGTTCCGTAAACGCGTCACCTTTCGCTACGGCGACCCGATTCCCACAGCGAAGGCCCGTGGACGCGAGGGGCGGGCCGCGCTCGACGAGCAGGTTCAGGCGGCGATGCGTGCGCTCCTCCCCGAGCGCGAGCCGCGACTGCCGCGACGCCGGCCGCTGCGCTTCCTGGGAGACATGCTCACCGGTCCGGACGACCTGGCGCGGCGGCGCGCCGAGCTCGGCGAATAGCTGGCACCGCCCTGGGCGCTAGGATCGCTGGGTGCTGCCCGTCATCTGGACCCTCTTCGCCGTCTGCGTGGTCGGCGGCTTCATCATGATCGCGGCCTACTGGCTGGACATCCAGGACCGGCCGGATTTCACCTTCCGCCAGCGCGTGGCGTGGTCGGTTGGCGTCTTCATCTTTCCGATCGCAATCCCGGTCTATGCCTTTCTTGGGGGACCCGCCTGGCCGCGCGCCTTGCGCGCCGGAGCCATCCTCCCTGCCGTCGCGATCGTGCTCTTCGTCGGCTTCCTGACCGGTCGCTTCAGCTAGGCCGATTCGCCCCTATCATCGGTCCATGACCAACCTCGACACCGCCCTCGCCTACCTGCGCGATCACGCCGACGAGCACCTGAAGGGCCTCGACGAGTTCCTCCGCATCCCGTCGGTCAGCGCCGATCCGGAGCGACGCGGCGACGTGCGTCGCGCCGCCGAGTGGATCGCGGCGGAGCTGACCCGGATCGGCGCGGAGCACGCCACCCTCACCGAGACGAGCAGCCACCCGATCGTCACCGCCGATTGGCTGCACGCCGGTCCCGACGCGCCGACCCTGATCGCCTACTGCCACTACGACGTGCAGCCGGTCGATCCGCTCGACGAGTGGGTCCGGCCGCCGTTCGAGCCGCGCTACGAGGACGACATCGTCTATGCCCGCGGCTCGGGCGACGACAAGGGACAGCTCTTCATGCACATCAAGGCGGCCGAGGCCTGGCTGCAGGGGGTGGGGAGCCTGCCGGTCAACCTGCGCTTCTTCTTCGAGGGCGACGAGGAGCACGAGGCCGAGCCATCGGAGACCTTCGTCAAGACGCACCCCGAGCTGCTCGCCGGCGACGTCTGCATCGTCTCGGACTCGGACATGCAGGATGACGAGGGGACGCCTGCCATCACCTACGGCCTGCGCGGCATCGCCTACTGGGATGTCCGGGTCTTCGGGCCGTTCCAGGACCTGCATTCGGGCGGCTTCGGGGGCGGTGTCGACAACCCGGCCAACGTCCTGGTCCAGATGTTGGCCTCCCTCACCGATGGACATGGCCGCATCACCATCCCCGGCTTCTACGACCGCGTCCGCGACCTGACCAGCGAGGAGCATGCCGTCTATGCCGCCGAGCCATTCGACGAGGCCGATTGGGCCGCGCGGATCAAGGTCACCGGACCGATGGACGGCGAACCGGGCTACACGCTGCTGGAGCGCCTCTCGGCGCGCCCCACCTTCGACGTTGACGGCCTCTGGGGCGGCTACTCCGGCGAGGGTTCGAAGACGATCATCCCGGCCTTTGCCGGCGCCAAGATCAGCTGTCGCCTGGTCCCGGACCAGGATCACCGCGAGATCGAGCAGCTGATGATCGACCACCTCCAATCGATCGCGCCGCCCACCGTGCGGGTCGAGGTCAAGGTGGTGCAGGGCGGCCAGCCGCTGATCACGCCGCTCGACCATCCGGGCGTGAAGATCGCGGCCCGGGCGCTCGAGCAGGCGTTCGGCAAGGTCCCGCTCTATCACCGCTCTGGCGGCTCGATCCCGGTGGCCGCGGCGATGCAGAACGTCCTCGGCCTGCCGAGCGTGATGATCGGGTTCGCCTCGCCGAACGGCAATTTCCATGCCCCGAACGAGTGGATGCCACTCGCCAACTACCGCGGCGGGATGGACGCGCTGGTGCGCCTCTGGCACGAGATGGGCTCGCTGACCGCCACCGAGCTGCGCGGCGCATGACGGCGACCCCGGACGATCCCTGGCTGGCGCTCGGCGCCGCCAGCCGCCTCTGCGGCGTGGCACCCGACACGCTGCGGCGCTGGGCCGACAGCGGCCGGGTCGAGAGCTTCGTGACGCCGGGCGGCCATCGCCGCTTCCTGCAGTCCGCCCTCGAGGCGATGATCAACGCTCCGCGTCGCCATCGCTACGGCGTGGCGCGGCTGACCGGCTCGGCGGGCACGATCTCCGGCGAGGTGCATCGGCGCATGGCGCGCAGCGGTGCCGCCACGCCGCCGTGGCAGGCACGGCTCAACGCCGAGCAGCGCGCCGACTTCCGCCGCTGGGGTCAGCGGACCTTCAACCTCGTGCTGGAGTACGTGGCTGCCGGCAAGCGTGCCGAACGCACCCTGCTCCTCGGCGAGGCGGAGAAGATGGGGGCGCTGTATGGCGCCGAGGCATCGAAGGCGGGCCTCTCGCTGGCCGAGGCGGTCGAGGCGTTCCTCTTCTATCGGAGCCCCGTGCTGGAGGCGATCGGGGCGCACCTGCGCCGTCGCGCGGCCGACCTCTCCGACCTGACGTCTGCCTACCGCGAGGGCACGGCAGCGATCGATGGCGTCCTCACTGCGCTGGTGGCGTCCTACCGCTCCGGCGATCAGGCAGGGACGGGGGCGGGGTAAGCGCGGCGTCACGATCCATCGTGCTGTCGTGCTTTTGTGCCGCACTCTTGCGCGACTGCACGGTTGCACAAGCGGGCTTGACAGCGGAACGGTGCCCCTTAACGTCACTGCTCTGATGCGGACCCGCGCGGCCGCTTGCTAGTCTGCAGCGATGCGAGTTCGAGCTCTTGCGTTGTCGATGGGGATCGTGACCTTCCTGGTCGTCGCGTCGTGGCTCTACTTGGAGGTCAACGGCTGGCACATCGGCGCGTGGTGCTCCTCCGTCGACAACTGCAGCATGGCGCCTGACCTGACCGGCATAGCGCTTGCGGCGGCGGTGTCGGGCCTGGTGGTTGTGGTTGGCGTGATCCTGGTCGGCCAAGCGCGAGGCGCGGCCCGACAGGTTAATGCCGATCCGTTCCGGGACTAGTCGACGATGTGGAGCTCGGTGCTGTTGGTGTTCAGGCGCTCGCCGCCGGCATCGGTGCAGACCACGATGTCCTCGATCCGTGCGCCCCACTGGTCGGTGATGTAGATCCCCGGTTCGATGCTGAAGGCGTGGCCGGCCATGAGCGGCTCGTCGTTGCTCTCCACGATGTACGGCTCCTCGTGGGTCTCGACCCCGATGCCGTGGCCGGTCCGATGCATGAAGGCGTCGCCGTACCCGGCCTCCTCGATGATCCGCCGGGCGGCGCGGTCGACGTCGCGCGCCGGAACGCCAGGGGCGACCGCGTCACACGCAGCAGCCTGCGCCAGGCGCAGGACCTCGTACATGGCGGCGAAGTCGGCGGGCGGCTCACCCACGAAGGCGGTGCGGGTCGTATCGGAGCAATAGCCGGCGCGCATGCCGCCGATGTCCAGCACGACGGCGTCGCCCGCCTTGATCACCCGGTCCCCGGGGCTGTGGTGCGGGCTGGCGGAGTTCGGGCCGGAGCCGACGATGGCGAAGTCGGCCGTCTCGTGGCCTGCCTCGAGCAGCAGGTGCTGGATGCGCCGGCTGACGTCGGCTTCGGTGCGGCCGGAGAGGCGCTCGCCCATGATCCCGCGCATCGCCTCGTCGGCGGCAGCCGCGACTGCCCGCAGCCGATCGACCTCTTCGGGCGACTTGATGCGTCGCACGGCGCCAATCGCCGGTGATGCGTCCACGAGCTCGGCCGGGTCGAGCAGGGCGCGCAGCCGCAGCACGAAGCGCGACCACATCTGGTCCTGCAGCCCCACGCGGAGGATCCCCCGCAGGCGCGCGCTGACGAGCCGGAACGGGTCGTCCGTCTCGTCCCAGGTGACGATCTCCAGGCCCTCCGCCAACGGCCCCAGCTCATGGCGAGCCAGTGGCTCCTCCAGGCGCGGCAGGACCAGCGCCGGGGCTCCCTCGACCGGCAGGATGAGGCAGGTGAGCCGCTCGAGCGCCGGAGCGGAGTAGCCGAGCAGGTACTGGTAGTCGACCGATGGCGTGACGAGCAGCGCCCCGATCCCGCGCGTGGCCGCCTCGGCGGTGGCGCGCAGCAGCCGATCGGCATAGACGGCGTCGGCGAAGGGGGTTCCGGCGGTCGTGATGATGGCCATCGCCCGACAGGTTACCCGATCGTCAGGGGCACCTCGGACGACTCGCCGCCCTCGATCCGCCACGCGCGCAGGGCGCGTTCGGGCGGCGCATCGGGATCGGCCAGGCTGGCGAGCAGGTAGAACGGGTCGGGATACATCGCCGCGCGCAGGTCGGTTGCCGATGGCACCGCGGGCGAGAGGGTGTGGGAGTGGAAGATGGCAACCAGCTCCTCGCCGGCCTCCTCGATGGCGAAGGTGACCCTCACCAGGTCCTCCGGATGCACGTTGTAGCGCAGGGGCGAGGCCTCGGCGTTGCGGGCTGGATGGAAGCGCGTGGCCAGTGCGGTCGCCAGGGAGCCCGAGAGGAGGCCGCACGCCTCGTTCGGCAGCTCGGCGCGCGCGTGGGCGAGCAGCTCATCTGCCACGGATGGCGGCAGGACGAGCCCGCTCACCACAGCAGCGAGCGCTCCAGCTCGTCCTCGAGCTCATCGGGATCGCGGTCGTAGATCCCGGTCGAGAGGTATTTCCAGCCGCCGTCGGCGAGAAGCACGACGACCTGCCCCTCGCTCATCTCGGAGGCGACGCGCAGCCCCACGTGCATGGCGGCACCGGATGAGAGGCCGGCAAAGATCCCTTCCTCGCGCAGCAGCCGCCGCACCCCGAGCAGCGCATCGCGATTGCTCACCAGGAACCGGTCGTCCAGGACCGATGCGTCGAGCACCGGCGGCACGAACCCCTCCTCGAGCGAGCGGAGCCCCTGCACCTGCTCCCCGGGGAGTGGCTCCGCGGCGATGATCCGTACCCCGGGCCGCTCACGCTTCAGGAAGCGGCCGACACCGGTGAGGGTTCCGCCGGTGCCGAGCCCCGCCACGAAGACGTCGATCTCTGGAACCGCGGCCAGGATCTCGGGTCCGGTGCCCTCTTCGTGGGCACGCGGGTTGGCCGCGTTGCCGTACTGGTACGGCATGCAGCGCGACGGATCGGCTGCGGACAGCTCCGGCGCCAGCCGGATGGCGCCGTTCGAGCCCTCCGCGCCTGGCGAGAAGACGATCTCGGCCCCGTACAGGCGCAGCAACTGCTCGCGCTCGGGCGTCGTGTTGTCCGGCATCACGATCCGCACCGGGTGACCCCGCCGCGAACCGATCATGGCCAGGCTGATTCCCGTGTTGCCCGACGACGGCTCGAGAATCATCTGCCCCGGCCGCAGGGCTCCAGATGCCTCCGCGTCGTCGAGCATCGCCAGCGCAATGCGGTCCTTCACCGAACCGGTCGGGTTGGCCCCCTCGATCTTGGCCCACAGCCTGATCCGCGGGGATGGCGTGAGGTGCGGCAGCTCGACCATCGGCGTGTTGCCGATGGCTGCGACCAGGTCGCGCATGGGGCTAGCGGGCGCCTCCGGCCATGGCGGGCAGCAGGATCACGGTGTCGTCGGGGCCGACCGCGGTGTCGAGTCCGTCGCGGTAGCGCACGTCACGGTCGTTGACGTAGACGTTGACGAACGGGGAGAGCGCACCGTCCTCGGTCACGCGGTCACGCAGTGCTGGGTGGTTTGCGAACAGGTCGGCCAGGACCTCGTTCACCGTCGCCCCCTGCGCAGGCAGGCTGCGGTTGCCCCCGACCGATTCCCGCAGGACCGGCGGGATCTTCACCGTGCTCACTGGACCGTTCCCTCGCCGCACGCGGGGCAGGCGGGGTCGCGCCAGATCTTCACCTCGGAGAAGTCGGTCGCCATGGCGTCGAACATGAGCAGGCGGCCGGCGAGCGTCTCGCCCACTCCCAGGACCAACTTGAAGACCTCATTGGCCTGGATCAGGCCGGCGATCCCCGGCAGCACGCCCAGCACGCCGGCGACGGCGCACGCGGGCGCCAGCTCGGGCGGCGGCTGGGTCGGGTACATGCAGCGGTAGCACGGCCCCTCGAACGGGATGAAGGTGGTCACCTGGCCGTCCCAGCGATAGATCGAGCCGTGGACCACGGGCTTGCGCAGCTTCACCGCCGCGTCGTTGAGCAGGTAGCGCGTGTCGAAGTTGTCGGTGCCGTCGACGATCACGTCGTAGCCGGCGATCAGCCGCTCGACGTTGCCGGCGTCGAGCCGCTCTCGGTGCTCGACCACCCTGGTCTCGGGATTGAGGGCGTTGAGCGTCATGCGCGCGCTCTCTGTCTTGGGCATCCCCACGCGGTCCGAGGCGTGGAGCACCTGGCGCTGCAGGTTGCTCTCGTCGACCACGTCGTCGTCGACCAGGCCGATGGTGCCGATCCCCGACGCCGCCAGGTACATCGCGGCCGGCGAGCCGAGCCCTCCGGCGCCGATCAGCAGCACCCTGCTGTCGAGGAGCTTGCGCTGCCCCGCCTGGCCGATCTCCGGGATCAGCGTCTGGCGGCTGTAGCGTCGTTGCTGGGCCGGAGTGAGCAGCTGCTCGGGGGCCTCCCAGGCCCCGCCCAGCCGGCGCCAGTCGAGGAGCGACGCCTTCAGGCTGGCCACCTGTGTGTAGCCGTTCTGCAGCAACCACTGGGACGCGCGCAGCGAGCGGGCGCCGACGGCGCAGTGCACCAGCAGCGGCGCGCCCCGGTCGGGTGCCACTTCGCCGATCCGCGCCGGCAGGTCAGCCAGCGGCAGCAGCGTCGCGCTGGGGATGTGGCCCTCGTTCCACTCGACCTGCTCGCGCACGTCCAGGATCCGCCAGCCCGAGGCGGCCAGCTCGAGCGCCTCGGCGGCGCTCACCTCACGGAATGGAGTCGCGGGAGCCACGTTCAGCCGGCGGCCTCTGCCTCGGCCGGCCAGGCGACCTCGCCGCCGCTGACCGCGCCCTGCAGGACCTTGTAGGAGAGCAGCGCACACTTGAGCCGTGCCGGCCCGATCGGCACGCCGAGCTCGTCGAGCAGTGACTTGGGATCCATCGCCTTGACCTCGTCCAGGCTCTGCCCGCGCAGGCCATCGGTCAGGATCGAAGCGGATGCCTGGCTGATGGCGCAGCCGCGTCCGTCGAAGGCGACGTCGGCGATCGCAGCCCCGGCCGCGTCGAGGCGCAGGGTCATGCTCATCTCGTCGCCGCAGGTCGGATTCGAATCGGCGAAGTGGAGGTCGTGCGGGTCCAGGTAGCCCTTGTTATGAGGGCGCTTGTAGTGCCCCAGGATGAAGTCGCGGTACAGGTTGTCCATCGGATCAGTCCGCGAAGAGCGTCTGCGTGGCACCGACGGCTGCGGTGAGCGCCTCGACATCGTCGAGGTCGTTGTAGACGTAGAAGCTCGCGCGCGTGGTGGCCGGGATGTCGTAGCGCAGCATCACCGGCTGCGCGCAGTGGTGGCCCGCACGGACCGCCACGCCCTCGCTGTCGAAGATGGTGGCCACGTCGTGCGGATGGGCCTCGTCGAGCACGAAGCTGATCACACCGGCGTGGATCGCCGGATCGGCAGGGCCGAAGAGGCGCACGCCAGGGAGCGCATCGAGTGCCGCCCATGCGTGTTCGAACAGGTAACGCTCGTGCTCACGCACGTTGGCCATGCCCAGGTTCGTCAGGTAGTCGATCGCCGCTCCCAGGCCGATCGCCTCGACGATCGCCGGCGTCCCGGCCTCGAACTTGGCGGGCACTTCGTTCCACTCCGCGCCCTCCATGGTGACCTTGATGATCATGCTGCCGCCGGTCATGAAGGGCGGCATCGCATCGAGCAGCTCGCGTCGTCCCCAGAGGGCACCGATCCCCGACGGGCCGAGCATCTTGTGGCCCGACAGTGCCAGGAAGTCGCAGCCGAGTGCGGCCACGTCGATCGGCATATGCGGCGCCGCCTGCGCGGCGTCGACCAGGACCAGCGCGCCGGCCTCATGCGCCATGGCGATGATCTCGGCGAGCGGGTTGATGGTGCCCAACGCGTTGCTGACCGCAGCCACCGCCAGGAGCTTCGGTCCGGCGGCCAGCTTGGTGCGCAGATCGTCCATGTCGAGGCAGCCGTCATCGGTGATCGCGACGTAGTCGAGGGTGGCGCCCACCTCGCGGGTGAGCTGCTGCCACGGGACGATGTTGGCGTGGTGCTCCAGCTGGGTGGTCAGCATGCGCTCGCCGGCCTTGAGGTTGGTACGGCCCCAGCTGAAGGCGACCAGGTTGATCGCCTCCGTGGCGTTTCGGACGAAGACGATCTCGCGCTTGCTGGGCGCGCCGATGAAGGTCGCCACCTTGCCGCGCGCCGCCTCGAAACGGGTGGTCGCGTCCTCGGAGAGCTCGTAGATGCCGCGGTGCACGTTGGCGTAGTGGTGCGAATAGGCGTCGGCCATGGCGTCGACCACGCTGCGCGGCTTCGGCGACGAGGCAGCTGCGTCCAGGAAGACGAGCCGCTTCCCGCTGCCGGTGAGGTTGTCGAAGACCGCGAAATCGGCTCGCAGCGCGGTCCCGGAGAACCCTCCGGGGACCTTCGTGCTCAGCGCCGGCTCGACTGCCATCGGCCCAGTCTAGACGTGCTCTGCCACAGGCTCGGCGACCTCGTCGCCGACCCCCGATGGCAGGCCGACCTGCTCGCGCACCCAGTCGTAGCCGTTCGCCTCGAGCTTCTGGCTCAGCTCCTCGCCACCCGACATGACCACCCGACCATCGAGCAGGACGTGGACGAACTGCGGCTTCACGTAGTTCAGCATGCGCTGGTAGTGGGTGATCATGAGGACCCCCATCTCCGGTGAGAGGGTGGCGTTGATCCCCTCGGCCACGGTCCGCAGGGCGTCGATGTCGAGCCCTGAGTCGGTCTCGTCCAGGATCGCCATGCGGGGGTTGAGGACCGCCATCTGGAGCATCTCCAGGCGCTTCTTCTCGCCGCCGGAGAAGCCTTCGTTGACGTATCTGGCTGCCACGGCGGGATCCATATGCAGGAGCGCCATCTTCTCTTCCATCAGCTTACGGAACTTCGCGAGCGGGATGCCGGTGTACTTGATCGACTGTTCCCCCGACTCATCGACCGGCTTCGGATGATGGACCGCGTTGTAGATGTTCCGCAGGAAGCTGGCGACCGTCACGCCCGGGATGGCGCTCGGATACTGGAACGCCAGGAACAGTCCCAGCCGTGCCCGCTTGTCCGGCGACATCCCGAGCGGCGTCGGGCCGCGCAACAGGTCTTCGCCGGCCCAGGTGATGCTGCCGGCGTCGACGTGGTAGTCGGGATGGCCCATCAGCGTGAAGGCCAGGCTCGTCTTGCCCGATCCGTTGGGGCCCATCAGCGCGTGCACCTCGCCGACCTTCACGGTCAGCGAGAGGCCCTTGAGGATCTTCTTGCCCGCGATGCTCACCTCGAGGTCGCGTATCTCCAATTCGTCGGTCATGCGCGTCTGCAACGGCTCCTTCTAGTTCGGCTGCGCGGCCGATGGGGCCGACAGGGACTTGGCGTGGGCGGCGGCGGCGGCGGCGGCGGCGTGGCGGCGTCGCACGATGGGTGGATACGGAGGCCCGCCGCTGCCGGCGGCGACCTCGGCCAGGGTCAGGCCGCCAAGGGTGTCATTCAGCGAGTTCTGGAGCCGCTCGAAGACCTCGTGCACGCTGCAATCCTGCGGACGATCGCACGACTCGAGGTCGGCGGGGCCACCGCACGGCATCTCCAGGATGGGGCCGTCCAGGGCACGCACAGCATCGACCAGGTTGATCTCCGCCGCCGGGCGGGCGAGACGGTAGCCGCCCGCGTGTCCGCGCGTGGCGGTCACCAGGCCGGCACGCCGCAGCGCTCCCACCAGCTGCTCGATGTAGGCGTGCGGCAGCTTGTCGGCGCGGGCGATGCCGGCCAGCGAGGTGGGCCGCTCAAGGTCAGCCTTGGCGAGTGCAACCAGCACCCGGATCCCGTACTCCGCGCGAGTGGAGAGCTTCATCCCAGGTCCACCACGATCTCATCGCCATCGAGGTGCACCGGGTAGGCCCTGACCGGAAGGACCGGCGGCAGCGCCAGGACGCGACCGGTGAAAAGGTCGAAGCGGCCACCATGCCGCGGACACTCGACCGCGTCGCCATCGAGCTCGCCGTCGGCCAGGTCGCCGCCATCATGGGTGCAGACGTCGTCGATCGCTCCCCAGCGTCCGTCCTCGGTGTGCCCGACGGCGAGCGGATGGCCGGCCACCACGATGCTGACCACCGTCCCGGGCGCGATGTCGCTGGCACGCAGCCCGGCCGCGAAGCCGGTCGTCATGCCGCCACCTCGTCGGTCTGGCCGATGCGCGGCGCCAGTGCCTCGAGGACGCGAGCCTTGATCGGCTCCGAGTCGATCTGGGAGACGACCCGCTCGAAGAAGCCGCGCACGATCATGCGCTCCGCCGCGTCGGCCGAGAGGCCCCGGCTCTGGGCGTAGAAGCGCTGGATCGGGTCGATCGCGCCGGCGGTGGCGCCGTGTCCGCAGCGCAGGATGTCGTTCGTCTCGATCTCGAGCACCGGGATCGGTTCCGCGCCGGCCTTTGGCGAGAGGAGCAGGTTGCGGCACTCCTGGTAGGAGCTCGTCCCCTTGGCCTCGGGGCGGACGCGAGTGACACCGTAGAAGGCAGCGTGCGATTCGTCGTACAGGGCTGACAGGTAGAGCAGGTCCGAGGTGGTGTGGCTCCCGACCAGGTCCTGGCAGGAGTTGAAGTCGACTCGCTGCGCATCGCCCGCCGCCAGCAGGCCCAGCAGGCGGCTCGTGCCGCCCTTGCCGGTCATGCGCACGTCCATGCCGACCTTGCTGATGAACGAGCCGATCTCCGCATTGAGGGTCGTGACGTTGGCGTCCTGACCGACCTCGACCCGCTGCGCCCCGATCCGCCACGCCCCGTCGCCGAGCCGCTGCAGGTTCGCGTAGCGCAGCTTCGCGCCGTAGCCGACCTGCAGGTCACCGGTGCCGCCGAACCAGATCGCGTTCCCGTCCGGTGAGGAGATCTCCTCGAGGAGCGTGGCAGAGGCGTCCTCCTCGAGCACCACCAGGGTGTGCGGGAAGTAGCTGTAGGCGCCGCCGGGGAGGGTGGTATGCGCGACCAGCGGGCCGTCGATCGCGACGCGCGCCGGCACGTACAGGAAGCTGCCGCCGGTCCAGGCCGCCAGCGAGCGGCCCCAGAACGGCATCTGCGCGTCGAGCGTGTCGCTGCGGCCGAGATGCGCCTTCACGAGGTCGGGATGCTCACGCACCGCGGTGGCGAGGTCGGAGAAGATGACCCCGCGGGCCGCCAGCTCGGGATCGAGTTCGTAGGTTGCCAGCGGCGGGTCGAGGAGCAGGCCAGTGTCACGCGGCAGGTCGTCGAGCGAGGTCCGCTTCCACTCCTCCTGCGTATCGGCCGGCCACGGAGCGGCCTCCACGCGGCGCCACCAGCCGGAACGCAGCGCTCCGAGCCAGGCGGGTTCGCCGCGCGAGACCTGCTCGACCGTGGTCGCGTCGAGCGCAGCCGGCGCCTGCACGGGCATCGGCCTAGCCGACCGCGCCTTCCATCTGGAGCTGGATCAGGCGATTCATCTCGACCGCGTACTCCATCGGCAGCTCCTTGACGATCGGCTCGATGAAGCCGTTGACGATCATGGCGCTCGCCTCGGCCTCGTCCAGCCCCCGGCTCATCAGGTAGAAGAGCTGCTCGGAGCCGACCTTGGAGACCGTCGCCTCGTGACCGATGGTCACGTCCTCCTCGTCGATCTCCATATACGGGTAGGTGTCGGAGCGCGCCTCGTCGGAGAGGATCAGGGCGTCGCAGCGCACGGTCGACTTGCTGCCGTGGCAGCCGGGGTAGACCTTGATCAGGCCGCGGTAGCTCGTGCGCCCCGTGCCCTGGCTGATCGATTTGGAGGTGATGAGGCTGGTCGTGTTGGGCGCGGCATGGATCACCTTGCCGCCGGCGTCCTGGTGCTGGTCGCTGCCGGCGAAGGCGATGCTCAGCACCTCTCCGTGCGCTCGCTCGCCGAGCAGGTAGATGGAGGGGTACTTCATCGTCAGCTTGGAGCCGAGGTTGCCGTCGACCCACTCCATCACGGCGTCCTCGTAGGCCACGGCGCGCTTGGTGACCAGGTTGTAGACGTTATGGCTCCAGTTCTGGATCGTCGTGTACCGAACGCGAGCGCCCTTCTTGACGATGATCTCGACCACGGCCGAGTGGAGGCTGGCGGTGGTGTAGGTCGGGGCGGTGCAGCCCTCGACGTAATGCACGCTGCTCCCCTCGTCCGCGATGATCAGGGTCCGCTCGAACTGGCCCATGTTCTCGGTATTGATCCGGAAGTAGGCCTGCAGCGGCAGCTCGACGTGGACCCCCTTCGGCACGTAGATGAAGCTGCCACCGCTCCACACGGCGGTGTTCAGGGCGGCCAGCTTGTTGTCGTTGGCCGGGATGACGGTGCCGAAGTACTCCTTGAAGATCTCGGGGTACTTGACGAGCGCCTCGTCGGTGCCCAGAAAGATGACGCCCAGCTTCTCCAGGTCCGCCCGGATGTTGTGGTAGACCACCTCGGAGTCGTACTGCCCGCCGACCCCGGCCAGGTACTTCTTCTCAGCCTCGGGGATCCCAAGCCGGTCGTAGGTGCGGCGGATGTAGTCCGGCACGTCGTCCCAGGAGGAGACCGCCTTATCGGTGGCGGTGACGTAGTAGAAGATGTCCTGGAAGTCGATCTGGCTCATGTCGCCGCCCCAGGTCGGCATGGGACGGGCCTCGAAATGCCGATAGGCCTTCAGGCGCAGATCGGTCATCCACTGCGGCTCGCCCTTGATCCTGCTGATCTCCTCGACCGTCTCGCGGCTGAGCCCCTTCTTCATGACATGGAGGGACTTCATCTCGGGGTCGTGCCAGCCGTACTTGTAGCCGGCGGGTACCTTGGCGGCGGCAGGATTGGGGAGGGCCATGTGTCTCCTGGAGGGAATCCCGACTCAGGCGGTCGGTGTTGCACCGATGATGCCCGATTCGACCGCATCGGTCAACCGAGGCTGCTCCTGCCTCGCCCGAGCGAGATCCTGCATTGCCCCGAGCCGGATCCTGCATGCCCCCGAGCGAGATCCTGCCAGTTATGCATCCACAGATTGCTAGGCCCGGTCTCGCGAACTCCTGACGGCCTCCGACGGACGGCCGGCCTGCGATTCGTGCTCAACTCGGATCCCGCGCGGTCGGGAAACTCGGATATTCGCGCGCGAACTGGGCCTTGCATTCACCGGGTGCAAACCTGTCATGAACGAGAGGGCAGCGACCGGTGCGGGGAGCTCGCAGCCATGCGCCGATGGTTCTGCCGTCGAGCGGGTAGGCGGTTCGCAGCAGGGCACGATGGGCGGCCAGGCGACGGCGATTCGTTCGACTCTCCGAGACCACGACCCAGACACTCACCCCGGACGCGGCAAGCCAGCCGCGCTCGGCAGCGATGCGTGTGGCGAGCCGCTTCTTCCGATCGACCGTGCTCAGCAGGTCCTGGAGATCGACCACCTCGGTCTTGACTTCGACCACGAGCAGGGCTCGAGTCGGCGTGTGCCAGGCCAGCAGGTCGATCGACCCGCGCTCGCCGTAGATCGAGAACGAGGCTTCAGGCGTCACCAGCCAGCGTGCCGCCGCCAGGTCGTGGCTGACAGCCCCGGCCAACCGCGCGTGGTGCGCGTCGAGCAATCGGTCGAGCTCGCCACCGTGCCAGCGGGGCGTCAGGTCGAGGCGGATCTCCATGGCAGCGGCGACCGCACGAACCGCGCCGACCGAGAGTCGGCCAAGGTGACCGCGCTCCACGCGAGAGATCGTTGCCTGCGAGACGCCCGCTCGTCGGGCGACATCGGCCTGGCGCCAGCGCCTATGGCGGCGAACAGCACGAAGGACCGATCCGACCCGCTGGTCGTCCATGCGAGCCAGTCTCGCTCGCGCGACCTTACTGCGACCTTATCGGCCCATTAGGTTCGCGTTGACATGCGCGGGCACGCTCGGTACCGTCACCTGCACGCACAACCACGCAGCAGAGAGGAGCAGCCCGATGACCACCCTTGCCATCGCGCGCCCTCGCCTGCACGGGACCGCACCGCGGCCCTGATCTCGCGACGGGCGCGCTCCACCGCCCACCTCCGATCCAGATCAGTGGAGAACGACCCTTGCATCTGACCGTCCTTCCCGACGTCGCGCCCACCGCGACCGAGACCCTCGTCCATGGGACCGTGCTGCGCGCCCGGAGCGGCTTCTACACCGTTCGCATCGACGACGGCACGCAGCTCGAGTGCCGCCTCCGCGGCCGCGTCAAGCAGGAGCGCGGCGACTCCGACCTGGTCGTCATCGGCGACCGGGTGGCGATCGCACCACTCGGCGACGGCGAGGGGATGATCGAGTCGATCGACCCGCGTCGCAGCCGCTTCTCTCGCCGCCAGCCGGGCCCCCGCGGCAGCTGGAAAGAGGACATGATCGTCGCCAACCTGGACCAGGTCCTGGTGGTCTTCGCCTGCGCCAATCCGATGCCGCACCTGCGCATGGTCGACCGCTTCCTGGTGGTCGCCGAGCACAACGAGGTCGAGGCGGTGCTGGTCGCCAACAAGGTCGACCTGGTGGGACTCGCCGGCGCCCGCGACCTCTTTGCCGGCTACGAGCGGATCGGCTACCCGGTGCACTACGTCTCCGCGCGTGAGGGAATCGGTGTCGAAGAGCTCGCAGATCGGCTCATCGGCCGGGTGAGCGTGGTGACCGGTCCCTCCGGCGTAGGGAAGTCGACCCTGCTGAACGCGATCCAGCCCGGGTTGCGGATCGACACCGGCCCGGTCAGCGAGACGATCCACAAGGGGCGCCACACGACGACCTCCGCGGAGCTGCATCCGCTGACCGCGGCGGGAGGCGGCTACGTGGCAGACACCCCCGGCCTTCGTGAGCTGGGCCTGTGGCAGATCCCCGACACCGACCTGGCCTGGTGCTTCCCGGAGATGCGCGATCACCTCGGAAACTGCGGCTTCAACGACTGCCGCCACCTGGCCGAGCCACGCTGCGCCATCCTTGCGGCCGTGGCAGCTGGCTCCATCAGCCAGGAGCGCTACGAATCCTACCGGCGGCTGCTGCTCAACGAGGACTGAGCGCGAGGGGTCTTCGCAGATGCGTCGGCGACAGGTATGCTCCGCCACCTAGCGACAGAGGAGGCGCCGTGGCCCGCGACGAAAAGCTCGACCTGCTGCACCGCATCCCCCTCTTCTCCCGGTTCGACCGCCGCCACCTCGAGCGGCTCGGCATGCTGACCGAGGAGATCGACGTCGATCCCGGCAAGGTCCTGATCAAGCAGGGCGATACCGGCGATGACCTGATGATCGTGGTCTCCGGCCAGGTCGGCGTCGAGCGGGATGGCCAGCGGATCAACCAGCTCGGCCCGGGCGACTTTTTTGGCGAGATCGCGCTCATCGAGCGCGGCCCGCGCACCGCCACCTGCACCGCCGAGGCGGCGACCACGCTGCTGGTCGTCAACCACCGGGACTTCCATGCGGTGATGCAGGAATTCCCGGAGATCGCGGCGGAGGTGCTCCTGACCCTCGCCCACCGCGTCCGGCTGCTCGAGCCGAACGCCGTCCATTAGGAGGCGCGCGTCAGGGCACTGCCAGTTGTCCCGTGGCAATCGCCACCGCGACCGCCGCAGCAGCCTGAGCGAAGGTCGCAACCCGGCCCAGGTTCACGTTCTCGACGGTATCGCAGGCGAGGTGGTAGCAGGCGTCCAGCTGCTCCCCGGCGGTCCCCCCGAAGCGCTCCGCCTGGGCATCGGTCTTGACCTCCGTGGCCCCGCTGAAGATGCCGCCAGTTGGGATCCCCACCTCGTCGAACGAGGCGTGGTCCAAGGCCGCGCCGATGTCGTGGCGCTCCGCTCCCACCCCCGCCGCTTCGAGGAAATCGACCAGGAAGTCGGCAATCCCCTTTGATCCCCGGGCGGCATCCGGCGTGTCGTACACGAACGGCACGAAGTTCTTCGAGCCGAGCATGTCGAAGTTCAGGTAGGCGGCAATCTCGCCGAGGGCATCGCTTTCGAGCGACCCGACGTAGGCGCGCGAGCCGAGCAGGCCGAATTCCTCACCGGCCCAGAATGCGAAGCGCCCGAACTCCCGGATGCTGCTCGGCCAGCACCCGGGCCACCTCCAGCAGGGCCGCCGTGCCCGATCCGTTGTCGTTGATCCCCGGCCCGTCGTGGACCGAGTCGAGGTGGCCGCCGAGCATCACCACGCGGTCGGCCACCGCCCGCGACTCGGCGATCACGTTGTGCACCATCGCCCGCTGGATTTCGGTATGAACGCTGATGTGCACCTGCGTGCCGGCATCGGCGGCGGCGCGCAACACCTCGCCGACCGCGCCCGAGGCCGATAGCGCGGGAATATCCATCCCGCCGGGGATCAGCAAGGTGGGACGGCGCACGGCCCCGGCGGGCCATTGCGGATACGAGACCACCAGTGCCGATGCGCCTGCGGCGACCGCGTTGAGCACGGCATCGCGGCGGAAGCAGGGCCCTGGGGGCGTGAGCGCGATCGCGCCGTGGGGAAAGCCGGCGAAATCGGTCGTCGCGCAGCCTCCCTCTTCGCCGTCGCCGAACCCTGCCGTCGCCACCACGGCCGTGACTTCGCCGCCGGCGGAATAGATCAATCGGGACCGCCGGCGAAGGGTGGTCCGCCGCCGACCGCGATCCTGGCGCCGGTCTCCTCGGCGAAGGTGGGCATCTCCAACTCTGGGGTCTCGACCGCGTAGCCGAGGTCGCGCAGCTGTTCGGCAACGTACTGGACCGATGCCTCATACCCCGCGGTGCCTGCCGTGCGCACACCCCCGTTTGCATCGGCGATTGCCTCGAGCGCCTCGAGATGCGAACCGATCGCCGCCGCCGCGATCGGGGTTGGCGATGGGTCGGGCGTGAGCGTCGGGGTGGGGTTGCTGTTCGGCTGGCAGCCGGCGATGACCAATGCCGCGACCGCCACGAGGCGCGTGAGCATGGGGAGCAGTCGGGTCAGCATCCTGCCTTCGATACCTCGCCGCTCACCGGAACGTTCGACACCGCTATGCCACCCCGGATGGAACGGCCCTGCAATACTGTTCCGACGACCTGTCATCGAAACGTCTACGGGCGGCGAGTACGATCAGACCGACAAGCCCACGTACCGGTCCAACCCGGCACGCAAGGCGGACAGCCAAGGAGAACCCCATGGACGACATCAAGCGCGTCGGCCGCGAAGTCGAGACCGAGACGAAGAAGAAGGTACGCGACCTGGATGGTCATGATCTCGGCGACGACATCGGCAATGCTGGTGACGAGATCAAGAAGGACCTGGGCAACCTGGGAGACGACCTTCGTCGCGGTGGCCGCGAGGTCGATGAGAAGGTCCACGACGCGACCCGCTGACCGACCGCGGCCCATCGCAGGCCCCGGGTCATCGACTCGGGGCCTTCCACGTTGGAGCGGTGCAATGACGTTGATATCCGAGCCGCTTGCGCCGGAGTGCCGGCGACACCACTCGGCAAATAGATTCGTGTCATTCGGAGCGAGGGCGATTCGGCATCGAATCGCACGCTCCCTTAGGAGGAACCGCTGATGCTGTGGACGATTCTCGTGATCCTGCTCGTGCTCTGGCTGCTCGGTCTCATCGGATCTGTCGGCGGCGGGCTCATCCACCTGCTGCTCGTCGTCGCTGCGATCGTCCTGGTCGTCCAGCTCGTGTCAGGGCGCCGCACGGTCTAGCGCCGCGACTCCACTGATGCACGCCGAGGAGTCGGTCCCACGGACCGGCTCCTCACAGTTTGACGGGCGGACCGAGTGCTACTCTCCTGCTCGCCGGGGCAATCCCGGAGGCTCCGGGCGGGAGTAACTCAGTTGGCAGAGTGTCTGCTTCCCAAGCAGAATGTCGCGGGTTCGAATCCCGTCTCCCGCTCCAACTTCCCCCATTCGTGCTCGGTGGGGTCGTCCTGCTCAGTGCCCCTGCCGACGTAATCCCTGACCGGATCGCACGCCGGAGGGGGAGTAACTACGGGAAGACTCGCGCACTGCGGTGTCCCCGGTTGCCCGGACGTCGAGAGATCGGCAGTCGATCGCAACTTTGAACCGCTTGGCTGCTCGGTTGACTCCTTCTCTACGGGCGTTCCGAAACCGGAATGCCGAAGTGCACCATAAAGGGAGCCGTTCAGCTTTGCAGCGAACGACACCATCGTGGCCGGGTCGGCAGATCAGCGGCCACTACAGACGGGTTCGGAGGAACCGTGGACCGTCGGCTGGTGGAACGAGCGCAGGACGGCGACGAGGCGGCGTTCGCCGACCTCGCCTTCGGGATCGGGGATCGGCTCTACGCGGTCGCCTACCGTACCCTGCGCGACGGCGGCTTGGCAGAAGATGCCGTTCAGCAGGCCCTGGTCACGATCTGGCAGCAGCTGCCCGGACTGCGCGACCCGGACGCGTTCATGGCGTGGAGCTACCGCGTCCTCGTCAACGCGTGCTATGCGGAGGGACGACGGCAGCGGCGCTGGGATGCTGGCCTCAGGCTGGTGCCGACTGACCGAACCCTGGGCGACGCAACCGCCGCGGTGGCCGATCGCGATGAACTGGAGCGCGCATTCCGCCACCTCCCGCCTGACCAGCGCGCCGTCCTCGTTCTCCAACATTACCTCGGTATGACCATGTCTCAAATAGCAGCGACGCTGGGGATCCCGGTTGGTACCGTCAGGTCCCGCCTGCACTTCGCGCGAGACGCGATGCGAGCCGCCATCGATGCCGAGGCCCGGCTGGCTGCGGGAGGTGAGCGGTGGTAAGAAAACGTGACAGCGATCCGGTCGACGAGATCCTCGATTCGTTCCTCGGTGAGGGGCCCGTCGAGATCGATGGCCTCGTGATCGAGGAGGCCCTGGCCCGGATCAGTACGACGCCGCAACGCGGCGCAATGGGGCGGCCCTGGTCGCCATTCCGCGCGTTGGCCGTGGCAGCCGCGCTGGTGCTGCTGGTTACCGGTGGGCTGGTGGTCGGACAGTTGACCGCGCCACATCCGGTGCCTTCCCCTTCCGCCTCGGTCCTGCCGTCAGCCGAGGCCTGGCCCAGCGGTGGACCGGTCCCGGGCAGCCTGGCCGGGTCGTGGGCGGGAACCAACAGAGATCCTGGTGGTCTCAGCATCTCGCTCTCGCTGGGCGGCAACGCGTATTCGTTGGCCAGTGGCAGCGAGCACCATGGCGGCAAGGTGGTGGTCGACGGGGATCGGCTCCTCCTCTTCGACGGGGACGGCTGCGTCGCGCTGCCAGGCGGAATCGGCGAATACCGCTGGACTCTGAGCGGCGATGGGATGTTGAGCTTGCAGCTCATCCAGGATCCCTGCCCCCGAGTCGACAACCTTGGAGACTCGACCTGGGATCGCATCCGGTAGTCCGCCCAAGGTTGAACCGATCCCGGCCGTCGCATTCTCCCTAAGGTGAAAGAATTCCTTGAGGGACATCCCGATGTACATCCGCACACTGGTGAGTAGTCGCCTGAGCAGGAGCGCGGCTGGCGCATCCGCCGTGGTGATCCTCGTTCTGGCAGGCTGCGGCTCTGTTCCGGCCAGCAGCGGCACGTCGCCAAGCCTCGCCAGCGGGGCGTCCTCAGGCTCACCGGCAGCCTCAGCCCCCGCGGTATCCCCTGAGGCGACTCCGGATGTCACGTCCACGACACTCCCCGGCGCCTCCTCCCCGCCCGCCGGATCAATCAACTTCGTGTTTGCCGGGCCGCCGCCGCATTTCGAGCCGAAGACGCTGAGCGCGCCAGCTGGTGACCTCTCCTTCGCCTTGTCGAATACCTCACTCGCATTCCATGACCTCGCCATTGGACCCACCCGGTACCATTCGCTCGCGACCAGCGGCAGGGTTGCCGTGGGAGCCACCGCTGTGTTTAGCGTGCGCGGCTTGCCAGCCGGCTCGTATGTCATCTGGTGCACCGTCGCCGACCATGCGGCCTTGGGCATGGTGGGCACGCTGACCGTCCACTAGGCCGGAGCCGGCGTAACCAAGGCGGCCGAGGTCCGCTCCAATCCCTAGCCCCACACGGCCAAGGGCAGGATGCCGGCCAGTCGCCACAGGCTCGGATCCGCCTCGAAGCGCACGATCTTCGGCACCAGGCGCGCCGCGGTGCGATGCGTGGTGAACCAGACCGGCTTTGGCCAGGCCCGGAACGGCGCGCGCAGCACGGTCTTCTGCGCGCGCGAGAACATGAGGGCGTTGTGGACCACACCGGTGCCTGAGCCGATGTCGTTGCGAGCGTGCCCGGGAAATGCGCCCCACGGCGTGATCCCGAGCGCGAAGCCGAGCGACGACCAGTGGTTGACCGAGACGGTGCCATAGCGCAGATCGGCGATCGCCTGCTCGAAGGCAACGCCCACGTCCGGGTTGCGGAGCGTGGCCGGATGCACGAGCAGCGTGACATTCAGCGAGCCCCACAGCGAGTCGTTGGCAAAGGTGACCGCCCGGGCCAAGTAGTCGACGACGTCCGATGACGGCAGCGGCACCTCCGCGAAGACGCTGCAGAACGCCTCGGTCGTGAAGCACAGATCGTCACTACGGGCAGGGTCGAGATCGGTGATCAGCGCCCAGGGCAGGCGTCCGTCTCCGCGCTCCCCGTAGAGCTTCGCCTCCGGATGCGCACCCACGAAGTTGTCCCAGCGCTGCTGGGCGCCCGGATACCAGGCGGGGCGCACAGGGGTGAGGTCCAGCCTCGTGCGGACCGCGCTCAGGAACCGATGTCGCAACCGCCAGCCCGCCGGCGTGATGATGACGCGCGGCGTCGTGCAGTTGAAGCCTGCGTTGTTGGTCAGCATCGTGGCCAGGTTGTCGGCCTGGTACTCGATGTCGGCATCGGTCCAGCGCCCCGGAACGACGATCACCGGCGTCAGGTTGCCGAGCTCGGCGCTGATCGGCTTGTGCAGGATCGGCTTGTCGCGGAGTCGCCGCGCCTCGCCCTCGAGTCCGGGGCCAAAGACGATGGTGTTGTAGGTCAGGTACGACCCCGTGATATGCACCTCGTCAACGTCAGGGTGGCTTACCAGGTAGCTCCCCTCCATCGCTCCGCCCTGCACGATCCGCAGGTAGCCGTCGCGGATCAGGCAACGCAGCCCCGCCTCGAGGATCGGTGCCAGAAAAGCCTGGGCCGGATGCATCTTCAGGATGACGACCCGATTGGCCACGAGCAGCTTGTGGATCGCGTCGAGCGGCCCGATCGAGGAGACGTTCCCTGCCCCGAGGACCAGGCACACGCCGCCGTCATCGGGCTGGCGATAGGCGACCGCCTGGGTTGCCGCGAGCTCCTTCCGGGTGACGTCCGGCTGCATCCAGACCTCGCCGCTGACGCCCGGATAGGTGAGCCGATCGAACCGATCGACCGGCATCACCCGCGCCGTGACCGTGCCGTCGTCGAGCGTCATGACGTGACCCGGAATGCGTGGCACGCCTCGCCGCGCGATGCCGCTGAGCGATCGGCGGAGCATGCGCAGCTGGCGCAGCACGATGTAGGGCCCGGCCATCGCCTCCTCCGACGCTTCGCCGACAGAGAGCCCTTCGGCTGCTGCTACCGCCGCGGTCCAGCGATCCGCCACCGCGGCGACATCCCTCCGCAGCTCGTCGATCAGTTGGATGCGCGCTCTCGGCGAGACTGCCAGCCACGCGGCGCGGTGCGCGCGTAGCTCCTCCACCGCGGCATCGAGGGTCGCCCGGGCAGCAGCGTCAAGCTCGCCGTAGGAAGGCAGGAGGGTCTCGTTGATGATTGGGATCATATGCGGCGCGGGGAGCCCTCTACGGCTCTCCCCTGGAATCAGCTCGTGCCTCGAATTCATCGCCAGCTGGTGCGCCCGCCGCCGCGGATCCTGCCGCGCCGCTTGAGCTGGTCGAAGCGGCACCTGCCGAGACCGATGCCGATGGCATCAGCGTGCAAGACGTCAGCTGGGCGTCCGCGATCGGATCTTCCGCGAGGGCTGACCGATGTCGTGGCCCGGTGCTAGAGGCTGGGCGCCTCCGACTCCTGGGCCGTGTCTCCTGAGTTCGGCTCGGCGGTCTCCTGGTGGGAAGCATCCGATCCGCCAGACGGTCCGGGCGTCTCGTTCACATCTTCCGACGGGTCAGCAGATCCAGGCATCGGCTCTGGGCTGGGCGATGGGGTCGGTGCATCTGACTCGAACGAAGATCGAGTGGGCGAGGCGGATGGCGTTGCCGTCGACCCGGCTCCGACGTTCCGCACGATGTCAGCGACCTGGCCCACGAACATCGCTCCTGCGATCGCGAGGACCAGGGTTGCCGCCAGTGCCCCAGCGCGAGCGAAGTTGCCGAGCCCGCCGAACGCCCCTGGCGGACTCAGCAACCACGCCAATACGCCGCGCCGCGCCGCAGGTTCATCGTCGATCGCGGCCATGATCCGATTCTCGAGCCCGCGCGGGGCGTCGGAACCGGTGACCGCTGCGTAGCGCTCGAGCTCGGAGGCGGCACGATCGGCGATCGCGGGCTGGCCGAGCTCATTGGGGTCGAACGGATGCCGGCTCATGCTACTCGCTCCCGGTCGATCATCGGTCGCAGGCGCTCTAGGCCACGACGAAGGTGCGTCTTCACCGTGTTGAGTGGCCGTCGCGTGGCAACGGCGATCTCCGCCAGGCTCATCTCGCCGAAGAAGCGAAGGGCCACGACCTCCCGGTACGGCTCGCCCAGCGCCGCCACGGCCAGCCGAACGGCCCGCTGCTGCTCGCCGGCAAGGGTGGCCGAGAGTGGATCGGAGCCCGGCGCGCCGAGCGCCATCTCGGGCTGCAGCTCGGCGGTTTCGCGCCGCTGGCCCAGCCGCCGATAGGCCTGGCGGATCGCGATGCGCAGCAGCCAGCCGCCGAGCGGTCCGTCGCCGCGATACGAGCCGAGCGATCGGTAGGCCATCACAAAGCTCTCCTGGGCCACGTCTTCGGCGTCGTGGGGCCGCCCAAGAATGCGCAGGCAGGTGCGGTAGACCACGACCTGCTCGCGCTCGACCAGGACACGAAAGAGATCCCGATCGCCCGCCAGCACGGCGTCGACGAGCGCGCGGTCATCCACGCCCTCATCGTGCCACGCGATCCGTTCCGCCACCCGTCAGTCTGCGTTGGACTCGCCTTCCGGCGACTCGCCCTGGGACCCATTGGCCTCAGTCGTGTCTCCCGTCTGCTCGTCTGCCGTCGATCCCGGACCCTCCTGGACATCCTCGTTCACATCGTTGTTCACGTTCTCGCCCGGAGCTTCGTCGACCTTCTGGTCGGGCGACGCCTCTGGAGACTCGGTGGGGTCCTGGCTCTCCTGGGCGTCGTGGTTCTCGACGTTTCCCTGCTCATCGGCCGTCGCTGACGCGGGTCCGTCGAGATCCGGCTTGTGCTCGGTGCCATTGATGGCCTGGGACCCAAAGACAGCGCCGCCCACGAGAAGGAGGGCGGCGATTGCCAATCCGAGGCTGCGGAATGTTCGCAATCGGTCGGAGGTGTGCATGAATGTTTCCCTCGTATGAAAATGCGCCGCAGATGGGGTCCGCGGCCTTGTTGATAGAGAGGCATCGGTTCAGCGCAAGGTTTCAGGCCGCGAGTTGCTACCATGGACTTTGACACTCCCTGTCGGCCGCAGCCATTCGCTCGCGCGGCCGCTTGACGCCCGCACAGGAGACCGCCTCACCGCCATGAGCACGCTCACCGAGCGCCCCGGCATGAATGCGCCGATGGGGCCGCAGGGACATCGCCTTCCCACCGCACGCACCGTGCGCTACAACCCCTCCGCCGCGGAGCTCCAGGCGCTGACCAGCCGGATGCCCCAGGCGCGCCACACCAGCTTCGGGAACTACAACGTCCAGACCAAGGTCGTGAGCCGATCCAAGGAGTCGACCTTCCTGGTCACCGATGACCCCACCGAGACCACCGGCAAGGCCATCTCGGTGGCCGAAGGGGCGCGCATCGCGGCGATCCAGGACGCGTATGTGGCCGGCACCGAGATGCTGGTGATCGACGGCTACCTGGGCAACGACGCAGAGCAGCGTTCGCGGGTACGTCTCTATATCGAAGAGGCCAACGCCAATATCGCCGGCATGCAGCAGCAGCTCTACTTCCCGCCCGATGCGCCCGCCGACGAGTGGCAGCCGGAGTTCTCGCTGATCTACACCCCGAACCTGCCGATGCCTGACTACCCCGACGAGCGCCTGATCGCGGTCGACCTTGGCGCTGGCGTGACCAGGATCATGAACTCCGACTACTTCGGCGAGTCGAAGAAGGGCGGCCTGCGCATGTGGAACGCGCTCGTCTACGAGCGCGGCGGACTCGCCATGCACGCCGGTTGCAAGGTCGTCCCGACCGACGCCGGCGAGCGGACGATGCTGATCATCGGCCTGTCGGGGACCGGCAAGACGACGACCACCTTCACGCGGCAGAACAACAGCCAGCCGGTGCAGGACGACTTCATCGGCCTCTTCGCCGGCGGCAAGGTGGCGGGCACCGAGAACGGCTGCTTCGCCAAGACCTTCGGCCTGGATCCCGCCCACGAGCCGGCCATCTATGGCGCCGTCGTCAAGCCCGACGCCTACCTGGAGAATGTCTCGCAGAAGGAGGACGGCGGACCGGTCGACTTCTTCGACACGTCGTATACGAAGAACGGCCGCGCCACCTTCCCGATGGCGGCACTCGGGATCTGGCGCGATCCGCGCGAGATCGGCCCGGTCAATCACCTGCTGATCCTCAACCGGAACGACAACATCATTCCGGCCGTCGCGCGGCTCACCCGGGAGCAGGCGGCGGCCTATTTCATGCTCGGCGAGACGCAGGGCACCTCCGCGGGCGGCGCCGCAGAGGAGGGGCGGGCGCTGCGCGTACCGGGCACGAACCCGTTCTACCCGCACCGCGACGAGCAGCAGGCGAATCGGTTCCTGGAGCTGATGGGGTCGTGCGACTTCGACGTCTTCCTGCTCAACACCGGACGGGTCGGGGGCGTGGAGGGGGACGACCGCTCGAAGAAGGTGGCAATCGAGCACTCCGGGGCGATCGTCAAGGCGATTGCCGAGGGGACCATCACCTGGGAGCGCGATCCGGACTTCGGCTACGAGGTCGCCTCGATATTGCCCGGCATCGAGGACCTCGAACTCCTCCAGCCGCGCCTGCTCTACGTGCGCACCGGCCGCGCCGATGACTACGCGGCCATTGTCGAGCGGCTGCGCCGCGAGCGCGTGGAGTTCCTGGAGCGGTACGCCGCGCTGGCGCCGGAGATCGTCGCCGCCGTCCGCTAGCCGTCGGTCTCGAGCGTTGCCTGCACCGAGATTTCTACGTTGCCCGCGAGCGCGCGCGAGATCGGGCAGCCAGCCCGGGTGATCTCGGCGATGCGGTCGAACTCCTCGTGGCTGATCCCGGGCACGTGCCCGAGGACGGTGAGCGCGGACGCCGTGACCGTCCAGCCACCTTCGAGCTTCTCGAAGGTCACCTCCGCCTCCACGTGCAGCTCGTCCGGCGTGTAGCCGGCGCGCCCCAGGTCGCCTGAGAAGGCCATGGCGAAGCAGCTGGCATGGGCCGCGGCAAGGAGCTCCTCGGGCGAGGTGCGGCCATCGGGCGCCTCGGTGCGGGATCCCCATGAGACGGGAAGGTCGGTGAACAGGCCGGATGAGCCGGCGGTGACGGTGCCGTCGCCGGTGGCGAGCGGCCCCTGCCAGGTGACGGTGGCGGTGCGGACGGCGGCCATAGGATCGGTCCTCCTTGCTATCCTGCGGAAGCGTCAGCCTAGCGTAGAAGGAACCGATGTCGAACGGCGATCAGACCTCCCCAGCCCCAGTGCAGAGACTCCGCGGCGAGCACGTCTACCTGCGCCCCGCCGAGCGGGACGACATCGAGCGTTTCGTCCGGTGGTTCGCCGATGCCGAGGTGACTCGCCACCTGGCCGGCCGAGCCCCGTTCAGCAAGGCGATGGAAGAACGCTGGTTCGAGACGATGATCGAGGAGCAGGGCAAGAAGTCCTGGCATTTCGTCATCTGCCTGCTCGAGGACGACCGGCCGATCGGGACGGCCGGGTTCCATCACATCAACCAGGAGGACGGCCACGCGTCGTTCGGGATCAGCATCGGTGAGAAAGCGGAATGGTCGAAGGGCTATGGCACCGATGCCTTGCGCGCGATCTCCGACTTCGGCTTCGGGCAGCTGCGCCTTGAGCGCATCGAGCTCGACGTCGATGCGCCGAACAAGCGGGCGCAGCGCTCCTACGAGAAGGCGGGCTTCGTGCGCGAAGGTGTCCTGCGCCACGCCCATTTCTCCGACGGTGAGTTCAAGGACATCGTCCGCATGGCACTCTTGCGCGACGAATGGGCGGCGCAACCCCGCGCCAGATCCTGGGACGACGGCGCGTAGTTGTTCGAGCTGCGCCGCGATCCGGTCACGGGCTGGTGGTCGGCGATCGTCACGGACCGGACCTTTGAACATTCCTCGTTTGCGGTGGCCGCGACCCCTATCGAGGGCACCCACTGCCGCCACTGCGACGAGGACCCCGCCCTGCCCGAGGATGCCGCCGAGGACACGACCATTCGCCGGCTCACCCTGCGCGGCGATGCCTTCCACCGGATCGAGACGGGTACCGAGCGCTCCGGACAGCTCTCCGTGGAGCAGGCGCTGGCGGCGAGCGGGTCGTGGGAGATCCTGGTGGGGCCGCGCGACCACCACGAGCGACTTGCCGATGCCCCACCACGGCTCGCCGTCAACCTGCTGCGCACCCTGCGTGACACCATGCGCGACCTGGCCGCCGAGCCTCGTGCCGAGGATGAGCCGCGCTACGTCCAGGCCGTCCAGAGCTATGGCATGCAGGCCGGCTCACGCAGCAGCCACCTGAACATGGAGCTGTACGCGATTCCGCAGGTCCCCCACTGGGTGGCCGAGGAGATTGGCGGCGGCGCGCGACACGTGATCAAGACCCGCACCTGCGTGTGGTGCAGCCTGGCTCGCTCTGAGGAGGAGTCGGGCGAACGGCTCGTCCTGGCCGAGGAGCGCTTCGTCGTCTTCGCCCCGGCCGCCAGCCGGTCCGCGTTCGAGCTGATGATCGTGCCGCGGGCGCACGCAGCGGACTTCACGGCGCTCGACGACGACGACATCGCCGCGGTCACGGCCACCCTCCAGCGGACCCTGGGCGCGCTCGACGCGCTGGGCGACCCGCCGTACAACCTCTTCCTGCACACCGCGCCAGTCGGCGAGCGGCTCGACGAGACGTTCCATTGGCATTGGGAGCTGCATCCGCGCCTGCGGGTGATTGCGGGGCTCGAGCGTGCCACTGCGCTCGCGGTCAACCCGGCGGCTCCCGAATACGCGGCTGGCGTGCTGCGCGAGCACCTCCATCCGCAGGGCGTGTAACAGGTGCCAACCGGCTGGCGTCCACTGCACACATGGCGCTGGCACGACGGCTCGCCTTCCGACCCGCGGCGATGAGCCTCCCGCGGGATGAAGCCGGCGCGCGTGACACCGAATTCGAACGCCTCTTTGTCCAGTACTCGGGACCCATCTACAACTACGCGCTGCGCATGATCGGCGACCCGGATCGTGCTGCCGACATCGCCCAGGACACCTTCATCAAGGCCTACCGCAAGCTCGACACCCTGACCGATGCCTCCTCGGTGCGTTCCTGGATCTATCGAATCGCCACCAACACCGCGATCGACGCGATGCGACGTCACAAGAACGTGGTGCCGATGGGCGACCACGAGGAGCACGCCTACGAACAGGCCGATGGCGGCCCCGGGCCGGAGACCCAGGTGCTCTCCGGCCTGCTCGATGAGCGGATCAATCGGGCCTTGCTGCGCCTCAAGCCGAACCACCGCCAGTGCCTGGTGCTCTCGGATGTCGAGGACATGAGCTCGCAGCAGATCAGTGAGGTGATGAGCATGACCAATGGTGCCGTGCGCGTGCTCCTGTGCCGTGCCCGCGGTGAGATGCGCCGCCTGCTGGCGGCGGAGGGTCTGGTCCGATGACGTTCCGCGGCAACCACGTCGACGAGCTGATCAGCGCGTCGCTGACCGGCGAACTTACCGATGCGGAGCGCGCCGAGCTCGACGCCCATCTCGCTCGCTGCGAGCGCTGCCGTGCCACTCTGGCAGCCTTCAAGTCAGAGCGACGGATCCTGTCCGGCCTGCCAGTCGCCGATCCGCCGCGCGACCTGTCGGCCCGGGTTCGTGCCGGAATCGAGTCCGGGCACCTGGGCCAGCCCTGGTGGCGACGGCCGAGCGGCCTCATCGCGATTGGTGCCTCAGTTGCGACCGTGGCCGCCGCAGTTCTGGCGATCGTGGTCTTCGCCAATTTCCAGTTCGGACCAGTTGGTCAGGCGTCCGGTTCCCCGGAGGCGAGCCTCTCCTACGCACCCTCCACCAGCGTCTTCGAGTCCGTAGAGCCAAGCGTCGAGCCGACCCGCCCGCCCGTGTTCCTCGCATCTGGCGAGCTCGCCTACCTGTCGCTCAACGGAGCGCCCTTCGAGGCCCTGCGGCTCACCTTCGTCAACAACTCCACGGGAGCCTCGATTGACGCGGGGACGGTCTCCGGCCCCCCGATCGCCGCCTCGCTTTCGCCCGACGGGCAGTGGCTCGCCTACATCACGGAGAAGGGCGAGACGGGCGCCAACGAGGTCTGGGCGCTTCACCTGACCGATGGCGCAGTCACCCATCTCGGATGCTCCACGGCGGCCTCGTTCACGGATCGCCTGGCCTGGTCGCCTGACGGGACGTACCTGGCCTTCACCCTCATTTCGGTCGACCTCGGCGCCAATTCTGCGTGCCCGGCCAACGACGGTGCCCTTGAAACGGCCGATGCGTGGGTCTATGACGTCAGCCAGGACGAGCGATTCCGCCTTACGCATAGCGGCAACGCCTACTCGGCGACGTTCCAGCGTGGCAGCCCGGCGACCTTGATGGTGAGCTTCGCCGCCGAGAGCCCTTGGACCGAGGCGGTCCCCCTGGGCGCTGACCCAACGAACCTCGATCGGATCGAGGGCGTCTTCATGCCGCTGTTCTCACCGGACGGGAGCCGCGCTCTGTATTGGAGCGGGACGATGGCCTTTAGCGGCGGGCAGTGGCAGTTTTCGCTCGGTGGCATGCCGCAGCTCTCCGGCGACCTCCGTGCTGCGGGGCCAGCCTCCCCTTGGATCGGCACGCCACTCTTCACCGACCTGGTAACGGTTGGTGGTGAGGCCTTCGCCTACGGGGACTTCACATGGAGTGGGGATTCCGTTCGCTTCGCATTTTGGAATGGCGCATGGACGGGAGCACCCCAGAGTGCGGACGGCAATTACCCGAACCAACGAGAGGGCTACCTGGGCAGCACCGGCGACCTACTGAGCGTGGCATCGCGCTTCTCACCCAATCTCGGCGACGACGGATGGATCGTCGACATCACCTACAGCTCGGACAACGCCACGGCAGTCACGGTCGGGGTGCCCTCCGGCGGAATCGGGGACCCGCCATCGGCGAGGATCACCGTCATCCCGTCGTGCTGCGGCGGCGGAGGGGACGAGATCGGTGGAGGCGCCGACCCGCCGCCGTGGGATGGACCGGCCGTCTTCGGTCGGTGACGGCGGGCGGCAAGGAATCGGCAGCCATCGGGCTAGACTCGGGCGGATGAGCGAACGCCGCATCCTGGACGCCGATGAGCTGCGCCGGGCCCTCACCCGCATCGCGCACGAGATCGTCGAGCGCAACGGCGGGACCGATGACCTGGTCCTGGTCGGGGTCCGCAGCCGCGGGGTCCCGCTGGCGCGACGGCTGGCCGGGCTGATCGAGCAGCATGAGGGCGCGAGCCTGCCGGTTGGGGCGCTTGATATCAGCTTCTATCGCGACGACCTGACCAAGGTCGCCCACGCGCCGATCGTGAAGAAGACGCAGGCGATGCCGGAGATCGCCGGCAAGACCGTGGTGCTGGTCGACGACGTGCTGTTCACCGGTCGGACGGTGCGCGCCGCACTTGACGCGCTGACCGACCATGGCCGCCCACGGGCCGTCAGGCTGGCCGTGATCATCGACCGCGGACATCGCGAACTGCCGATCCGCCCCGACCACGTCGGCAAGAATCTGCCCACCAGCCGCGAGGAGATCGTCCACGTGCTCCTGGTGGAGACGGATGCCGCCGACGAGGTGGTGATCACACGGCCGGGCAGCTCTGAGGACGAGAGCTAGCCGACCTCGCCTCGCTCCCGGGCCTCCCAATACACCCGCCAGCCACCGAATGACGTGATCTCTCGCTGACCAACGGTCATCTCTTCGGGGAAGAGGATGCCGTCAACCCATCGGCCGTCATCCAGCTCGACCGGTCCCTTGTAGAGACCGGGTGGCTCCCCGGCCTCGACCTTGGCCCAGACGTCGTCCGGCAGACGGTAGAACTCACCGGGCACGCTGATGCCGCCCTCGTCGACCCGGAACATTCCCGGATGCACGTCGCCGATCGAGAAGATCCGGTAATGGGGCGCCGTGCTGAACTCCCCCAGGAATTCGGCGCCCTCCAGGTTGGGATGCAACTTCAGACCCCGCATAAGGGTCCCGTTCACGAACAGCCCGACGGCCATCGGCTCTCCTTAGGCTCGGAAGAGAACGAGCGGCCGGGCCCCCGCGGGACCCGGCCACTGCAGACCGTGGGTGGAGCCGCCTCAGGCGGCGCGCTCCTCCTCCGTCGGTGGCGTTGTGACTGCCCGGACGAGGTCACTCGCCCCCACACCGCCCTCTCGGTAGGCCACGACCCAGATCACCACGGCAGCGAACAGGTAGCCGAGGTACACCTGGTTTGGTGCCGAGAACGTGATCCCATCGACGAAGCTGATGATCAATCCGGCTGGATTGTGGATCAGGCCGACCGCCGCGAGCGCTGCCGCCGCGACGCAGTAGAAGATGGCCCGTGCGTACTGCTTGTCGATCACAAAGACAGCGATCGCGCCCAGCATCAGGCCGGCGAGCACGGCACCGGACCCGAGGATGTTCATCCCCGTGTAGAGGACGCCATTGTTGGCGAGGTTGCCGATCATCCCATCGGCAGAGGCGCTGGTGCCTGCGGCTCCCAGGGCGCCGTCCACGTAGGTCTGCGCCCATTGCGCGATATTCGGCACAAGGGCCAGCACGATCGCCGGCGCATGCCGGGCAACCGACGTCTGGAATGCCTGTGCGCCGATCACAAGGCCGATGAAGAGCAGGATCGGGAAGAGGGCAGCGTTCGGGATCGTGGCCAGAAGGACGCCGACTGTCCCGGTGAGACAGATCAGGGCGACGACGACGCCAGTCGCCAGCGAGTAGCCGATCCGACCACCGACCGCCTTCCAACCGGGGTGTCCGATGTACACCGCTGGCGGGAAGGGGCTGCCGAGGAACGAGCCGACCACGGCGCCGGCGCCATCGGCAATCAGGATGGAGCGCAGGTTGTAGTTGTCACCGCCCGCCGAGGCGCTCTCGACGTTGTTCATCCCCTCTGTGAAGTTGTAGACACCCAGAGGAATGGCCGTCGCAAGCAGCGGGAAGGCATCGGTGAGATTGGCAAGCACCTCTGTCCCAAACTGGGGCAGGTGAATGCCCAAGGTCTTGAATGAGGCGTCGATGTTGGCCGGATCGAGCCCCGTCCACCCGAAGAAGAAGTACGAGGCCCAACCCATCGCGGTGCCGACGACGATCGCCGCCAACCCGCCCGGGATCCCGAACGGCAGGCGCACGCCAGCGGTCCAGGAGAGCAGGATGATGGAGAAGGTTGCGAGCGAGATCCACGCTGCCTCGAACATCCGGAAGCCGGCGGCCATGCTGATGAAGGCGATCGAGATGCCGGCCAGGGTGCCGAGCATCGCGGCGCGCGGCGTGTACCTACGGATCGTCGGTCCGACGAATGCTCCGATCAGCACCACGATCCCAATGAAGAATGCCCAGACCAGTCCTGTCGTGTAGGCCTTCACCACGTCGTTGGTGCTCAAGAGCACCGGTAGCATGATGACGAAGGTCACGAAGAAGTAGTGCGGCACGCTCGGTCCGTAGGGCATGGCCGCGACATCGTCACGCCCTTCCTTCTGGGCAAGCCTGTAGGCGAGATACGCGTACCAGAGGTTGCCGAGCGGCAGGGCGATCGCGAGCGCCGGCAGGATCCGGCCATAGACGAGGTCCGCCGGGACCTGAATGACGAATAGCATCAGGCCCGACAGCACCAGGACGTTGAGCAGCACATTGGTGCCAAGTCCGAAGAAGGCGTTCCAGTCGCCCGGGACCCAGAGCTTTGGCTTGTACTCGGTGTTTGCGGTCATTGGTTCTCCTCTACCTCCCTCCCCTACACGCTCGACCAGGGGCATTACGGGGGATGGCTGACGGCAGTTGCACGCATCGGTCGATCCATGGTCAGGCCGACGCGCCGGCCATCGCCGGCTTGCCGAGCGCAGCGAGGAAGGCGGCCGAGTCGCTGACCCAGCCGAAGATGCCGCCCTGGGCCTTGATCATCTCAAGGGCCACGCGCTGGAACTCGGGGAAGTAGGACGCAGTGGCGTCCGAGAGGACACAGGCGTCGTAGCCGCGGTCGTTCGCCTCCCGCACGCTGGTCTGCACGCAGACCTCGGTGGTGACGCCGCAGAAGATCAGCTTCTCGATCCCCTTCATCTTGAGGATGGTGTCCATGTCGGTGGCGTAGAAAGCGCCCTTGCCCGGCTTGTCGACCACCGGCTCCCCCTCGATTGGGTAGACCTCCTCGACGATGTCGTGGCCGTGCGAGCCGCGCACCAGGAGGCGGCCCATCGGTCCCTCGTCGCCAATGTGGATGGTGGGGTTGCCGCGCTCGTACTTGGCCCGCGGCAGGTCGGAGAGGTCGGCGCGGTGGCCCTCCCGGGTGTGGATCACGAAGATGCCGGCCTCCCGGCAGGCCTTCAGGACCCGCTCCGCGGCCGGCAGCGCGGCCAGCAGCAGGGAGGTGTCGTTGCCCAGCGACTCACCAAAGCCGCCCGGATACACGAAGTCGCGCTGGAAGTCGATCATCACCAGCGCGGACTTCCTGGGATCGAACTCGAAGTCGTAGGGTTCCGCTTTCATGCTCAACATGCGATCCGAAATCCTCCTTACCTGACCGATGAACTCGCTGTTGCGGGGGCTGGATCCGCGACGATGCGCGTCCCCGAGCTGCCCGCGAATGCCTGCTCCAGGTTTGACGGTGACGTGATCAGCGCCTCGGTCCCGCCGCGCTCCAGGAACGTGATCGCCGCCTCGACCTTGGGTCCCATGCTCCCCTTTGGGAACTCGCCGTCGGCCAGGTAGCGCCGCGCTTCGGACACGGTCATCCGGTCCAGGAAGCGCTGGTCCGGCGTCCGAAAGTGGATGGCCACTCGCTCGACCCCGGTCGACAGGACCAGCAGCGGGATGCCGAGGCTGCTCGCCAGCAGCGCCGATGCCAGGTCCTTGTCAATGACCGCCTCGACCCCGCGATAGCCGCCCGACGATTCCTCGACGACGGGGATACCGCCGCCGCCGGCGGCGATCACCACGAAGCCAGCGGAGACCAGTGTCCTGATCGGCTCGGCCTCCACGATGCGCAGCGGATGCGGCGACGGCACGATGCGCCGGTAGCCGCGTCCGGAGTCCTCGACCATCGCCCAGCCCTCGTCGCGCCGCTTGCCATTCGCCTCCTCGGCCGTGTACGCCGGACCGATGGGCTTGGTCGGATCCCGGAAGGCCGGATCCTCTGGATTGACTACCACGTGGGTAAGGACGCAGGCCACCTGGTCGGCGATGCCGCTCCGGCCGAGCTCGTTAAGGAGCGCATTGCCCAGGATGTGGCCGATTCCGCCCTGCGAGTCCGCGACGCTCATGTCGAGCGACAGGCGCGGGATACCCGACGACTCGCCGATCAGCTCGGAGCGCAGCAGGATGAAGCCGACCTGGGGGCCGTTGCCGTGCGTGACGACCACTCGCCAGCCATCGGCCACCAAGGCTGCGATATGACGAGCCGTCTCGGTAGCATTGGCGAACTGCTCGGCGATGGTGCCCTGCTGGCCCTCCAGGATCAGGGCGTTGCCACCGATGGCGATCACGGCGCTGCGCTCCATCAGGCGGCTCCCCGAACCCGGAGCTTCACGGCGAGGCCGCGCAGGGCATCCTCGAAGCAGCTCAGCGGCGCGCGGGCGATCCCGGCACCGATCTGTCCCACCCCAGGGAGCTTGTGCGCGATGCCGGTATTGATGACTGGCTGCACGCCGCTCTCCACCACGCGACGCACGTCGATCCCGGTTGGCGTCCCGGCAAACCCGAGCGGCGGCAGCGCGAAAGCGGGGTTGCGCTCGAGGGTGATGCGATACATCTCGCGCGTGAAATTGAGGGCGTCGGCGGCGGTGCCGCCCACGAAGCGGACGATCGCCGGCGCCGCGGCCATAGCAAAGCCACCGATCCCGCAGGTTTCGGTGATGGCGCTGTCGCCAAGATCGGGATTGGCGTCGTCTGGGCCATAGCCGGGGAAATAGAGCCCATCGGGCACGCCGACGGGCGCCGTGTACCAGGCATCGCCGGTCCCCGACAGACGGACCCCGAAATCGACCCCGTTACGGCTCATCGCGGTGACCACGGTCGAGCCATGCACGCCATGGGCCGCGTCGAGCGAGGCCTTGCAGGCGGCCATCGACAGGTTCAGGAAGAAATGGTCGTTGCCGCGCAGGAAGTCGAGCACGGCGGTGGCGTCGTCGGTCGAGGCGACTCGCACCAGCGCCGGCGCCAAGCCGCGCGTGAACAACGAGGTGGCCGCCACGTTCCGGTTGTGGCCCTCGTCTCCCATCTGCAGGGCCTGCGCGGTGATGCTCTTGAGGTCGAGCGCCCCGGTCGACGCCAGGGTCCGGCTCAGCGTCGGGCCGAGCGCGTCACGGAACCACCGCAGGCGCTCCAGCACTGACTCGTCGTACGCACCGAAGCGCAGGACCTTGCCGAGCCCCTCGTTGAGCGTGGCGAAGGCACGATTCCCCGCCGACGTGTTCTCAACCACGACCACCGGCATCGATGGCGATATGACCCCCGCCATGGGGCCGACCGCGCCATGGTGGTGACAGGCGTCGAAGGCGATGTCGCCGCTTCCTGCCAGCCGCTCGGCCTCGTCGGCGTCGGCGGCCCAGCCCTCGAAGAGGGTCGCGCCGATGATGGCGCCACGCATCGGTCCACACATCCGCTCCCAGGCGATGGGCGGTCCCGAGTGCAGCAGCATCCGATCTGCGAGCCCCGGGATGGCCGTGCCCGCCGGCTGCACGTCGACGAGGAAGGGCGCGGCGCCGAGCAGGCGCTCGAGGGCGGTGCGATTGGCCGTGGCAACGACGGAGCCGATGGCGTCGTCCGGGTCGTCCTCGAGGCGTGCGAGAAGCAGCCCCAGCTCCCGGTCGGCGCCGGCCGGAGGACGCCAATCCAGGTTCAGGGCCGTGGCGCCCGCCGCGGCGATCGGCTCCGCAAAGCCGGCCAGGCCGATGTTCAAGGCCTGCACGCCGCCGGGCAGCATCAGGCGTGCACCCCACTCACGGCCGCTTCCTGCACGATCGACCCCGCCAGGAGTGCGGCGCGGGCGTTGCTGGCCGCGAGGTGAACGCCCGCCTCCACCAGGATGGCGCGCTGGCCGGCGAGTCCCTGTGGATCGCCCGGCGTGCCACATACCGAGGCCACCAGCGCCAGGCCACGACCGGCGCTCTCGGCTGCGGCGCGCGCGGCGCGGATGGCGGGGATCAGGGCACCGGCAGGATCGGGATGCGATGCGTAGCCGAGGACGACATCGAGCAGGATCACGCCCACCCGCGGATCCGCCCCGGCTTCCTCGATCTTCTCGCTGCGCAGCCGCGGATCGATCATGGGATGAGGGCGACCGACCGTGTATTCATCATCGCCGAGGTCCACGATGCGCTGCATGGCCGCCGCCTCCGGGCCGAGCAGTTCCTTGAGCACGACCTTCGCCTCACTCGCCAGCGACCCACCCGAATAGAGTCCGGCAATGAGGTCCTGGCCCGGGACCAGGGAGGCCGCCAGCGCCGCTGCATCGGTCGCGGCGTAGCCTGACTCCAAGGCGCCACTGACCGTCCCGGTGCTGAGGTCGGCTGCGGTCCTGGCCGCCTCCTCGAAGGTGGTGGCCGGATGTGCACCCGAGGCGCGGATCGCCTCCGCGTCGCCGCCCAGGAAGTTGACGACCACCGGCTTGGACGCGCCGGACGCCGCAGCCAGCACCCTGGCCGCCACCGACGCGGCCGGCGGCTTGGAGATGAGCACCACCACCTCGGTCGCCTCGTCAGCAGCCAGGCGCTCCAGAGCGGCAAGCATCATCATCCCGCCGATCTCTTCGTGCAGGTCGCGGCCGCCGACGCCGATCGCCTGCGAGACCCCGGCGCCCAGGGCGTCCAGCAGGCAGGTCACCTCTTGCAGGCCGGTGCCGCTCGCCCCCACGAGGCCAACTCCGCCCCGCCGTACCGCGTTGGCAAAGCCGAGCGGGATGCCGTCCAGGATCGCGGTCCCGCAGTCGGGGCCCATCAGCAGCAGCCCCTTGCGCACGGCGAGCTGTTTCAGCTCGATCTCGTCCTCGATCGGGACGTTGTCGCTGAAGAGGAAGACGTGCAGGCCGTGCTTCAGCGCCTTGAGCGCCTCGGCGGTCGCATACGGGCCGGGTGTCGAGATGAGCGCCACGTTCGCCGCAGGGACCTCCGAGAGCGCCTCGGAGATCGTGGCCGGCACGAAGCGCTGCCCTTCTCCCGGAGCCTCAGCTGCCGTCCCGCGCATGAGGGTCGCCGCATGCTCGAGGGCCGCTTCGGCGGCCTCGGCGTCGTCGGCCGAGAGCGCGACCACCATGTCGTTCGGACCGGCCGCTGGATCCAGCCCATCGGCCAGCCCCGCCTCGGCCACGATCGCCAGGTTCGCGGGAGTCGCCATCACCAGCCCCGCGCGCGTCACGCCGGGGAGCCGTTCGATCTCGGCCGCGATCCGCATCAGCTCGACCGAGTCGCGATACGCGTTGCGGAAGACACGCTGGCGGATGACGCTCACGCGGCGGCCGCTCCACGGTCGGTGCTCTCGCGGAGGCGACGCGCCAGCGACGCTGAGTCCGCCTGCACGCCCACCAGGAACCCGACCAACAGGTCGGCACCGGATGACGCGCCCCAGGCCAGCGTGGCGTTGATCGCAGACCGCATCTCGCCGTGGGCTTCGCCAACGAGCGCCACTGCCACCCGCTGGACCCGCTCCGCAAACTCCAGGTCTCCGGCATGTAGCAGGAACGATTCGGCGAGCGCCGTGGTCCGCCCACGCGCCATCGACGCGACCCCAGCCGCGAAGGGGCGCGCGAGCGGGTGACCGCTGATCGCCAGGCCGGCCGCCAGGCCGACCAGGAGGTCGTCGCCGGATGGAGTCGCGCCGGGGCCGAGGCCGATCAAGGGCAAGGCCGCAGTGATCGCGCGATCGGGAGTCTCGTCCGCCAGCGCTCCGACAATGGCGAGAGTCCGAGCTGCGGCGGTGCTCGCCAGGGACGGGGTCAGCGATTCCCCGCCGGCCAGTGCGGCGATCAACGGGCCGAAGCCGACTCGCGGGGCCGCGGCTGCCGCGACCTGCAGCGCACGCTGCGCGCGTGCGGCGCGCGACCGCGGAGAGCGGACACAGATCGGCGGGAGACTCGGCGACCACCACCCGGCGCCCGCCAGGCCCACGACGAGCGAGGCCTCGGGCAGGGCCAGGTTCCCGCCGTGGGTACGAACCAGCATCCCTTCGGCGAGGCCGATGCGGTCCAGGGGCGGGGGCGAGGCCAGCAGCACGCCGTTCGGCAGTCCCCCGACCGATTCGTGCGCCAGGATCAAGAGGCGATCGCCCCAGCGGATGTTGACGGCCGAAGCATGGACGCTGAGGATCGTGCCCAAGCGGCCGTCCTGAAGCACGGCTTCAGCGATCGCGTCGCTGATTCGGGTGGCGGCCAGCACGCGCGTCGGAACAGCGCCTGGCAGCCGGAGGATCACGCGGTCCGGACCCATCATTCGAAGGTCAATGCTAGGGTTGCGGCAAGACCTGAGTCATTGGCAATCTCTGCCAGTCACGGCTCCGGACCGTGTGAGAATATGCCAGCCATGCGCGACTCGATCAGCCTCACCCGAGCGATGGAGCTGCCTCCATTGCGCCAGGCTCGGGTCGTCGCCGGGAGAGCCGGCCTCGAGCACCGGGTCCGGCATGTCAACGTGATGGAAGTGCCCGACATCCTGCCGTGGGTGCAGGCTGACGAGCTCCTTCTGACGACCGCGTATCCCCTGCGCGACGACCGTGCCGCGCTGGGCGCGCTGGTGCCCCAATTGGCAGCCAAGGGGCTGGCTGGGATCGCGATCAAGCCGGAGCGCTACCTGGACCGGATCCCGCAGGCAATGCTCGACGCCGCGGACGCCTGCGGCTTCCCGTTGATCGAGCTGCCGCCGGAGAGCAGCTTCAACGAGATCATCAGCTCGGTCCTGTCGGTGATCCTGAACGAGCAGTCGCTGCGGCTCCAGCGCGCGGCCGAGATTCACGATCGTTTCACGCGCCTGGCGCTTGGCGGCGGCGGCCTGCGCGAGATCGCGGTCACGCTTGCCGAGCTGATCGAGCGACCGGTCTTGATCGTCGACCAGCATGGCGACCTCCTCACCGGCTCGGGTGAGCCACCGCCGGCTCGCCTTCCCGAGGTCGCAGCGGTGGAGGTGCCGCAGCCCGGAGACGGGAGGCCGATTTCGATCCGCGTCTCGGACGCGGCGGCCACCTGGCAGTCGATCATGGTCGACGGTGACCCGTACGGCGCCATCGTGGCGCTCGCCGCCATCGACTCACTGAGCACCGACGACCTCGAGGCACTCCAGTTCGCCGCCACCGTGGCCGCGCTGCGCCAGGTCCAGGCACGGGCCCTCGTCGGGGACGATCGCCGCTTCCAGGCTGTCTGCCTGGAGGAGCTGGTGAGCGGTCACCTGACCGACCGGGGCGTGCTCGCCGAGCGCGCCGCCGCCTTTGGCTGGGACCTGTCTCTGCCACGCGCGGTGCTGCTTGCCCAGGCCGAGCTGCCCGCTGGTGGCGGCGCCGACACGGTTCGAGCGCTTGCCGATGCCGCCCGAGTGGCGCTTGGACCTTCCGCGATCGTCTGGGAGCGGAGCACGCAGGCCGCCGCGCTGCTTGGGCCACGCCGCGCGACCCCCGAAGCACTCGAGGAGGCCGCCGCTGGATTGCAGCGCGAGGCGACTCGCCGCGTCCCGGGGGCTCCGATCAGCATCGGTGTCGGTCGGTTGGAGCCTGATCCACTCCTGCTGCGCGACAGCCACGCCGAGGCGCGCCGGGCGCTCGAGGTGGCCCGCTGGCGGGTGCCCGGGGACCTCGTCGTCTTCGAGAGGATGGGTCTGGATCGCCTGCTGGCCGGCAGCTCTGACGCAGAGCTGGCCGCCTTTCGCGAGACGATGATTGCGCCGCTCCTGGCATACGACCGGGCGCACAGGGCCAACCTGGTCGATACGCTGGAGGCGTATGTGGCGACGCGCAACGCGGCCGAGGCGGCACGACGCCTGTACGTGCACTACAACACGGTGCGCGGCCGCTTGGCACGCATCGAAGAGCTGATCGGTCCCTTCCTGGCCGATACCGAGCGACTCACGGGGCTCGCCGTGGCGCTCCACATCCATCGCCGCGGACGCTGACCTGGCTGACCGCCGTATACTGGCCGAAACCCTTTAAGGACGGTCCTGAGAGGCCGCCAAGGAGCGATCAGATGCTTGACATCGCAGCAGACCGCGACACCGCCCGCCATCGGCCCAGCGCCGGTGGCGTCGTCGTCTCCCCAACCGGCAACGAGTTGGCGTCGTCGGGCGGCTGGACCCATCGCCATCTGCTCGACGTCGACCAGCTGAGCCGCGACGAGCTGGAGCAGTGCCTGGACCTGGCGGTGGAGATGCGAGAGCGACGGCTTCGACGCGAGCCACTCGACCTGCTGAGGGGCGAGGTGGTCGGGCTTGCCTTCTGCGAGCCGTCGACCCGGACGCGGGTCAGCTTCGAGCTCGCGGCGGAGGCACTCGGCGCCCAGGTGGTCGAGCTGCCGATCGACATCAGCAGCGTGACCAAGGGCGAGTCGCTGATCGACACGCTCCGCACGCTGGAGCGGACCGGCGTGACGACGATCATCCTGCGCCACGGCATGAGCGGCGCCCCGTATCTCGCGGCCCGGAGCGTGCCGGTCCGAATCGTCAACGCCGGCGACGGCTCGCATGCCCATCCGACCCAGGCGCTGCTCGACGCCCTGACGCTGCGTGACGCGCTCGGAACGCTGGACGGCAAGAAGATCGCGATCGTGGGAGACATCGGACATTCACGGGTGGCGCGCTCGAATCTGCATGCGCTCACTGCGCTCGGGGCCGAGGTCTGGCTCGCGGGCCCGCCCGCCTGGGTGCGCGGCTTCGAGGGCTGGCCGGGGGTGCATGTGGCGGACCGGCTCGAGGATGCCCTGGCCAGTGCCGATGCGGTCATGGCGCTCCGCATCCAGCTCGAGCGTGAGGCGGGTGGGGGCGTCCCGTCGCTGCGCGAGTACACCGCGCGATGGGGCCTCGACACCGGTCGCCTGGCCGCTGCCGCCACCGGTGCGCCGGTCCTGCATCCAGGTCCCACCAACGAGGGAGTCGAGATCACCGCCGACCTGGCGGCGAGCGAACGGAGCCTGATCGGGACGCAGGTAATCAACGGCGTCGCGATGCGGATGGCGGTCCTGGCTCTCCTCGCCCAATGATCCTCTTCGGGTCGCTCGGCGACCCGCCGGCGACCTTCCTCCTCAGCGGAGCACGAATCCTCGACCCATCGACCGGTGATGATCGGCTGGGCGACCTGGCGGTGATCGATGGCCGCCTTGGAGATCCTGCCGATGTCCCCAAGGACGCGGCGCGCATGGACGGTCGCGGCCTGGCTGTTGCGCCCGGCCTCTGCGACCTCCACGTTCACCTCCGCGAACCGGGCATGGAGCGAGCCGAGACGATCGAGAGCGGCGCGCGGGCGGCGGCGCGCGGCGGCTTCACGACTGTTTGCGCCATGCCGAACACGGATCCGCCGCTCGACGAGCCAGCGCGCGTGGCGATGGTGCTGCACCGGGTCAGTGAGCGTGCCTGTCGTGTCCGGGTGATCGCGGCTGCCACCCGCGGGCGCGAGGGCGAGCGCATCACCGAGATCGGCGAGCTGGCCGCCATGGGGATCGTGGGCGTCAGCGACGACGGCGCGGCGATCGCCTCGGGGCGCGTGGCGCGCGGCCTGCTCGCCTACCTGGCCCCGCTCGGCCTGCCCCTGATCGAGCATGCCGAGGACGCGACCCTCGCTGCCGGGTCGGTGATGCGCGCCGGCCCCACCGCCACCCGGCTGGGCCTGCCCGGCTGGCCGGCCAGCGCCGAACTCGCGATCGTCGAGCGCGACATCGCCCTGGCCGCAGAGACCGGCGGCTGGCTGCATGTCACACACCTTTCCACGGCAGCCGCGCTCGACGCGATTCGCCGAGCCAAGGACCGCGGCATCCGGGTCACCTGCGACGTGACCCCGCACCATCTCGCTCTGACCGACAGCTGGGTCGCCGGATCGCGCCAGTTCTCCTGGGAGGAGCCGAGCGGCGTGGCGGCAGAACCCTTCGGCGCGCCACTCGACCTTGCGCTGGCCTACGATCCCGCCTGCCGCATCAACCCGCCGCTGGCATCGCGCTCCGACGCGCTGGCGCTGCTGGCCGGCGTTGCGGATGGCTCGGTCGACGCCATCGCCACGGACCATGCGCCGCATCCGCACGAGCGCAAGGCGGTCGAGTTCGGGGCGGCCTCGCCCGGCATGGTCGGCCTGGAGACCGCTCTCTCCCTGGGCCTGGCCGCGGTCGGGGCCGGCTGCCTGGAGCTCTCGGGGCTGTTGGCGGCGATGAGCAGCCGACCGGCTGCTCTTATCGGGGAACCCAGATCGCTCCAGCACGGAGCCGCCGCCGACCTGGTCGTCTTCGACCCCGATGCCAGCTGGCGCGTCGAAGCATCCACGCTGGCCTCGCTCTCCTCGAACACGCCGCTGCTCGGCATGGAGCTTCCCGGGATCGTGTGCCTGACCGTGGCCGACGGCCGGATCACCTACCGGAACGGACTCGGCGAGACCGGCTGAGGTCCTGACCTCCGCGGAACGACCGCGCGCCGGATGTGGGACCATGCGGACCGCCGCGGCCCTCGCGGCCGAGCACCCCCCGGCAGCGAGCGATGGATGTCGATCCGAACCAACGAGGAACTCGATCCGAATGAAGGGCCAGGCTTCGGGTGCTTCGTCTGGCAGGCGATCCTCTTCGCCGGGATCCTGCTGCTCATCCCGGTTGGCCTCTTCAGCCTCAACTGGCCGGTCTGGCTGTTGGTCGTGCTGCTCTGCCTGGACATGTTCCTGCTCTTCTTCATCAGCATGACCAGCGTCTTCCTGCTGCGCGTCTTCTTCGCCGATCGGCGTCGCGGCCGGGGCCGCACCGTCGGCGCCGCTCGACCGCCGGTCATCGTCGACGCGCCGGCCGACGCTCCCGAACCGGTTTCCGAGCAGGATTCCGACCACCGAGCACCGGAGTAGTGCCTCTGATGGTGACCTTCTTCAACGTGCGCAAGGGCCGCGACGCGCTCTTCAAGCGCGGCATGCGCCACTTCTTCCCGAAGACCATGCGGCGCTACGAGGCCGATTTCGGGATTCGCTTCATCGGCTGGTTCAACATCACCGAGGGATCGCAATGGAACAACGTGGTGATCCTGGACCTGCCCAACTACACCGTCCTCGATCAGCTGTACGCGGATCCTTCGTCGCGCGGCCTGGGCCATCGAGTGGCCGAGTCGATCTTCGACACCAAGCACGTCATCTTCCTGCGGGAGCGGATGGGTCCGGACCTCGTGTACAAGCCGTGAGCGCGCCGCGCATCGCGGCGCTGCGCGAGCTGGCCGAGGAGGCCGAGCTGGAGCGGCGCGACTTCATTTACGAGGCGACCGAGCAGCTGCGCCGATTCCTGGAGCAGAACCGGGACCGGCTGCGCGAGATCGGCCCGCTCAAGCTCGTCGACGACGAGCAGGACTACCTTCTCTTCGATCCGACCGACGAGATCTGGACCACGCGCCTGACGTACCAGGATCCGGCCGACAGCGAGTGGTACGACGAGGAGCAGACCGTGGACGCTGTGAGCGAGGTGGTCGAGCTGTACAACCCGGCCGACATCCTGTCGTGGTTCGCCGAGGCGGCCCGCGACCCGGTCAGCCACCTTGTGCCGGCAGACAAGCTGGCCGAGGCGGAAGAGGTCGTCGAGGAGCCACACGACGAGGACTGGCAGGCGGGGCTCCCCTCCACCCAGCAGGAGACGATCGCCGCCCAGCGCCTCTGGCAGCTGGCCGATGCCTATCGGACCCAGATCGGCGACCAGCAGAAGCAGGTCCTGCGCGAGTTCGCCGCCAACGCGGAGGAGGTCCTGAAGCGCACCGGCGATCTCGTCCTGCTCGACGAGGAGACCGATACCCTGGTCCTGCGGGCCGATGGAAAATTCGAGACGAGCCTCGACCTCTCCGACATGCCG
>JBBQGI010000005.1:0-47690 GCA_038322875.1 Candidatus Limnocylindria bacterium | reverse complement strand
GTCCGCGGCCGCTGTTGCGTCACCCGAGCTGAGGGAGGTGGGCGATGTTGCCATCGCGCGATAGGGTATCCAAAAGGCGACGTCTCCGGAAGGGCCACCGCCGCGCCTCATCCACCAGCCACCGGACGGGTAGACTCGGAGCACATGCCAGCGCCGAATATGGAGCTCGTCGTCAGCCTCGCGAAGCGCCGTGGATTCGTCTTCCCCGGCAGCGAGATCTATGGCGGCATGGGCGGCTTCTGGGACTACGGGCCGCTCGGCGTGGAGCTCAAGAACAACGTCAAGGCGGTGTGGTGGCGCCAGATGGTTCAGCTGCGCGACGACATCGTCGGCCTCGACGCCGCGATCGTCATGAACCCGCGCGTCTGGGAGGTCTCCGGCCATGTCGCGGGCTTCAGCGACCCGATGGTCGATTGCCGCAACTGCAAGCTGCGCTTCCGCGCGGACGACCTCAAGGGTCCGCCGTCGGAGATCGCCTGCCCCAATTGCGGCAACCGCGGCACCCTCACCGAGGCCCGCCAGTTCAACCTGATGTTCCAGACCCATGTCGGGCCGGTCGAGGAGTCGGCATCGGTCGCCTACCTGCGCCCCGAGACCGCCCAGGGCATCTTTGTCAATTTCGCGAACGTTGCCAATACGGCACGCAAGAAGCTGCCCTTCGGGATCGCGCAGATCGGCAAGAGCTTCCGCAACGAGATCACGCCGGGCAACTTCATCTTTCGGGACCGGGAGTTCGAGCAGATGGAGATGGAGTTCTTCGTCCACCCCTCGCAGGAGGATCAGTGGTTCGCCTACTGGGTCGCTGAACGCCTTCGCTGGTGGACCGATGCGATCGGCATCGGCGCTGATCGTCTTCGGCTGCGGCCGCACGATCCGGACGAGCTGTCGCACTACAGTCGCCAGACGACCGATATCGAATATGACTTCCCGATGGGCTGGTCCGAGCTGGAGGGGGTCGCCGATCGCACCGATTTCGACCTAAGGGCCCACGCCGCCGGCTCGGGCAAGGGCCTCAGCATCTTCGACGAGGCGTCCGGCGAGCACGTCACGCCTTTCGTGATCGAGCCGGCGATGGGGGTCGACCGGGCCGTGCTGACCGTGCTGCTCGATGGCTACGAGGAGCAGCAGGTCGAAGGCGAGAAGCGGGTCGTGCTCCACCTCCGTCCCGCGCTGGCCCCGATCAAGGCGGCGGTCATGCCGCTGCTTCGCAATCGCCCCGACCTCGTCGAGCGCGCCCGGGCCCTGACCGCCGACCTCAAGACCAGCATGGCCGCGACCTACGACGACACGGCCTCGATCGGGAAGCTCTACCGGCGCCAGGACGAAATCGGCACGCCGTTTTGCATCACCGTCGACGTGGAGACCCTGACCGACGGCGCGGCCACGATCCGGGAGCGCGACTCGATGACGCAGGAGCGGGTTGCCATGGCCGAGATCCCGAATCGGCTGGGCGACCTGATCGGCGGCCGCGGAACCTGGGCAGGGACGCCGCGGCCCACGGACGGGTAGCGGGAGGCGGGAGATGGCCCAGGACCTGGACGAGCTCTCGGAGCACCTCGTCGAACGTCCGGGCGACGACGCGGCGCACGCCGCCCGAGCTCGTGCGCTGCTGGCGGGTGGTCGCCTGGAGGAGGCGGAGCGGGACGCCCTCGACGCGGTTCGCCTGGATCCCGAGGAGGTTCGCTATCGCGAGCTGCTGGCGGAGATCCAGTCCCGCCGCGGCGCCCATGCGGACGCGGCCGCCGAGTACGCCCGCCTGGCTCGGCTCGACCCCGGTCAGCTGGCATGGACCGTGGCCGAGGCAGACGAGCGCCTCGAGACGGCGGACGCCGGGAAGGGCGTCGAGGCGGCGCGCCGCGCCATCCGCCTCGATCCGGGGAGCTTTGACGCCCAGCTGGCGTTGGCCCGAGGGCTGATCCGCCTGGACGACCCGGTCGGCGCGCTCCAGGCGGCAGGCCGCGCCCACGATCTGCGCCCAGGCGATGCGACCGCTCGCGAGACGCTGGCCGACGCCATCTGGCTCTCGGGTCACGCGGCGGACGCCTTCCACGAATTCAGCTCCCTGGCCGAGGAGCTGCGAGGGGTCGACCGCCAGCGCGTGCTCACGAAGGCTCGATCGCTCTACCGTCAGCACGCCCGATGGCTGGGCCGCCGTCTCGCCGCCGTGCCGACGCTCTTCGCCTTGGCCCTGCGTCGCGGCTGGCTTCGCGTGTGATGAAGGTCGGCGACCTGCGGGAGCACCTGGCCGCGGCGGTGGCCAGCGCCATGCGGCGTCCCGAGCCCGAGGCGGTAGCGCTCACCGCGGATCGCGCCAAGGCGATGGCCGTCGCACTCGCGGGAATGGACGCATCGGCCGAGGTCGACCCCGAATCGCTCGCTGTCGGGACGAGGCTGGCCGGGATCATCCTGGGTTTTCACCCCGAGCATGTGCGGCGCCTCATCCGGAGCGGACGCCTGCGCGCAATGGTCGTGGCCGGCGACTACCGGATCGCCGTGTCCGACATGTGGCCGCTGCTGGAGGTGCGCTACCGGCAGCCCGGTCGTCGTCGCGTTCAGCCGCGCCGCTAGAATCATCTCCCGCGCTACCCAGATGGAGGATCCTCGAGCGCCGCATGGCCACGACCGCCGCGAAGCTGATCTACACCTTCTCAGAGGGGAATGCCGGCATGCGCGCCCTACTCGGCGGCAAGGGTGCCGGCCTCGCCGAGATGACGAACGCCGGGCTGCCGGTGCCCTCGGGCTTCACCATCACCACCGAGGCCTGCAACGCGTACTACGCCGCGGGCAAGCAGCTGCCGGCCGGGCTCTGGGACGACGTTCTGGCGCACATGAAGGTGCTGGAGACCGAGTCCGGCAAGGGCTTCGGCGATCCGGCGGATCCGCTGCTGGTCAGCGTGCGGTCGGGAGCCGCCTTCAGCATGCCGGGCATGATGGACACCGTCCTCAACCTGGGCCTGAACCCCGAGACGGTGGCCGGCCTGATCGCCCGGTCCGGCAACGAGCGATTCGGCTACGACGCCTGGCGACGCTTCGTGGCCATGTTCGGGCGGATCGTGCTCGACATCCCCGCCACCGAATTTGACGCGCCCTTCGACGCGCTGAAGGAGCGTCGCGGAGTGACGCTCGACACCGACCTGACGGCGGAGGACCTGCGTGAAGTCGCCGACGAATATCGGGCCATCGTCCGTGACAGGACCGGGGAAGACTTCCCGACCGATCCGTATCGACAGCTCGAGCTGGCGGTGCGCGCCGTCTTCGATTCCTGGTTCGGCAAGCGTGCGCACGACTACCGTGAGTTCAACAAGATCCCGCACGACCTCGGCACCGCGGTGAACATCGTGATGATGGTCTTCGGCAACATGGGCGCCGATTCGGGCACCGGCGTCGCCTTCACCCGCGACCCGAACACCGGCGAGAAGGTCCTCTACGGTGAGTACCTCACCAACGCCCAGGGCGAGGACGTCGTAGCCGGCGTCCGAACCCCCGCCAAGATCAGCCAGATGCGCGACGAGCTGCCCGAGGTCTATCGCGAGTTCGAGGGGATCGCCGAACGCCTGGAGAGCCACTACCGGGACGTCCAGGACCTGGAGTTCACCATCGAGCGGGGCAAGTTGTACATGCTGCAGACGCGCTCGGCCAAGCGCACCGCGCCGGCGGCCGTGAAGATCGCGGTCGACATGGTGGGGGAGGGGATCCTCACCCGCGAGGAGGCGCTCGGGCGTGTGGAACCGGCGCAGATCGTGCAGCTGCTGCTGCCGCGCTTCGACGAGGTGGCCAAGGCGAAGGCCTCCGACCGATTCCTCGCGAAGGGCCTCAACGCCTCCCCCGGCGCGGCGACCGGCCAGGCAATCTTCGACCCCGATCGGGCCGAGGATGTCAAGGCGGCCGGCCATCCGGTAATCCTGGTGCGGATCGAGACCAGCCCCGATGACGTGCACGGCATGCTCGCCGCGCTCGGCGTGCTGACGGCCCGCGGTGGCGCGACCAGCCATGCCGCAGTCGTGGCGCGCAGCATGGGGCTGCCGTGCGTTGCCGGCGCCGAGTCGCTCCAGATCGACTACGCCGATCGGACCATGCAGGCCGGCGGTACGACCGTCCGCGAGGGCGACATGATCAGCATCGACGGCACGACCGGCGAGATCTACGCCGGCGAGCTGCCGACCATCGAGGCGCGTTACGAGGACGAGCACGACCTGGCCACGCTCCTCGGCTGGGCCGACGCCGTACGGCGCCTCCAGGTCCGGGCCAATGCCGACTACCCACGCGACGCCGAGCGCGCGCGCGCCTTCGGGGCACAGGGGATCGGCCTGTGCCGGACCGAGCACATGTTCTTCGAGGAGGAGCGCCTGCCGACGGTGCGCCGCATGATCCTGGCCTCCACTCGTGCGACCGATGCCAAGCGCCGCGCGGCGGCCGGCGAGACGATCTCCGACGACGACGCCGAAACGGTCGCAACCTTCGACACCGCCCTGGCCGAGCTCCAGACGCTCCAGACCGATGACTTCGCCGGCCTCTTTCGGGCGATGGACGGCCTGCCAGTCGTCATCCGTCTGATCGACCCGCCGCTGCACGAGTTCCTGCCGAGCGCCGACGAGCTGATCGCCAAGGTGACACGGCTGCAGACCACCATCGAGCTGACGCCGGATGCATCACTCCCGACCGATGTCCGCACCGAGCTGGCCGAGGCCGAGGAGCTCCTGTCTGCCGTCGAGGCGATGCGCGAACAGAACCCGATGCTGGGCATGCGCGGCGTCCGCCTGGGGCTGATGATCCCCGACATTGTCAGGATGCAGACCCGCGCCATCCTCGCCGCCGCAGCCCGCGTGGCGGCGGAAGGCAGGACGCCCCTGCCCGAGATCATGATCCCGCTGGTCGGGCACGTGAACGAGCTGGCCGAGACACGGCGCGTGCTCGAGGCCGAGGTGGCGAAGATCATCGAGATGAGCGGGCAGCAAGTGCACTACAAGTTCGGCACCATGATCGAGGTGCCGCGTGGCGCCCTCACCGCCGATGCCATCGCCGAGCACGCCGAGTTCTTCAGCTTCGGCACCAACGACCTTACCCAGATGACGTTCGGATACTCGCGCGACGATGCCGAGGGCAAGTTCCTGCTGCAGTACGTCGAGCGGCACATCCTCCCCGAGAATCCGTTCCAGGTCCTCGACACCGAGGGCGTCGGACAGCTGGTGCGGATGGCCACCGAGAAGGGTCGCGCCGCGCGACCCGGGCTCAAGGTCGGCATCTGCGGCGAGCACGGTGGGGAACCCAAGAGCATCGCCTTCTGCCACGAGATCGGGCTCGACTACGTCTCCTGCTCGCCATTCAGAGTACCGGTCGCGCGCCTGGCTGCTGCGCAGGCGGCCCTGACCTCCGCCGAGGTCCGCGACAAGTAGCGCGGCGACTGCGGCGTCGCGACTAGGCGCACCCGAGGTCGGCGACATCGGTAAGAAGATCGCCGTCGTTGTCGATCAAATCAGTACAGGTCGACGAGAGGTACAACTTGTCCTCAGGCGTGCTCGCCGGGTCGCTCGGATTCGACCCGTAGAGGATCTCGTCGATGTCGCTCACCGTGTCGCCGTCTGAGTCCACGGGAGTGGGGCTTGGCGCGGCGGTGGGCTCCGTGCTTGGCGCGGCCGTCGGCGCAGCTGTCGGTGCGGCCGTCGGCCTTGGCGTCGGTCTTGGCGTCGGCCTGGGAGTGGGTTGCGGCGTCGGGGACGGCGAGGTGAGCGGGGTCAGCGTTTGCGCCGTCAAGGTGGGAGACGGCTTGCTCGGCTGAGCCGTGGCTTCGCTGCCCAGTACGGTCTGGGCAGGCGTCGGGCTGATTGTCGCCGTGGAGCGGGCCGTTCCCGTCCAAGCGATGGCGATCAGCTGGGAGGCGCCGATCCCCAGGATCACGGCACCTAGAACGATGCCTGCCGCAGCGGGGGTCAGTCGGCCCGCGCGCAGGAGTCCGCGCCGTTCCGTCGCCGCTGCGGCGGGCGGCATGGCGGCGCGCTTGGGATCGACGTTCGCCAACAGATCGAGGGCGGCAATCGATTGGCGACAGCCAGGGCAGACCGATGCGTGGACGGCCAGGTCGCGTGGCGGATCGCCTTCCGCCCCGGCTGTGAGCCACAGATGGAATCGCTCGTGCGGATCGGTCATGTTGCGTCGCGCACGGCCGTGATCGCGCGGGCGACGATGCCCCGCACCCGCGTGGTGAGCTCGCCTGCAGGGACTTCGAGTGGCGAGCCGGGCGAATCCACCGGCATATTCCCAACACTCCGGAGATAGCGACCTCGCGCCTCGGCGATGACGCGCCGGGTCGCACCGGCTCCGGCGCCAAGGATGGTCTCGATGTCGATCGGGTCGAAGCGCTCGATCGCGGACGCGACCAGTGCCGCGCGTCCCTCAGTGCCGAGCGCTGCCAATCCACGAAAGACGGCCTCCTGAACTCCGAGCTCGGCGAGCGCCTCACGTCGCATCTCTTGTCCGGCCGATGCGATGCGCGAGCGTCCGTGCTGGAGATCCCGAAGTGTGCGCGCGCGAAGCCATGCCGCTGCGCGCTCTGGATGCCGCTGCGCGGCGGCTTGCTCGGCTCCGGCCGTCAGCGCCCCCGCTGCCGCTCGTTCGGCTGGCTCTCGCTCCCCGAGGGCGACGAGCAGTGCGAAACCATGCAGGCTCGGGCCGTGCAGCTCCCGAAATGCCTCCGCGAGCGTGAGTTCCGGATCGGCGGGACGCTTAGCGCGCGGGATGGCGGTGGTGCTCCTCAGCAGATAATCGCCTCGACGGACCGAGTGAGTGGCAGTGTAGGACCTGGAGACAACCTATCCAGTCACGCTGCGCGGCTCCGGGCGAAGAGGAGCCGCTTGACTTCGTGATAGAATTGCTCCGTCCCCCTTGACAAGCCCTTGACAATGCGCCACGTGGCGCGGGATACCTCCGCCGTATGACCTCATCCGGCATCGCCGCCGAGATCAAATCCAAGCTCCCCGTGATCGACGTGGTGGGCGAGACGGTCGCCCTGAAACGGGCTGGCTCCGCCTACAAGGGCCTCTGTCCCTTCCACGCCGAGAAGACACCCTCCTTTATCGTCAGCCCCGACCGCGAGAGCTGGCGCTGCTTCGGCTGTGGCGAGGGCGGGGATATCTTCACCTTCCTGATGCGCCGCGATGGGATCGACTTCCGTGAGGCCCTGTCGCGCCTGGCGGAGAAGGCGGGCGTGGAGCTCTCGGCCCAGACGGCCACGGAGGACCGCTACAGGAAGCGGCTTCGCGACGCCCTCGAAGCTGCCATCGCCTGGTACCGCGAGGTGCTGTTGCGAACTCCGCAGGCCGAGAAGGCACGCGCCTACCTCGAAGAGCGCGGCCTGACGAGCGAGACCTTGGAGCGCTTCAGCATCGGCTATGCGCTAACCAACTGGGGCGCCCTGACCAGTCGGCTCATCAGCCGTGGCTTCAAGGACGAGGAACTGATCTCGGCCGGGCTCGCTTCGCCGTCGAATCGCGGCGGCGTGATCGACAAGTTCCGCGGGCGCATCATCATCCCCATCCGCGATGCCTCGGGGCGGGCGGTCGGCCTCGGTGGCCGGATCATGCCCGGGGCCGAAGGCCCCAAGTACCTGAACTCGCCGGCCGGTCCGCTCTTCGACAAGAGCCACATCCTGTATGGGCTCGACCTGGCCAAGGCGACGATCCGCCGCGAAAAGCTGACGGTGATCGTCGAGGGTTACACCGATGTGATGGCCGCTCACCAGGCGGGCTTCACGAACGTGGTGGCCAGCCTCGGCACGGCGTTGACCAAAGGTCAGGTTGAGCAGGCGCTGAAATACGCCGACGAGGTGGCCCTCGCCTATGACGTCGACCTGGCAGGTGAAACGGCCACTCAGCGTGGGTTGCTCGAGGAACTGGTCCCGGTCGCGGACAAATTCCGTGTGATTCGGATCTCGGCGGAGAAAGACCCCGACGAGTTCGTGCGCAACGACCCGGAGGGCTGGCGCCGCGCCGTAGCTGAGCGCACGGAGTTGATGGAGTATTGGATTCAACAGGTCACAACCACGGTTGACATTCAATCCGTCGGCGGGCGGCGCGAGGTGACCTCGGTCATCCTGCCGATCATCAAGCGCTTCAACAGCCCGGTCGAGCAGTCGCTGTACCTCCAGCGCCTCGGTCGACTCGTCAACGTCGACGAGAAGGTGCTGCGCGAGGCTCTTGCCCGCGAGCCGGTGCGCCGCGCCGCGCGCGCGGCTCCGGTCCCGGTTGGCCCCGGGATCGCCCCTGCTAGCCCGCTCGGCCCCGATCCTCTCGAGCGCGAGGCGCTCGGCCTGCTGCTCCGCTACCCGGCGCTGATCGCCGAGCTCACGCCTGAGGAGCCGCTCCCGTTCCACGATGCCGCCGCGACCGCTCTGATCGTCGCCTGGAAGGCGCACGTCAGCGAGGGACCGGCCACTGCGGCCGACCTGGAGACCTTCGTCGGCGGCCTCGACCCTGCCACCGCGGGCCTTGCCCGTGAGCTGCTCGGGTACCTGGCTGCCAACGGCAACTCGACACCCCTCGAGCCTGGTGAGGCTCGTAACGAGCTCCGTACCTGCCTGCTGCGCCTGCAGAAAGGGCGCGTCGCCGAGGACATGCACGACGCACAGCTGCTGCTCGTCGAGGCGCAACGCGAAGGGGATCAAGAGCAGGTGCAGGCGCTCAATCACACGCTGAACCAGCTCCGCGAGAAGCGGAACGATGTCGACAAGGCGATGGATAACCCGGCCCTGGCGGTCGGTGTGAGGAGGAACTGACCGTGGCGAAGACCACTACCAAGGAGCCGATGAAGGTGCCGGCCAAGGCTGCAACGAAAGCCTCCACCAATGGGGCGCCCAGGACACCAATCAAGGTGCCGGCCAAAGCAGCGCCGGCCAAAGCAGCGCCGGCCAAGCTATCGGCCAAGGCGCCGATCAAGCCTGCCGTCAAGCCCGTGGCCAGGGCGGGCGTGGCGATCGAGGCGCCAGCAGCCCCCAAGACGCCTCGCCGTCGCGGTGGAGCCGCTGGGAAGACAGATTCGAAGCACGCAGCCGTGCTGAGCCCGCTACTCGTGGACCTGCTCGCCAAGGGGCGCGACGAAGGCTCCATCACCCATGACCAGATCCTGCAGGCGATGCCGCAGCCGGAGATGCATCCGGATGAGATCGAGGAGCTCTACGCCGCAGCCGAGGAGAGCGGCGTCGAGGTGCTTGACGCCGAGAACAATCCCACCCTGATCGCCGAGGCCGGCCTCGACTCTGAGGAGGCGGCCGCGGTCATCAAGCGCGAGGGCCTCGACGAGGACCTGGACGCGCTGGCGGCCGACCTGATCGGCATCGACGACCCGGTCAGGATGTACCTCAAGGAGATCGGCAAGGTCGCCCTGCTCACCGCCGAGGAGGAGGTCGTGCTGGCCAAGGCGATCGAGCTCGGCGAGCTGGCAGTCGAGGACCCGGCGCGAGCCCTCACCAACCTGTACACCTGGGTCAGCACCAACTCGGAGCCGAAGGCACGCAGCATGGCAGCCATGCGCGCGTTCGACCTGCCCAGGGACTCGGCGCGCGTGACGCGCGACGCCATCGACTGGTGGGTGGCGCGCAAGCAGCTCATCACCGCGCCGGTCGTCAAGTTCAGCAAGGCGCGCCGCGCACGAGACCTGGACGACGAGGCCCGCGAGCGGATCATGCACGCCGAATCGATCATGAAGCTGATGGGGGAGGACACCGGCGACGCCCTCAAGCAGGCGATCCTGTTCGGGCATTCGTATCGGTCCAAGGCGCTCGACCACATCGGCGCGGTGGAGCTGGTGGAGCTGGAGCGCTGGGCGCGCGAGACGGCGCAGGGGATCGTGCGGGCCTACATCGAGGACGGGAACGACGCCGCCTACCTGCACGAGCTCGGCTACGACCCGACCATCCCGCCGGAGGTGCCGCTCGAGAAGCGCTCCGGTCGCCTTGTCGAGCAGAGCGTCGATGCCCGCAAGCGCCTGACCGAGGCCAACCTGCGCCTCGTGGTGAGCATCGCCAAGAAGTACATCGGTCGCGGCATGAGCTTCCTGGACCTGATCCAGGAGGGCAACATCGGGCTCATTCGTGCGGTCGAGAAGTTCGACTATGAGAAAGGCTTCAAGTTCAGCACCTATGCCACCTGGTGGATCCGGCAGGCGATCACGCGGGCCATCGCGGACCAGGCGCGCACGATCCGGATCCCCGTCCACATGGTGGAGACGATCAACCGCCTGATCCGGGTCAGCCGGACCTTGCTGCAGGAGCTCGGCCGCGAGCCGACCGTGGAGGAGATCGCGCGGCGCATGAGCCGCGACGAGATCATTCGCGAGCTGCGCGACAAGCTGCAGCGCGAGCCGACCGAGGCCGAGACCGATGAGCGCGAGGCGGCCGGTCCGCAGACCGTCTCACCGGAGAAGGTGCGCGAGATCATGAAGGTCAGCCAGGAGCCGGTCAGCCTCGAGACGCCGATCGGCGAGGAGGAGGACTCGCACCTGGGCGACTTCATCCCGGACCTGGCCAGCGTGGCACCGGCCGACGCGGCGAGCCATCAGCTCCTCAAAGAGCAGGTGGAGGGCGTGCTCGACAGCCTGACCCCGCGCGAGCGTCGCGTTCTCCAGCTGCGCTTCGGCCTGGAGGACGGTCGCAGCCGGACCCTCGAGGAGGTGGGTCGCGACTTCAACGTGACCCGCGAGCGGATCCGGCAGATCGAGGCCAAGGCGCTGCGCAAGCTGCGGCACCCGAGCCGCTCCCGGAAGCTCAAGGACTACCTGGAATAGACCGCCAGTGGCCGAGGGGTATTCCCCGGCCGACGGGCTGGACGTATCATCCGCAGGTATGACACCCGCGGAGTTGCTCCAAGCCAGCCGGACCATCCTGCTGATCGACTGGCCCGATCGGGAGGTGCCCGAGTCGCTGGCTCGAGCGGGATTTGAGGTGGTCGCGTCAGAGGGGCCTGCGCCTGAGGATTACCGGGCATATGAGGTCGAGGGGGACGCAGTCGTGACCCGACCTGCGGGTGGCCAACCGGCGCAGGCCGATATCGTCTACTCCCACCGACCCACCGACGAATTGCCGGACATCGTCAACCTCGCCCGGGAGGTCGGCGCCCGCGCAGTGTGGTGCGAGACGGGCTCAGACCAGGCGCGCCGCATCGTCGAGTCAGCCGGCCTCGATTACGTCGATCACCCACCGATCGCCAACGCCGTCCGCGAGATGCGCCCCCGCTCCTGAGCCTTGCCGGAAAGCGATCCCGTCTAACGCCGTCCCTTCGTTGACCCCCTGCCAGGATCCGCCAGCGACGCTCGGCCTCAAAGTCCGTATCGCTCACCACCAGGGAGGCGACCCCGACCACTGCGATCAGCGCCGGGATGACCACGGAGTGGATCAGCATGGTCGTGATCATCAGGCGGCCGCCGTGGCGGCCTTGGTGTTCGCCGCTGATGCACACCGAAGCCGCGACCGTATTCCGGGCAGTCAGAGCGGCGCGTTGGATCCCGCGCGAGCTGGACGTCAGCCCACCGGAGTCAATTTTCGAAGGAGTGAATACATCCCCATGCGTGCATTTGCCTTGCGGTCCGTCTACGGACCGATCGTCCTCGCGCTCACCGTGCTGGCCTTGCTGGTCGGCTCGGCTGCGCTGCGGGTCGGCGCGGCCGACCACCTGGACGCCCCGTCGCTCGGCTCACTTTCGACCGGCGCGTTGAAGGGCGACCGGGACATCAATGACCTCTATGTCTTCCCAACCAAGAGCCGCCACACCGTCCTGGTCATGACCACCAACCCGGCGGTCAATGTCCCGACCATCGACCCATTTGGCTTGTACGCGACCAATGTGCAGTACCGGCTGAACGTCGATAACAACGGAGACGCGATCCAGGACGTCTCGTTCGTCACCACCTTCGGCAAGGCCGAATCCGATGGCGGCCAGGACTTCAAGGTGAGGCGCTACACGGGCGCCGCTGCCGTGAACGCCAGTGGCCGTGGTCAGGTCGTCGCCTGGGGCGAGACCGGTGACAACAAGGAGCACGGCGGCAACCGCGGTCTTCGCGGTACCAAGGTGTTCGCCGGCGAGCGCTCCGATCCGTTCTTCTTCGACCTGATTGGCTTCCGTGGCCAGCTTGGCATCGATCCGGCCAGCACGCAGCGGTTCTGCAGCCTGGGCGTGGATCCTGATCCAGACGGCACGGGGACGGATTTCTTCGCGCCGCTCAACACCCTGGCCATCGTGCTTGAAGTGCCGGACAGGTGGCTCGGCACCCACATCGGCGTCTGGGCTGACACCCGGCAGAAGACCGGCAAGACCTGGACGATCGTCGACCAGGTGGGTCGACCGGCGATCAACACCGTCTTCAACAACGGTGCCGACAAGGAGCTGTTCAACGTCACGCCACCCTCGATGCAGGACGACGCCGGCATGCCGTTCCGCGGCAACGTCTCTGCAGTCCTCCAGGCGCTCGGCGGCTACTCGGCCACCGATGCCAACGGACTGGCGGCGGCCCTGATCCCCGATGTCATCACGTATGACACGACCTCCGTGGGGACCAACATCCTCAACGGTCGAGCCCTGACCGATGACGTCATCGATGCGGAGCTGCAGATCGTCCTCCACAACCCGGCGGCCGGCGACTGCGTCGCCAAGCACGCCGACTACCTGAAGAGGTTCCCCTTCCTGGGCAAGCCTCACTGACCCAGCGATGGGCAGGCCGGCTCTGGCCGGCCTGCCCACTCCAGTCCCCATTTCACGCGAGTGACGACATGATCACGAAACGTCGACTGCCTCTCTTCCGCCCACGGCCCGTCGCGCTGCTGGGCACGGCACTGCTCGTCGTCGCCGCCAGCTACCTCGCTGCTGCGCTGAGCAGCGGCCCTCCCGTCGCGCCGCCGGCGGCCGACCCCGCCGCCAGCCTCGCACCGCTCGACGAGCCCGCCCCCCCGGCCGGCCGGTCCGAGCTCCTGATGGCCCGCTACGATGGTGCCATTCGGGCCTGGAACAGCTCGCTCGAGGCCAGCGCCGCCAACTACATCGCGGCGACCAACCTCGGCACCGTGTACGTCGGGCGAGCCCGGCTCACAGGGGACCTGGCCGATTACGATCGAGCCCTCACCGCGGTCAGCCGCGCACTGGCTGCAAACCACACCTATCTCCCTGCCAGGCAGCTGCACGCCACCATCCTCTTCGCGGTGCACGACTTCGTCGGCGCACGCGCTGAGGCACAGTCCATCCTGGCCGATGCTCCCGATCAGCTCCAGGCCCGGGCAACCCTTGGTGATGCCAGCCTCGAGCTCGGCGACATCCAGGTTGCCCGCGACAGCTACCTGGCGCTCGATCGCCAGGTACCGTCTGCACCGGTCTGGAGCCGTCTCTCGCATCTCGCCTTCATCGAGGGCGACATCGACCGCGCAATTGGCCTGGTGCAGCGCTCCATCGAGGCCATGGTCGACGAGCCGGCCTCGGAGACGAGTGCGTTCTATCTCTTCCAGCTCGGGGAGCTGGATCGGGCCCGCGGCGACAACGAGGCCGCAGCTGCCGCCTACCGGCGCGCCCTCGACGATCTGCCTGAGTACGTTCCCGCCACTGCCGGATTGGCAAGGGTGTACGAGGCCCAGGGCCGCCGCGACCAGGCGATCACCCTGCTCAAGCAGGCGACCGACCAGATCCCGCAGCCGGAGATGGTCTCTGCGCTGGGTGACCTGTACGCCCTCGCCGGCGACAACGTCGCCGCGGAGCAGGCGTATGGCCTGGTCGAGCGGATCGGTGCCGTCGCTCGCGCCACCGGCGCCGTCTACAACCGCCAGCTGGTGATCTTTGCGGCAGACCACGACCGCGGACTCCCCGATGCCCTGGCCCTGGCGCGTGCGGAGCTCGTGGTGCGCAAAGACGTCTTCGGGCACGACGCGTTGGCATGGGTCCTCTTCAAGTCGGGCCAGCTGAGCGAGGCGGCCACGGAGGCCGATGCCGCCCTGGCGCTCGGCACGCACGACCCGCGCATCGCCTACCACGCCGGCATGATCGCAGCGGCGCAGGGGAGGAGCGACGACGCGCGTCGGCTGCTGACTGAGGCCGTCACCGGAGCTGCGGCTCTGCCTCCCCTCCAAGTGTCGCTTGCCGCGCAGGCGCTCGCGGCGCTCGGGGGCGCGAGCGCTCCATGAGCGGCAATCCGCGCCGGATCGTCATGGCCCTGGGCGCGGTGCTCGCCGGGCTGGCGATCGCCTCTCCCGTGGCCGCGCACCCACTCGGCAACTTCACCGTCAACCGCGCCATTTCGATCGTGATCGGGCCGTCGGGCATCGCGCTCGACTACGTCACTGACATGGCTGAGATCCCCGCGTACGCCGCGCTCGAGGCGATGGACTCCGATCATGACGGGACCGCCAGCGCCTCCGAGCGCGACGCGTTCGCCGCCACCACCTGCGCGGCCGCGGCCGAGGGGATCTCCCTACAGGTGGATGGCAATGCCCTCCGGCTGCAGCGTGATGGCGAGCCGGCGCTCAGCTTCCCGCCCGGCGCGGGAGGCCTCGAGACCCTGCGCCTGGTCTGCCCCATCGTCGCCACACTGGTGGAAGGCGGAGAGGAGCATCGGCTAGCAGTCGCCGACCGCGCCGACGACGGGCACCTCGGCTGGCACGAGGTCGTCATCGGCTCGGGCGAGGGAGTCAGGATTACAGGCTCAAACGCACCGGAGGAGAGCCCATCGCGCCTGCTGACCGCCTATCCCACCCAGTCGCTCGAGACCCCGCTGGACGTCCGCTCGGGCGACGCAACCTGGCGCCTGGCTGCGGGCCAGCAGGCCTCGCCGATCGACTCCCAGCCGACCGTCGGGGCGCCGCGCTCGACCGCCAACGACCCGCTGGCGGCCCTCGCGGTCGGGGATGGCAGCCTCCCCGGCCTGCTCCTGGGCCTGCTCCTCGCCGTCGGCCTCGGGGCGCTCCATGCCATCTCGCCGGGCCACGGCAAGACCCTGGTCGCGGCCTACCTGATCGGCTCGCGGGGCACCTTGCGGCAGGCCGCCGGGCTTGGCCTGACCGTGGCGGTGACGCACACCGCGGGGGTCTTCCTGCTCGGCATGGTGATGCTGGCCGCCGGCGAGTTCCTCGTCCCGGAACGCGTCATCGGATGGCTCTCGGCGGCCTCAGGCCTGCTGGTGGTCGCGTTGGGGATCGGGCTGGTCATCCGGGCGATCACCAGCCGCGCGCCGGGAGATCACCAGCACCGCGGGCATGACCACGCCGATGCCCCCACCGATGCCCACGCAGATGCGCACGCCCACGGCGAGGCGCATCCGCACTCCCACGCACCACGATCGGGCGGGACTCCTCTGCGTGCTCGCAACGTGATCGCGCTGGGCCTGGCCGGCGGCATGGTGCCGAGTGCATCCGCCCTGATCGTGCTGCTGGTGGCCGTCAGCACGGGGCAGCTGCTGCTGGGATTGACGCTGATCGTCGCCTTCGGCGTCGGCATGGCGGCCGTGCTGGGCGGACTGGCGGTGGCGACCACATGGCTGCGCGGATCGGTGAGCCTCGGGCGTCGTGTCTCGGAGCACCGCTGGATGGGCCTGCTCGCCGGCTGGCTGCCGCTGGCTTCGGGCCTGGCGGTTGCCGGTGCCGGCGCTGCCCTCGCCATCTCGGCGGTTACCCGCCTGGCCTGACCTCCCGTTTTTGACCGCCCACGACGACGACGCGTATCATCTCGCCTGCCCAGGGCCTGATCGTGGCCGCGGCACGCGTTCCGGCGTAGCTCAGTGGTAGAGCGGGCGGCTGTTAACCGCTTGGTCGTAGGTTCGAGTCCTACCGCCGGAGCCACTCATCTGTTCCTGGCCGATGCGGCGCGCGCACAATCCGAGCATTGGCCTGCGATCGTCAGGTGGCCGACATGCACCTGGAAGCCGCGGGACCGCTCCAGCCCCTGCACCATCCCGCCGACCTCGTCCGGCTCGATCTCCCACGATCGTCCACACGTCTCGCACTGCAGATGTGCGTGGCGCGCCTCGGGGAGCACATGGAACTCCTCGCGGCCGTCGGCCCCGTGGCTGTGATCGACATAGCCGAGCTCCTCGAGCACATCGAGCGTCCGGTATACCGTCGAGGGGGTGGTCTCGGGGTCGCGGTCGCGGCAGCGCTCGACGATCTCCGCGCCGGTGACGTGGCCGGTGGAGGCCGCCAGGACGTCGAGGATCAGTCTCCGCTGGGGAGTCCAACGCAACCCGCGAGCACGGAACTCGTCGCGCACGGCGGACCACTCGGCCTCAGACCTGGTGCTCATTTCGTGGACGATAGCGCGGGTGGGCGGAACTCGCGGCCATCGGCCCGCGTCATGCAGATCGTGAGAACCCCCATCCAGCCTGCCGCGTGCCTGGCCGTCATCGGGCTCTCGCTGGCCCTGGCAGCCTGTGGCCAGACCCCGGGTGACCCAAGGCACCCCACCACCGCGGCCGAGGCGGCACACGTGGCCCTCGCGCAACAACCGCGCTTTGCGGGGATCGGGCCGCTCCAGGAGGACGTCACCGGCCAAGCCGCCTGGTACGAGGTCGCCGAGAAGGCTGGCGGCTGGGAGGTACTGATCCGGATCGGTTGGGGAGACTGCCCGGCCGGCTGCATCAACCAGCACCGCTGGACCTACGTGGTGGGGAACGACGGGACCGTGACCCTCGCCCACGAGGAGGGGGATACACTGGCCGATGCCACTGGCGTCCGAGGCACGGTCTCAGCCGGGCCGACCTGCCCCGTGGTGAGAGACCCCCCGGATCCTGCCTGCGCTGACCGCCCGGTTGGCGGCGCCATCCTTGTCATCGCCGATCGTGCTGGTGCCGAGGTGGCGCGCGCCGAGTCGAATGCGGACGGCACGTTCGCCATCGACCTGGCGCCGGGCTCCTATCGCCTCACGCCCCAACCGGTTGAGGGATTGATGGGGACACCTGCGCCGATCGATTTCGACGTCGAGGCGGGCCAGCCCATCGTGGAGCTGCAGGTCGCGTACGACAGCGGCATCCGCTGACGGGTCGCTGCGGCGTGGGCTAGGGGCGAGGCGGCTCGAAGTCGGGGTCGACCGGCGCGGTGGGGCCAACGTTGTCGACGGTCGGCAGTAGGGCCCAGGTGAAGACGCCCATCGCCCCGGCAGAGATGAGAAGCAGCGCCGACCCGGCCGGCTCGCCCCCGGTCAGGATCCAGTACGCGATCCCGACCACGACAATCAGGAGCGGAAAGGCGAGATAGCGGATCATGACGGCGATGATAGCCGAGTGATCGCGCCCGCAGGCCTGCGCGCGTCGTCCGTGAATCTATGCAAATCTAGGAACTAGACCAGCCAGCCACAATCGGTCCGAGCGACCGGGCGGTGGTCGGTCGGCCGCAGGCCGGTGATCGGTTCGTTGGCGCGGACCAGCGGTCCGGCCCCCAGGGTCTCGTGGCTGTCGGCCAAGGTGGCGCGGCGCACCGAGGGATCGGTGACCGGCGGCTCGGCTTCGGTCAGGTCGGGTGCCGCGGGGCGGGGGCCGGCTACCGGTGGTTGGCCCGAGGACGGGCGCGCGGTGATCAGGGTCCCGTCGGGGTAGGCGAGCCACAGGCCGCGCATCCGGGCCAGGAAATGCTCGGGCATCCCCGGGACGAGCATGTCAACCTGCCCGCTGCCACTGCGCCGGTAGCCACGGGGTCGCTCAGCGGCCTGGATGCGGTCGACGAAGGGCCGCGAGAGGAGTTCCTCGACCGCCACCGCGATCGCCTCGGGAGCGTCGACCCGAGTCCCGCCGTCGCGGAAGGTTGCGACGCCGACGACCTCACCTCCGTCACCGCCCTGGCGCCCACGCAACAGCTCGTAGACGATCGTGTCCTCGGTCCGCAGCCGGGCGATGGGGTCGATCACGGCCGCAGGATAGCCGATGCGTGTGAGCCGTCGAAGGCGGATCAGCGCAGCCTGTACGCGTCCCGCTTGGGTAGAATCGGGTCGCCAATTGCCCCACGGAGGACTCGGGTGAGCGCGACCGAGGAGCGCACGTATCGGACCATGGTGGAGGCCCAGACCGACCAGCAGGTCGATACCTGGGCGTCCGATCTCTTCATCGACTTCGCCAAGCGCAGGGGTGTCGGCACCGCGATCGCCGCGTTCTGCGCGGTCGCCGGCCTCGACGCGAAGTCCTTCCAGCGTGTCTTCCTGGTCGGCGGGGGACCGGACCACGTGGTGGGGATCGATACCGCGGGGGCGCTCGCCGCCCCCATCTTTGAGCTTCCCCGGGTCATCGCCGGCCTGCGGAAGATAGACCCGGACGCGCGGCGCAAGCTGGTCGGGTTCCTGGTCGGCCAACGCGAGGTGATGAGCTACACCCCCTGAGCCCGTTGCCGGAGGCTAGGCGCCTTCGCGGGTGGCGCGGATGATCGCGATCGCGTTCTCGAGCTTCAGCTTGGTCACGGTCAGGTACCGGGCCAGGTTGTCCCGGTTGGTGTCCGGGATCTCGTCGATCAGCTCGCGTTGGCTGAGCAGCTCGACCAGCTCATCGACCGCACCGGCCAGCCGGGCACGGTTGTTGACCAGCGCATCGTCGGTCTGGCGGGCGGCGGCCACCTGTCCCGCCACCGTCTTCGCGCGGCGCTTCGGCTTGGCCGGGTCGTGCGGCTCCGCCGGGGCGCCGCCCGTGATGGCGCGCAATCGGGCGAGGGTCAGCTCACCTGCAGCCACTTTCTTGGCGAGACGCTTCCTGGTTCGCTCGTCGCGAACCTTCATCAGCTCATACGCATGGCTGAGGGTGTCTTTGCGCACGGACACCAGTTCGCGGATCTCGGGCGGGGCGTCGGCCAGGCGGATCCGATTCTCCACATAGCCCTTGTCCTTGCCGATCTTCTGGGCCAGCTGTCGCACCGAGTAGCCGAGGTCCGTCATCTTGCGGAACATCGACGCCTCCTCGAGCGGTGAGACATCCTCCCGCTGCAGGTTCTCGATGATCGACACTTCGAGTGCGGTCTCGTCGTCGAACTCGACCACGATCGCCGGAATCGATTCTCGCTGGGCCATGCGCGATGCGCGCCAGCGGCGCTCGCCGGCGATCAGCTCGTACTGGCTGCCCACCGGGCGGACGAGGATGGGCTGCAGGACGCCGTGCTCGCGGATCGAGTCGGCGAGCTCGGTAAGGGAGTCCTCCTCGTACGAGAGGCGCGGCTGCGCGGGATTCGGCAGGATGCGGCCGACCGGGACCTCGCGGATCTGCGCCCGCGTGGCACGCGACTCGATGAGCGACACGATGCCGGGCGCCAGGTCGATCGCCTGGGCCTCGTCAAAGAGCCGATGGATGTTCTCGCTGAAGACCGGGCGCTTGCTAGCCAAGTTCGATCACCTCGCGGGCCAGCTCGCGGAACGAGCGGGCTGCAGCCGAGTTGGTGGCGTACTCGGTGATCGGCTTGCCGGTGAGGGGAGCCTCGCCAAACTTGACGGTGTTCTTGATCATGGTCGTGAAGACCCGATGATCGCCGAGCTCGCGGAGGTTCTGGAGCATCTCGCGCGCCAACACGGTGCGCCCGTCGTAAAAGGTGGCGAGCAGGCCCAGGATCTCGAGGTCGTGGTTCAGCTTCAGCTTGATGGTGTTGATCACCTTGATCAGCGCGGTCAGGCCCTTGATGGCGTAGTACTGCGTCTGGACCGGGATGATCACGCGCGAGCTGGCGACCAGCGCGTTGATGGTGAGCAGGCCGAGGGTCGGCGGGGAGTCGATGATGACGACGTCGTACTGCTGTTCAGCCCATCCGGCCAGCGTGTCGCGCAGCACCATCTCGCGACCGATGGCGGTGAAGAGCTCCACCTCGGTGGATGCCAGCTCCAGGGTTGAGGGCGCCACCGACAAGCCCGGCATCTCGGTCTGGCGAACCACTTCGTCGAGCGGGACGCGATCCTCGGAGAGGACGTCGGCCATCGAGTGGTGGACATCGGAGAGGCTGATGCCCAGTCCGACGGTGAGGTTGGCCTGCGGATCCATGTCGACGCAGAGAACCCGATACCCCAACTCGGCCAGTGCGCCGCCGAGATTGATCGACGCGGTCGTCTTGCCGACGCCGCCTTTCTGGTTCGCAATCGAGATTACCTTGGTCACATGATCACCTAGCGCGGCAAGGGCGGGGAATGGAGCGTCGCGTCGGCGACCGATCGATCATACCCGCCACCGGTCGCCGGCGACCATCGGAGTTATCCACAAGCTGGCTCGATGTCGATGTCTTTGTGCAAAGACGAGCCTCTATACTCGAAGTTGTCCACCATCCATCGGGCCCATAGCTCAGTGGTTAGAGCATCCGGCTCATAACCGGCGGGTCGCAGGTTCGATCCCTGCTGGGCCCACCACCAGCGCGGAGGACGCTCGTGTCGACGGCCGATAAGCTCGCGCACCTCCGAAAGCTCCGTGACGAGGCGAAGCTGGGCGGCGGCGCTCAGCGGATAGCGCAGCAGCACGAGCGGAACAAGCTGACGGCACGCGAACGGCTCGAGCTGCTCCTCGACGAGGACTCGTTCGTTGAGCTCGATGCCTTCGTCACCCATCGGGCCACCGACTTTGGACTGGACGAGCAGCTCGTTCTTGGAGACGGCGTGGTCAGCGGCCACGGGCGAATCGACGGGCGGCTCGTCTTCGTCTACGCCCAGGACTTCACGGTCTTCGGGGGATCGCTGTCGGAGGCGCATGCGGAGAAGATCTGCAAGGTGATGGACCTGGCGATGGATACCGGCGCACCGATCATCGGCCTTTCGGATTCGGGCGGCGCACGAATCCAGGAAGGGGTCGCTTCCCTGGGCGGCTATGCCGATATCTTCCTGCGCAACACGATGGCCTCCGGAGTCGTGCCGCAAATCTCGGTGGTGATGGGGCCATGCGCGGGCGGGGCGGTCTACTCGCCAGCGATCACCGACTTCACGGTGATGGTCGACGGTAGCAGCTACATGTTCGTCACCGGCCCCAACGTGGTGAAGACGGTGACGCACGAGGAGATCGATTTCGAAGGGCTGGGCGGCGCGCGCATCCACAACGAGGTGAGCGGGGTCGCGCATTTCCTGGCGGACGGTGAGCCGCAGGCAATGGCGCTCACGCGGCAGATCGTCGCCTTCCTGCCGCAGAACAACGTCGATCTGCCACCGACCGCGACCGAGTGGGAAGCACCCGGGGTGACGCCAGCGGAGCTCGATGAGCTGGTGCCCGATTCAGCGCAGCGTTCATACGACATGCATCGAGTCATCGGCGGGATCGTCGACGCCGGTTCTTTTACCGAGGTGCATGCCCACTTCGCGCGCAACATCATCTGTGGCCTCGCGCGCATCGAGGGGCGCAGTGTCGGAATCGTGGGGCAGCAGCCCGAGGTTCTCGCCGGCGTGCTCGACATCGACGCGTCCGACAAGGCGGCGCGCTTCGTCCGTTTCTGCGACTGCTTCAACATTCCGCTCGTGACACTGGTCGACGTTCCCGGTTTTCTGCCTGGTGTCGACCAGGAACATCGCGGAATCATTCGTCACGGCGCGAAGCTGCTCTACGCGTATTGCGAAGCGACCGTACCGAAAGTGACGGTTATCACCCGCAAGGCATACGGCGGCGCATACGACGTCATGAGCAGCAAGCACGTGCGCGGCGATCTCAACTTCGCGTGGCCGACGGCCGAGATCGCGGTGATGGGCGTCGAAGGCGCGGTCAACATCATCTTCCGCGATCGCATCGCCGAGTCCAAGGCACCCGATGAGGAACGCGCGCGACTGGTTGCCGAGTACGAGGCGCGTTTCGCGAACCCGTACATCGCTGCCGCCCGCGGCTACGTGGACGAGGTGATCCTGCCGTCGGAGACGCGCGCTCGCGTCGTCGATGCATTGGCGATGCTCGAGGGAAAGCGCCAGTCGGTACCCGCCAGGAAGCATGGCAACATCCCGCTCTGAGGATGCTCCGTCTTTGCGCAAAGACGGAAGCGCTGCCGATGCGCGGCGCCCGCCCTTTCGGCGGCTCCTGATTGCCAACCGCGGCGAGATCGCGGTGCGAATCATCAGGGCTTGTCGCGAACTGGGGATCGAATCGGTGGCGGTCTACAGCGATGCTGACGCTGATGCCATGCACGCCGCCACGGCCGATCGGGCGGAGCGAATCGGCCCGGCGCAGGCGGCCGATTCCTACCTCTCCATCACCGCAGTGATCGATGCCGCGCAGCGCTCGGGCGCCGAGGCGATCCATCCCGGCTACGGGTTCCTCTCGGAGAATGCCGCCTTCGCCCGGGCGGTCGAGGAGGCGGGGCTCGTCTTCATCGGTCCGCCCCCGGCGACGCTCGCCTCCCTCGGCGACAAGCTGGCCGCCCGGGTAAGCGTCGGCGCCGTGGGCGTGCCAATCGTCCCGGGACTGCTCGTCCCCCTGACCATGGTTGGGGACGGCGCGCCCCTCGACGATAGGGTCGCGGCGATCGGCTTTCCGGCGATGCTGAAGGCGGCGGCGGGCGGCGGCGGGCGCGGCATGCGCCGGGTCGACCGGCCGGAGCAGGTACGGACGTCGCTCGAGGCCGCCGCCCGAGAGGCGCTTGCCGCCTTTGGCGATGGGACCATCTATCTCGAGCGACTGATTGCTCCGGCACGCCACATCGAGGTCCAGCTGCTCGGCGACCGGCACGGCAACCTGGCGGTCCTGGGCGAGCGCGAATGCAGCGTCCAACGGCGTCACCAGAAGCTGGTCGAGGAGTCGCCATCGCCGGCGGTGACGCCGGACCTCCGAGCCCGGCTCGCCGACAGCGCGCGTCGCGTCGCAGGGACGGTCGCCTTCCACAGCGCCGCGACGGTCGAGTTCCTGCTCGACGGCGACGGGAACCATTTCTTCCTCGAGATGAACACCCGCCTCCAGGTAGAGCACGGCGTCACCGAGCTCGTGACCGGCATCGATTTGGTTGGGTGGCAGATCCGCATCGCGGCGGGGGAACGGCTGCCGGAGGAGGTCCTGGGGGCCGCTCCACGCGGTCATGCCATCGAGGTGCGGATCTATGCCGAGGACCCTCATGACGGCTTTCGGCCGGTGGCGGGCATGGTCACCGGGTGGCAGATGGCCGCCGGGCCGGGCGTCCGGATCGACACCGGGCTGGCGGGCGACACGGTTCTGCCGGTGGAATATGACCCGCTGCTCGCCAAGCTGCTGGTCCACGCCGAGGATCGTCCGGCCGCCATTGCCCGCCTGGCGCGCGCGCTCGGCGAGACGCTCATCGGAGGCGTCCAGACGGATCTCTCGTTCCTGCGCTGGCTGGTCGATGAGCCGGGCTTCGCCGCCGGCTCGTATGACACGGCGCTGATCCCGGATCGGTGGGGGAGCGGCCCGAAGCTGAGCAGCGAAGAGGCCTTGCTGGCGGCCGCGATCGCCCTCCAGGCACGCGAACAGTCACGGGCCAGGTCGGTGGTCGCCACCGGCACCCGCGCAACCCCGTCCCACGACCGCGCCTGGGCGGCACGCGCACGTCAGGACGCTGTCACACGGCGGCGACCGCGGTGATCGACGACCTCGAGCTGAGCGTGGAGGGGACGCCGGTGGAGCCGGCGGCCGGGTGGACCCTCACCTGGCTCGACGCCCTTGCCGGGATCGCCCGGGTCAGCGATGGCTCGCGTTCCGAGCTGTGCCTGGTCGAGGGCGCCGGCAGCGAGTGGGTGGTCACGCTCCGCGGTCGACGGATCGCGGTGACGGCGCGCTCCTGGCGAGAGCGAGCCCTGGCCGAGGCCGAATCCTCGGCCCGCCGGCATCAAGGCCCGATGGAGGTGCGCGCCACCCTCCCCGGGCTGGTGGCGGCGGTCGCGGTGCAGGAGGGCGACGAGGTGGCGGAGGGCGACGGGCTGCTCACGATCGAGGCCATGAAGATGCAGAACGAAGTGCGCGCGCCGCGCGCCGGGAGGGTCGCATCGGTGACCGTGGTGGCGGGTCAGCCGGTCGCCGTGGGGACGCCGCTACTGCGCATCGAGTAGGCGGCTGCCAGCCGCCACGCATCGGTACAATCGTCGGTGATGAGCGACCCCGAGCGTGCCGCCCGGCCTCCGCATCGGTCCACCTCGGGGATCGAGATCCGGCCCGTGTATCGCGCCGCCGACCTGGCGGCGGACAACCCGGCCGAAACGATCGGCGAGCCGGGCGCCTATCCGTTCACGCGCGGGATTCACCCTGACGGCTACCTCCGCCGACCCTGGACGATGCGCCAATACGCGGGCTTCGGTTCGGCTTCGCAGACGAATCAGCGCTTCAGGTATCTCCTGGAGAGCGGCCAGACCGGCCTCTCGGTGGCCTTCGACCTGCCGACCCAGATGGGGTATGACAGCGACGACCCGATGGCGGCAGGAGAGGTCGGTCGCGTCGGCGTCCCGATCGACACGATCGCGGACATGGAGGCTCTCTTCGCCGGCATCCGGCTCGATGCGGTGAGCACCAGCATGACGATCAACGCCACCGCGGCGATCCTGCTTACGCTGTACGAGACCGTGGCGCGCCGGCAGGGGATCGAGCCGATGGGGCTGCGCGGCACGATCCAGAACGACATCCTCAAGGAGTACATCGCGCGCGGCACCTACATCTTCCCGCCAGTCCCGTCGATGCGGCTGGTGACCGACACCTTCGCCTATTGCCGGGCCGAGATGCCGGCCTGGAACACGATCAGCATCAGCGGCTATCACATGCGCGAGGCAGGGGCCACCGCCGTGCAGGAGGTCGCCTTCACCATCGCAGACGCCATCGCCTACAGCGACGCCGCAATCGCCGCCGGGATGGCCTTCGACGACTTCGCGCCGCGCCTCTCCTTCTTCTTCGCCGCCCACAACGACCTCTTCGAGGAGGTCGCCAAGTTCCGGGCGGCGCGGCGTGCCTGGGCATGGGTGGCGCGCGATCGGTTTGGGGCACGCGACCCGAGGAGCACGGCGATGCGCTTCCATGTCCAGACCGGCGGCAGCACGCTCACCGCGCAGCAGCCCGAGACGAACGTGGTGCGCACCACCGTCCAGGCCCTGTCGGCGATCCTGGGCGGGGCCCAGAGCCTGCACACCAACGCGTCGGACGAGGCGCTCGGCCTCCCCACCCCGGCGACGGCGCGCCTTGCCCTGCGAACCCAGCAGGTGCTCGCCGCCGAATCCGGCGTCGCCACGCCGGTCGACCCGCTGGGCGGGTCGTACTACGTCGAGGCGCTCACTGACGAGATCGAGGAGCGGGTGCACACGGAGCTGGCGGAGATCGAGCGACGGGGCGGCACGCTGGCCGCCCTGGCGGATGGCTATCAGCAGGCCGCCATCGCCGATGCTGCGTACGAGGTCCAGCGCTCGATCGAATCGGGCGACCTGATCGTAGTGGGCGTCAATGCCTTCGTCGAGGGTGGCGGCGAGCAGCGCCCGCAGCCGCAGGCGATCGACCCGGAAGCCGAGGCCGAACAGGCTGCCCGCACCCGCACGGTGCGCGAAGGCCGGGACGCTGCTCGCGCCGCCGAGGCCGTGCTCGCGCTGGAAGAGGCCGCGGCCGGCACCGAGAACGTGCTGCCGCGGATTCGAGCCTGCGTGGAGTCGCAGGTCACGCTGGGGGAGATCAGTGGCGTGCTGCGGAACGCGTGGGGGGAGTATCGGCCATGACCATCGGACCGATCGACCACGTCGCGGTGGTGGTGCGCTCCATCGACGAGGCGCTGCCGCGCTATCGGGCGCTGTTCGGCTGGGAGGCGGCCGACGAGCCGCGGATCTTCGCCTCGCAACGCGTGCGCCTCTGCTTCTTGCCGAGCGGCCCCGAGCCCGCCGCCAAGGTCGAGCTGGTTGAGCCGCTCGACGATGAGAGCGGCGTGGCGCGCTTCCTCGCCATCCGCGGCGAGGGGCTGCATCATGTCTGCATGCGCACTGATGACCTCGCCGGCGACCTCGACGCCCTGGCCGCCTCCGAAGCCGAGCTGATCGACCGCGAACCGCGCTCTGGAGCGCACGGGCCGGTAGCCTTCATCCATCCACGGACCCTGAGCGGCGTGCTCTGGGAGCTCCTCGGCGACGCCGTGGACGATGGCGCATGAGCGAGCCCCTTGAGCGCCCGCCGATCCCCGAGCGGCCCCTCCTCCGCGGTGAGCGGGTCTGGCTGCGCCCGCTCGAGGCGCGCGACATGCCGGCTTACGTGGCGGGCATCAACGACACCGAGGTCGGCGCCTTCGCCGGCTATCGAATGCCATTCAGCGTGGAGCAGGCAACCGCCTGGCAGGCCAAGACGGTCGAGCAGACGCGGACCGGGGAAGGCTTCTACTTTGCCGTCTGCGAGCTCGGCGGCGACCGCTTCATCGGCACAACATGGCTGAAGGACGCGAACCTGCTCGACCGCCACGCCGAGCTCGCGATCTTCATGGATCGCGATCACATCGGATCCGGCTGGGGGACCGATGCCCAGCGGACGCTGCTCGCCTTCGGCTTCGGCAGCCTGGGACTGGAGCGAATCTCGCTGATCGTGCGGGCGGGGAATGCCCGTGCCATCCGTTCGTACGAGAAGGTCGGATTTCAGCGCGAGGGGATCATGCGTCGCGCATTCCGCGTCGATGGTCTCCTGGAGGACGCCCTGCTGATGGCGATCCTGCGCGACGAGTGGGCGGCGGCAACCGCGGGCGCTCCCTAGCGGACACCAGCCTCGCGCAGGAGGGCGGGGATCTGCGATGGCGAGTCGGCGACCCGGATGCCGGCCGCCTGCAGGGCGGAGCGCTTCGAATCGGCCGTGCCGGCGCCACCGGAGATGATTGCCCCGGCGTGGCCCATCCGCCGACCGGGCGGTGCGGTGCGACCGGCGATGAAGGCGGCGACCGGCTTGCGAACCTCGGCGGCGCAATAGGCTGCCGCCCGCTCCTCCTCGTCGCCGCCGATCTCGCCGATCAGGACGATCGCCTCGGTCTCCGGATCGGCATTCAGCATCTCGAGCACGTCGATGAAGGTGGTTCCGACGATTGGGTCACCGCCGATCCCGACGCAGGTCGTCTGGCCCACCCCCGCGTCGGTCATCGCCTGCACCACCTCGTAGGTGAGCGTCCCTGAACGGCTGACCAGCCCGACCGGACCGGGTCGGTGGATATCGCCGGGGATGATGCCGACCTTGGCCCCACCCACCGAAGTGGCGCCAGGGCAGTTCGGCCCGATCAGACGCACGCCCCTCTCGCGCAGGACGTGATGGACGCGCAGCATGTCCAGGGCGGGGATCCCCTCCGTGATGCAGATCACCAGCGGGACGCCGGCGTCGGCAGCCTCCAGGATCGCGTCGGGAGCGAAGGCAGCCGGCACGAAGATGCAGGCAGCATCCGCCTCGGTCTGGGCGACCGCCTCGGCGACGGTGTCGAAGACCGGCACGCGCCCGTCGACCGCAGACTGGCCACCCTTGCCGGGGGTCACGCCGGCTACGACGTTGGTCCCGTATTCCAGCATGGCGCGCGAGTGGAACTCGCCCTCGCGGCCGGTGATGCCCTGTACCAGCAGGCGAGTCTGTGCTCCGACGAGGATGCTCACGCCGGTGCGCCGGCGGCATCGACCGCCTTGCGGGCGGCATCGTCCAGGCTGTCGGCCGTGATCAGGTTGGCCGCGCGCAGGATCTCGGCCGCCTCCGCCGCGTTGGTGCCGACGATGCGCACGACCATCGGGACCTGGCGGCCCAGCGCCGCCCGGGCCTCGACGATCCCGTGCGCCACCTCGTCGCCGCGGGTGATGCCGCCGAAGATGTTGATCAGGATCGCCCGCACGTTCGGATCGTCCAGGATGATGCGGAAGGCAGCGGCGACGCGGTCTGCCTTGGCGCCGCCCCCGATGTCCAGGAAGTTCGCCGGCTCGCCGCCCGCCAGCTTGACGAGATCCATGGTGGTCATCGCGAGGCCGGCGCCGTTGACCATGCAGCCGATGCTGCCGTCCAGTTTGATGAAGTTGATCCCGGCCTCGCGGGCGGCGATCTCGGAGGGCTCCTCCTCGGCGAGGTCGCGCAGCGCCTCCAGCTCGGCGTGGCGGAAGAGCGCGGAATCGTCGAGCACGATCTTGGCGTCAAGCGCCAGCAGCTCGCCGCCCTCGGTCACCACCAGCGGATTGATCTCCGCCAGGTCGGCGTCCGACTCGATGAAGGCGGCGTACAGGCCGCGCAGCGTGGTGGCGAAGTCCTTCCGCAGCTCAGCCGGCAGGCCGAGAAAGAAGGCGACCCGTCGCACCTGGTGCTCCTGGAGGCCGATCAGCGGATGAAGCGGCAGGCGCAGGATCGCGTCGGGGTTCGTCCTGGCCGTCTCCTCGATCTCGACGCCGCCGTCGGCGCTGGCGATGATGGTGACCGCCTGGCCGCGACGGTCCAGGACCAGGCCGAGGTAGTACTCATTCGCAATCTGGGCGGCCGGTGCGACCAGCACGGTCCGCACGGTGACGCCCTTGATATCCAGCCCGATGATCTCTGCCGCTCGAGCGGCGGCCTCGTCGGGCGTCGACGCCAGCTTCACGCCGCCCGCCTTGCCGCGCCCGCCGACGAGGACCTGTGCCTTGATGACCACCGATCCGCCGATCCGCTCCGCCGCCGCGCGGGCCGCTGCGGGGGTCGTGGCGATCTCGCCGCCGGAGGCCGGGACGCCGTAGCGGGCCAGGATCTCCTTGCTGCGATATTCCTGGAGCTTCACGCCCAGAGTCTACGGCGGCGATGCGCACCGATGGTACGGCGACGCGCGGTGGATCGGCCGACGCCCGGAAGGCCCTCGACCTACACTGCCCGGGCACTGCCGGCGCTGTGACCGGCGCGCACCGGAGCACCGCCCCCGTGACCTACACCGTCACCCTGATCCCGGGCGATGGGATCGGCCCCGAACTGACCGAGGCGACGGTCGGCGTCCTGGAGGCGACCGGCATCGACTTCGCGTGGGAGGTGCAGCAGGCCGGCGAGGCGACCATCGCCGCCGAGGGCACGCCGCTGCCCGAGCGGGTGATCGAGAGCATCCGGCGTAACGGCGTGGCGATCAAGGGCCCGATCACGACCCCGGTCGGCGGCGGCTTCCGCAGCGTGAACGTGGGGCTGCGGATTGCGCTCGAGCTGTACGCCAACGTTCGGCCGGCGCGCTCCATGATCGGCGTCGCGTCGCGCTACACCGATGTCGACCTGATCATCGTGCGGGAGAACACGGAGGACCTGTATGCCGGCATCGAGCACCGGGTCGGGCCCGACGCGGCCGAGAGCATCAAGATCATCACTCGTGCCGCCAGCCAGCGCATTGCGCGGTATGCCTTCGAGTACGCGGTCCGCAACGGACGGCGCAAGGTGACCGCGGTGCACAAGGCGAACATCATGAAGCTCTCCGACGGCCTCTTCCTGGAGAGCTGCGGGCAGGTCGCCGCCGAGTACGCGGGGCACGTCGAGTTCGAGGACCGCATCGTGGACAACATGTGCATGCAGCTGGTGCAGAAGCCGGAGCTGTACGACGTCCTCGTCCTGCCCAACCTGTATGGCGACATCGTCAGCGACCTCGCGGCGGGCCTGGTTGGCGGCCTCGGCGTGGCGCCGGGCTCGAACATCGGTGAGCGTGCCGCCGTCTTCGAGGCGGTGCACGGCTCGGCCCCTAAGTACGCCGGCCAGGATCGGGCGAATCCGACCGCCCTCATCCTCTCCTCGGCGCTGATGCTTCGCCACCTCGGAGAGACCTCGGCCGCCGACCGGGTCGAATCGGCGGTGCGCGGCGTGATCGCCGAGGGCAGGACGACGACGCATGACCTGGGCGGGAGCGCGGGGACCCGCGAGTTCGCCTCGGCCGTTGCGGAGCGCGTTCGCGGAGCCTGAGCGCAGCCATGTTCGGTTACCGCATCAGCTGGTCGCAGCTGGCCTGGCTCGGCCATCGGCTGTCGGGGATCGGCGTCCTGGTCTACGTGTTCATGCACATCGTCGAGAACGCCACGCTGGCCTTCGGGCCAGGCGTCTATGACACAACCCAGACCTTCTTCCGCAACCTCCCGGTGCGGCTCGGCGAGATCCTCCTGATGGCGGCGCTGGTCTACCACTCGCTCAACGGGCTGCGGGTGATCGCCTTGGACTTCTGGCCGGCGACCACGGCCTGGTACCGGCAGCTCACCTACGCCGTGATCGTCGGCACCGTGGTCGCGATGATTCCGCTCGGCCTGATCATGATCACGCCCTACGCCCCGTGGAACGGCCGCTGATGGCGATCGGGCGCAAGATCTGGCCGGTGCAGGGCGACCCGCTGCGTCGCAACCCTTCGCGCGCGGCCCGGGTGCGGCCTTCCGAACCCGGCTTCGAACGCTGGATGTGGTACTTCACGCGCATCAGCGGCCTGCTGCTCGTGATCCTGGCGATGGGCCACATGCTGATCATGCATGTGCTCGTGCAGCTGACCGGCCAGGAGATCAGCTTCGCCTTCGTCACGAGCCGCTGGGGGACCCCGTTCTGGCGGATCTACGACTTGGCGCTGCTGGTGCTGGCGCTGGTGCATGGCGTGAACGGCGCGCGGATCATCATCGGTGACTACGTCGAGCGCGGCGGCCTGCGAAGTCTGCTGGTCGGCTTCCTGCTCCTGATCACCTTCGTCTGGCTGCTGCTCGGCATCTTCGTCATCCTCACCTTCGATCCCAACGGCGCCCCGGCCATCGGTCCCTTCTCATGACCCTGGCTCGCACCTCCGCCGGCACCCGTCCGCGTCCGAGGACGCACGACCTGGATGCGGTGGTGGTCGGCGCCGGCGGGGCTGGTCTGTATGCGGCGCTCGAGCTGAAGAAGGAACTTGGACCGGAAGCTCGCATCGGCGTGATCAGCAAGCTCTACCCCTCGCGCTCGCACACCGGAGCTGCCCAGGGGGGGGTCTGCGCCGCGCTCGGCAACACCGAGGAGGACAACTGGGAGTGGCACTGGTTCGATACCGTCAAGGGCGGCGACTACCTGGTCGACCAGGATGCCGCCGAGGTGATGTGCCGTGACGCGGTCGGGACCGTGATCAACCTCGAGCACCTGGGCCTTCCCTTCAATCGCACGCCGGAGGGGCTGATCGACCAGCGTCGTTTCGGCGGCCACACGCGCAACTTCGGCGAGGGACCGGTGCGCCGCGCCTGCTTCTCCGCAGATCGCACCGGGCACGAGATCCTGCAGACCCTCTTCCAGCAATGCATCAAACACGAGGTGCTCTTCTACGACGAGTTCCAGGTCCTTGACCTTGCGATGCCGGAGGGGGCGACCGGGCCGGTCACCGGCGTCGTCGCGATGCAGCTGGCGACCGGTGAGATCCACTCCTTCCGGGCGAAGGCGGTCCTCTTCGCGACCGGTGGCTTCGGCAAGATGTTCAAGGTGACGAGCAACGCGCACACCCTCACCGGCGACGGCGTGGCGATCGTCTACCGCCGCGGCCTGCCGCTCGAGGATATGGAGTTCTTCCAGTTCCATCCGACCGGCATGTATCGGCTCGGCTTCCTGCTGTCCGAGGCGATGCGGGGCGAAGGCGGCTTCCTGGTCAATGGCCTGGGTGAGCGCTTCATGGAGCGCTATGCCCCGACCATGAAGGATCTCGCCAGCCGTGACGTGGTGAGCCGGAGCATCTACCAGGAGGTCGCGGCCGGTCGGGGCGTCGACGGCCAGGACTACGTCCATCTCGACGTCCGCCACCTGGGGGCCAAGGTGCTCAACGAGAAGCTGCCCGACATGAGCGGCTTCATCCGCACCTACTTCGGCCTCGATCCGCTCACCGAGCTCGTCCCGATCCAGCCGACCGCGCACTACGCCATGGGCGGCATCCCGACGGATATCGACGGCCACGTCCTGGCGGATGAGACCGGCCGCCTGGTGCCCGGCTTCTACGCCGCCGGGGAGTGCGCCTGCGTCAGCGTGCACGGCGCCAACCGCCTCGGCACGAATTCGCTGCTCGACATCCTGGTCTTCGGGCGTCGGGCGGGGATCGCCATGGCCGAGGAGGTGCGTCGGGCAGACGCGCCCGAGCCCGATCCGGGCGCCGAGGCATCGGTCTACGACGAGATCGCCGAGCTCCTGGCGCGGGACGACGGGGAACGCGCGGCGGTCATCCGCGGGGAGCTCCAGGAGACCATGTTCGCGCGATGCAGTGTCTATCGCTCGGCGCCGCTCCTTGACCAGGCCTGGGAAGAGGTGCGGGCGCTGCGGGAGCGGTCCCGGCACCTGGTGGTGCAGGACAAGGGCTGCCAGTACAACACCGACCTTGGGGAGGCGCTCGAGCTCGGGTTCCTGCTCGATTGCGCCGAGGCGACCGTGCGCTCGGCGCAGGCCCGCACCGAGAGCCGAGGCGCGCACGCGCGCGAGGACTACCCGGATCGCGACGACGTGAACTGGCTCAAGCACACCTTCGCGTTTCGCTGGTCCGATGGCGCCCCACCGCGCCTGGCCTATAGGCCCGCGACGATCACGCGCTTCGAACCGAAGCCGCGGACCTACTGACCGATGGACGTGCAACTGCGCATCCTGCGCTTCGACCCGGAGCGAGACACGCTGCCGCATTGGGAGACCTATGCGGTGCCCGCCGAGCCGTCTGACCGGGTGCTCGACCTGCTGCACCAGGTGAAGTGGTACCAGGACGGGACCCTCACCTTTCGGAGGTCATGCGCGCATGGCGTCTGCGGCTCCGACGCGATGCTGATCAACGGCCGCAATCGACTTGCCTGCGAGTACCTCGTCAAGGACGCCGGGATGGAGATCAGCGTCGAGCCGGTGCGCGGCACGCGCGTCATCAAGGATCTGCTGATCGATCTCGACGGGTTCTGGGAGAAGTACCGATCCGTCATGCCCTATCTCGTCAACGACGAGATCCCGGCCGACGGCAAGGAGCGTCGCCAGTCGCAGGAGGAGCGCGAGCGGTTCGAGGACACGAGCAAGTGCATCCTGTGCGGCGCCTGCACGACCGCCTGCCCATCGTTCTGGTCGAACCCCGACTACGTCGGGCCGGCGGCGATCGTCAATGCCCATCGGTTCATCTTCGACAGTCGCGACCATGCGACCGAGGAGCGGCTCGAGATCATGGCCGACGCCGATGGGGTGTGGCGCTGCCGGACGATCTTCAACTGCGTCGAAGCCTGCCCCCGCGGCATCAACATCACCCGGGCGATCATGGAGGTCACGCGGGCGATCGAATCGGGGCAGCGGTGAGCGATGCGGCGGGCGGGCGCCGTCTCCTTATCTACACTGATGGCGCCGCTCGCGGTAATCCCGGGCCGGCCGGGCTTGGTGCCATCCTGCGCGATGCCGAGAGTGGCGAGGTGGTCGCCGAACTGGCCCGCTTCCTGGGCATCCGGACCAACAACTACGCCGAGTGGACCGCGGTCGAGGACGCGTTGGGCGAGGCCCTGCGCCTCGGCGCCACGCATGTGGACCTGCGCATGGACTCGGAGCTCGTCGCGCGGCAGATCAGCGGGCGCTACCGGGTCAAGCACCCGGACCTGAAGCCGATCCATGCCAGCGTGATGGCGATGCTCGCGAAGCTCGCCGGGTACACCGTCGGCCACGTGCCACGAGAGCTGAACAAGGACGCCGACCGCCTCTCGAACGTCGCGGTCGACGAGCTGCGCTAGCCGGGTTCGGCATCGGTCAGGCTAGACTGTCGGTCCCTGGAGGCGGCTGGACGGCCGCGGACGCGATCGTCGAAAGGCGGCGTCCGAGGAAAGTCCGAGCTCCATAGAGCAGGTTCGCGGGTAACGCCCGTCCGCCGTGAGGCGAGGACCAGCGCCACAGTGACGATGCCCGCTCGTTCGCGAGTGGGAGTGAAACGCGGCAAGCTCGAGCCGGAGCAAGACCGAATAGGAGGGCGCAAGGCGGCGATCGCGCCGCAGCAGGCGGCTCGCTCAGCCCTCGGGTAGGTCGCTCAGATGGATGGCCGTCGCGGCACCCTCGGGTGCCGGCACAGAACTCGGCTTACAGGCCGCTCTCCAGGGATCTCCTCGCGACGTGGTGCGCGAGTCCGTCTCTCCGGAACGAGGTCTAGTCCTCGTCGGCCCGCCAGATGGTGGTCGCGGTGCAGGCGTTGCAGATCTCCCGCGCCTCCTCCATGGTGCCCAGGGAGAGGGGGTGCTCGAGACCGCCAAGGAGGCAGTCGACCTGCACGCGCGGACCGTCGCCGGCCGGCAGGATCGAAACATGGCGCACGCGGCAACGCCGGATCCGCCCCTGGCGGGGGATCGGGAGTCGCGAGCCCGGGATCAGCGGCTCAACCGCCATCTGTGTCGACCTTCCCCTTCGCAACCGGTACGGGGCGACCGATCGCGAGTCAGCGTACTGAGGAACCGGCATCGCGCTCAATGACACGTTGGTACCACCCCGGCTGGTTGATACGCCGACGATCGCACGCGGCGCTACACTCGATCGGGGGGCAGGGCGCCTGATCGGCACGAGAGACGAGGTCGCGCGAGATTGTTCGGCCGTCGAAACCGGGAGAACCGCGACGAAGCTGAGCGGGAGCTGAGTCGGCGCGCGCTGTTCGAGGAACTCGCCAAGCGGCCACAGAACATCTGCCCCTTCCTGGGTCTCGCCAGCTCCCAGACCGAGTACCACGACGGATTCACCCGGGAGCATCGCTGCTATGCCTTCGGGGATCCAATCGAGCTCTCAGTCGAACAGCAGGAACGGGTCTGCCTGGGCCGCGGCTACGGCCACTGCCCACGCTACCTGCGCGGGGTGTTGGTGATCCCGACCGAGGAGCTCGAGGCGTTGCGACGGCCCCTGCCCCCGGCCGGGCCGCCGGCGCCACCCGTCGCTCCGGCTCCGCCTCTCCCGGCTCAAGGCGGCGGTGGAGGGCGGCGCGGACTGTTGGTCGGGGCGATCCTGCTGTTGGCCGTGGCAAGCGCCGCCGGTGCCTTCGTGTTCCTCAAGAACGGCGGAACGGCGAGCAACCCCACTCCCACCCCGCTGGCAACCATCGAGCCGAGCCCGAGTCTTTCCTCGGCGCCGAGCGAGTCGGCGTCGATTGGGCCGGCTCCGTCGCAGACCCCCTTCCCCGAGACGCCCAAGCCAGATCCGACGCCATTGCCGGGCGACACCTTGGTCGGCTACGAGGTGACCGTTCTCGCCGGCGAGAACACGCTCTTCGAGGTCGACGAGGCGGGAAACCGAGTACGGCAGGAGACGGCGAACTACAACCGCTTCTCCAAGGCCCCCGTGGATCGGATCGAAGCGCCGAATGGGCTCCTCCACTGGCGCACCTCGGCGGGCTTCTTCACCGGCCTCTCCTACATCCACGGTGACTCCGGCCCGTTCCTGATTCGCGAGGTCTATCACGGCTCCGACGGGCAGGAGCGCTACATCGTCCTCCCCGACGACGAGATCTGACCCGACTAATCTGCAGTCGGCCCACCACATCCCTGCGCCGATTCGGCACGTCCCTGCGCGGCGTACCAGGACGATCTTCCCACCAACTTCGCACCGAAATCCCTTGACGGACGGTCTTTGCCCTGTATGATGGCGCCCGGTGGCCCAAAGTGGGGTCAAATGGGGCGTAATGGTAGAACTCGCGCATGCAACCGTCCTCCTTCCTCACCGGCGAATTCCGGCACACGCTCGACGACCGCAGTCGCGTCGCTGTCCCTGTGCGCTTCCGGGCCCGCCTGGCCGAGGGAGCGACCTTGGCTCGCTGGCTGGACAAATGCCTCGGCCTGTTCCCGCGCGACGAATGGGAAGAGCTCGCGGCCAAGCTGCGGTCTCTGCCCCTCACCAACGCCAACGCACGCGAGTTCGGGCGCTTTATGTCCTCCGGAGCGGTTGACGTGGAGCTGGACAAGCAGGGCCGGGTCCTGGTTCCCGGCTACCTGCGCGAATACGCAGGCCTCTCGGAGGGAGAGGTCGTGGTGGTCGGCGCCCTCAATCGACTCGAGATCTGGTCGCCGGCGGCCTGGCTGCCGTATCGCGCCCGGATCGAAGACGCGCCGGAGGCGCTCGCTGAACACCTAGCTGATCTCGGGATCTGAGGACGCGACGAGATGACGCACGTCGCGATCCCTCTATTGATGCGTCTCCGGGTCGATCGGCCCGTCGTCCGACAAGAAAGGTGCAACCGCGAATGGGAGAAGGGCACCTGCCGGTCCTCGTCGACGAGGTTCTTGCCTCGCTGGCGGTGGATCCCGGCAGCTCCGTCGCGGACTGCACCGTCGGCGGCGGTGGGCACGCCGAGCGGCTCTTGGAGGCCTCGTCTCCGGATGGCCGCCTGCTCGGCCTCGACGCCGATCAGGCGGCCATCTTGGAGGCGCAACGAACACTTGCCCGCTTCGGGAATCGGGTCGTGCTGCGGCGGGCGAACTTCGGCTCGCTCTACGACGAGGCGCGCGACGCTGATCTCATCCCGCTCGACGCCGTCCTCTTCGACCTTGGCCTCAGCAGCTATCAGCTGGCTGATCCACAGCGCGGATTCAGCTTTGCGGCCGATGCGCCGCCGGACATGAGATTCGATGAAGATCGTGGTCTATCGGCACTCGACCTCATCGACCGATCGTCGCAGCGAGAGCTCGCCGGAATCCTCGCGACGTTTGGTGAAGAACGCCGTGCAGGCCGCATCGCGACGGCGATCCTGGCGGCGCGTGCGGAAGGGCGGCTCATGACCGCCGCCGACCTGTCGCAGGTCGTCGGGGACGCGGTCCCGAGCAGCCGAGCCGATGCCGGCCGCATCCACCCGGCCACGCGGACATTCCAGGCACTGCGCATCGCCGTCAATCGTGAGCTCGAGGTCCTGGGTCCGGCGCTGGCCGGCGCCCTTGCCGCCCTGCGCCCCGGCGGGCGCCTGGCGGTGATCAGCTACCACTCCGGCGAGGACCGCATCGTGAAGCGCTTCATGGCTCGCGAGAGCCGTGACTGCGTCGAGAAGCCTCTGCCCCCGATCTGCCTGTGCGGCCACAGGGCGCAGCTGCGCCCTGTGCACAAGCGGGGGATCACCCCGACCACCGCTGAGGTGGCCCGGAATCGACGCGCCCGCAGCGCCCGGCTGCGAGCCGCCATCAAGCTCGCGCCCGCGAGCGCGTAGTCGAGTGCAAGGAGGGTCATCTGTGAGCCGCGGACGTCCACGCCATCAGTCCAGTCGCCGACGCATGTACAGCCCCCGGCAGCGCGACGTGCGCGAGCGACGGCTGCATCAGCAGCTCGACGACGTCCATGCCATCGAGCAGGTCGGCATCGACGAGGCCGAGGATGGCCCGGAGTTCGAGTCGTCATCGGGCTGGGGCATTGGGCTCAGCGCCAGAGCAAGCGCCGCCTAGATGGCCATCATCGGGGCGCGCCCGGCGGCCGGCATCGGTGTCATTCGACGCCGACCGCGGGTTCGCACGCGCCCAGCGCCACGCCGCCGCGCTCAGCCTCGACGGCTGGCAACCCGACGCGACGCGATCACCAGCATCTCGGCGGTGCTGGTGATGATCGCCGCCGCGGCTGGGCTCGGTCTCTTCTACCTGAGCCAGTCGACCCACGTCGCCGCGATCGGCTATCAGATCGACGACCTGCAGGCGCGGGTCATCGAGCTGCGCGCCGAGCAGCAGCAGCTGACCTTCCAGATCGGCGAGGCGCGCTCGCCGACCTCCATCGCAGTACGTGCGGGCCAGGAGCTGCAGCTGGTCGCGCTCGACCCAGCCGCCATCCGGTTCGCCACCCGGTCGATCGATCCACACCTCGTGAAGTGATCCGGCCGGGGAGCGCATCCCGGTCGGCGCGGAGTAGCCATGCTCGCCAGGACTGACAGCCGTGCCCGCGCCCTGTTCCTGCTGATCATCACGGCCATGCTCGCCACCGCGGTCGGCGGCCGGCTGGTCTGGTGGCAGATCGCCGATCGTGATCGCGTGGCCGCCATGGCGCTCAATCAGCTGGCTCAGAACGAGGAGATCCCTGCCGAGCGCGGCGAGATCCGCGACGTCAACGGAGTGCTCCTCGCATCGTCGATCCAGGTGCAGTCGGTCTACGCCATTCCGCCCACCACCAAGCGTGGCGATCCGGAGAGCGCCGCGACCTTGCTCGGGGCGGTCCTCGGCATGGATGTCAACGAAATGCGCGCCCGGCTCACGAGCAAGAGCCCGTGGGTCTGGCTCCGGCGACGCGTCGACGCGCAGATGGCCGAGCGGGTCGCCGCCCTCGCCATTCCCGGCGTCGGCATGTTGCCCGAGACCCAGCGGGTCTACCCGGTCGGCGGCGTTGCGCCGAACACCACCCTGGCCGCCCAGCTGCTCGGCTTCGTCAACGTCGACGGCCAGGGGCAGTACGGCATCGAGGGTGCGAGGGACGCGCTGCTGGCGGGGCTGCCCGGGTCGGTCAGCGCGCAGGAGGACGTGATCGGGCGCCGCATCGCCGACTCGATCGTCGAGCTGCGGCCACCGGTGAACGGTGCCGACCTCCGGCTGACGCTCGATGCGGGTCTCCAGCACATCCTGGAGGACGCGATGTGGAGCAACTACTCGAAGAATCGCGCGCAGGGCGTCACCGGGCTGGTGATGGACGTGCACACCGGGGCGATCGTGGCGATGGCCTCCTTCCCGACCTTTGATGCCAACAGCTATGCCGGCACGGACCCCGGGCTGTTCACCGATCCCGCGGTCAGCAGACAGTACGAGCCCGGCTCGGTGATGAAGGCGTTCACGATCGCTGCCGCGCTGGACGCCGGCGCGATCAATCTGCAGACCACGGTCCTTGACGACAACAACCTTCGGATCTCCGGGATCCGCATCCAGAACGCCGATCGATACACCAAGCCATACGGCAACGGCGAGATCACCGCTGGCGACGTGCTGAAGCTGTCCGACAACGTCGGTGCCGCCAAGATCGGCCTGCTGTTGGGCCGGCAGCCGCTCTATGAGGCGCTCAAGCGATTCGGATTTGGCAGCCCCACCGGCGTGGACATCGCCGGCGAGGCCTCCGGCGTGGTCTGGAATCCCGATGGCCCGAACGCGACCGGCGATCTGACAGCCGCCCAGAACGCCTTCGGACAGGGTCTCAGCGTGACCGCCGTCCAGCTGGTCGCAGCCTACTGTGCGATCGCCAATGGCGGGACCTTGGTGACACCGCATATCATCGCCGGCTGGACCGGCCCCGACGGCATCTACCACGCCACCGAGGTTCAGCCGGGGGAGCGGATCATGCGCCAGGAGACCGCCGACACCATGGTCCGGCTGCTGACCGAGGCGGTCGACAACGGTCGCGCGCAGCCGGCGGCGATCCCTGGCTATTCGATCGCCGGCAAAACCGGCACCGCCGAGGTGGCGGGACCGCGGACGGAGCAGGTCCGAGTCGGCACTGATGCCGCCGGCAAACCGGTCTACGAGCTGAAGACGCACGCCGTCTACCAGCGCGGATGGATCGACTCCTCGTTCATCTCGATCATGCCGGCCGACCAGCCGCAGTACGTGACGCTGATCCTGATCCATCGGCCGGTGACGTGGGGCCTGTACAAGATGGCCCAGACACCCGTGAGCCTGTACCGCAACCTGGCGCCCCGGATCTTCGACTACCTGGCCATCGCCCCGGACCGGATCGTGCAGCCGGTCGCCGCCAAATGAGGCTGGTAGACTCGCCCGAAGCCTCTGCAGGGAGCAGCGTGCCAGCGTCGATCCGCCTCGACGACCTCCTGACCGCCACCGGCGGCCGTCTGCTCGGGAGTACGAGCGTCACCTCCTTCGCCTCAGCCGCGGTCGACTCGCGACAGGTCGTCCCGGGCTGCTGCTTCGTCGCGCTGCGCGGTGAGCGCGACGACGGACATCGCTTCGCCGCGGAGGCAGCGCGAGCCGGCGCCGCGGTGCTGATCGTGGCTCGCCCCGTGACCCTGCCGGACGACGTGCAGCCGGCCGTCGTGCGGGTTGCCGATCCGCTCACCGCCCTTCAGGAGCTGGCAGCCTGGTGGCGAAAGGGGTCGAGTGCGCGAGTGGTCGGCATCACCGGCTCGACCGGCAAGACGATCGCCAAGGAGATCGTGGCCGATGTCCTGGCGCGCAACTTGAAGGTCCTGCGCAACGAGGGCAACCTGAACAGCGAGACCGGCCTGCCGATGACTCTGTTGAACCTCGAGCCGGCACACGAGGTGGCGGTCCTCGAGATGAGCATGTACGTGGAGGGCGAGATCGCGCGGCTGGCCGAGATCGCCCAGCCCGAGATTGGCGTAGTCCTGGCCGTGCACCCTACCCATCTCGAGCGCGCTGGCAGCCTCGAGGCGATCGCGCGCGCCAAATCCGAGCTGCCGGCCGCGCTCCCCGCCCACGGTCTGGCGGTCCTGAATGCGGACGATCCACGCGTCGCCGCGATGGGAGGGGTGACCGCCGCTCCGGTGCGGACCTTCGGGATCGGTCCGACGGCAGACGTCCGCGCGACCGATGTGGAATCGCACGGCGTTGCCGGCACGACCTTCACGCTCCATGCCCCGTGGGGCACGCGGCGCCTTCGCTCGGCCACGCCCGGGAGGCATCTCGTGCCGCACGCACTGGCCGCCGCCATCGTCGGCGAACACCTCGGGGTTCCGCTCGACGAGGTCGAGGCCGCGCTGGCTCATGGCAGCCGGGCGCCGCATCGCATGGCGCTGGTCGAGGCGCGGGGCGGAGCGACCCTCATCGACGATACGTACAACGCATCGCCGGTCTCGATGGCGGCGGCGCTCGACTTCCTGGCTGAGAGCCCCGTGGCAGCCGGGCGCGCGCGATACGCGGTGCTCGGCGACATGCTGGAGCTCGGCCCGGACGAGGAGCGACTGCACCGCGAGGTCGGCGGCCGCGTCGCCACCATCGCCGATGCGCTCGTGGCCGTCGGAGAGCGAGGTCGCTGGATCGCCGATGCAGCACTGGCCGCCGGGCTCAATCGCGTGAGCACGGCGCGCGATGCCGATGAGGCCGTGGCAGTGGTCGAGCGTGAGCTTGCACCTGGCATCGGCGACCTTCTCCTGGTCAAGGGGTCGCGCGGCGTGGAGCTGGACCGGCTGGTCGCCGCGCTGGTCGGAGATGTAACCGAGCGCGGAGGGCACGGCTAGGGATGCTTGCCATCGTGGTCGCCCTGCTCGCCGCCTTCGTCGGCGTGGTCCTGCTCGCCCCGATCTACATCCGGCTGCTCCAGCGCCTCGGCTTCGGCAAGCAGATCCGCTCCGAAGGCCCGCCCGGCCATGTCAGCAAGGCGGGCACGCCGACGATGGGCGGCATGCTGCTGGTCGTCGTGGTCATGTTCCTGGCGATGGCGATGCGGATCGAGGACGGCTACACGCTGACGCCGATGCTCGCCCTGGTCGGCGTGGCGATCCTCGGCGCCATCGACGACTTCGTGAACATCCACACCGGGATCGGGGTGCGCGGCCGCTTCAAGCTGGTCTGGCAGACGGCGGTCGCCCTGCTGGCGGCCTTCTACATCCAGCGCCACTTCGCCATCCCCGACGTGAACATCTCCTTCATCGCCGTGCCGTTCCCGGGGGGCGAGCTGATCATCGGCGGCGTGCTCTTCGTCCTCTTCGTGGCCCTCGTGATCGTGGGGACCAGCAACGCCGTCAACCTGACCGATGGCCTTGACGGGCTCGCGGGTGGCGTCCTCATCTTCAGCTTCGTGGCCTACCTGCTCATCGCCCTGGTGGCGACGCATGGCGGCAAGCCGGCGCAGCCCAACCTGGCGGTCTTCTGCGCGCTGATCATCGGCGCCCTGATGGGCTTCCTCTGGTTCAACGTGCATCCGGCGCAGCTCTTCATTGGCGACGCCGGCTCGCTATCGATGGGGGCCACCCTGGCGGTGGTGGCGACCATCACCGCCCAGCTGCCGCTGCTGGCCGTGATCGGCGCCGTCTTCTTCGCGGTGATCATGAGCGTGGTGCTGCAGGTCGCCTCGTTCAAGCTCCGCGGGCGACGGATCTTCCGCATGACCCCGCTCCAACACCACTTCGAGCTGATCGGATGGGCGGAGGAGAAGATCACGGTCCGCTTCTGGATTGTCGGCGCGCTGGCCGGGCTGCTCGGCTTCAGCCTCTACCTGGCCACCGTGAACGGGCTGTAGCGGGACCGATGACGACCATGACCCAGCCGATCGCGACGCTCGCCGACCTTCGCGGCCGGCACGCCCTGGTGCTCGGGCTGGCCCGTTCCGGGACCGCCGTGGCCCGCCTGCTGGCCGATGCCGGAGCGGAAGTCTCCGCCTACGATCGTCGTCCGCCGGAGGAGCTGGTCGAGGCGGTGCATGCGCTCGGCGATCGCCCGGTGCGCCTGGCGCTCGGCGTCGCCCCCGACGAGGCTCGAGCGCTCCTGGCCGCGGCCGATCTGCTGGTCACCAGTCCGAGCATCTCACCGTACCTGCCGACCACCGATGCCTGGCTGCGCACCGCCATCAACGAGGCGACCGCCCGCGGCGTCGAGCTCGTCAGCGAGGTCGAGCTGTTCCTGCGCCTGACCCAGGCCCACGTGCTGGCGGTGACCGGCACCAAGGGCAAGACCACCACCACCGCGCTGATCGGCGCGATCCTGGAGGCAGCCAACATGCCGCACCTTGTGGGCGGCAACATCGGCCGGCCGCTGATCGAAGAGGTCGAGCACCTCGGGCCTGACGACTGGGCCGTGCTCGAGCTCTCCGAGCTCCAGCTGCCGACCATCTCGCGTGGCGCCGAGATCGCCGTCTACACCAACATCGGCGCCGATCACCTCGATCGGCATGGCACGGAGGCGGCGTACCGGGCCGTGAAGGCGCGCCTGGCGGAGCTCAGCGTGGTTCATGGCCGGGTCGTCCTGAACGCCGACGATCCGGGCTGCCGCGAGCTCGCCGCTCGTCTCCCCGCGGCTGCGATCACCTGGTACGGGCTTGAGGCCGCCGACCCCTGGGTGGCCGCGCGACTCAGCGACGGGTGGCTCACCGTTCAGGGCGAGCGGCTGCTCGCCGCCGCCGAGGTGCCCATTCCTGGGCGCCACTCCCTCGCGGATGCCCTGGCCGCCGCCCTTGGAGCGTCACTGGCCGGGGCCTCGAGCGAGGCCATTGTGACCGGCATCCGCGGCTTCGGCGGCGTGCCGCATCGACTCGAGCGCGTGCTGACCCGTCAGGGCGTGGGATGGGTCAATGACTCGCAGGCGACCATTCCGATGGCCGCCATCGCCGCGCTCGAGGCATTCGCCCCGGCGAAGGTGGTGCTGATCGGCGGCGGCAAGGACAAGGGTCTCGACTACGCCGCTCTGGCGGACACGATCGCCAGCCGCTGCCGAGCAGCGGTGCTGATCGGTGAGACGGCCGAGCGCCTGGAGCGCCTCATCGCGCGCCGCGTGCCGGTGGTGAGGGCCGGTTCCATGCCCGAGGCGGTTGCCGCCTCGGCAGCGTGGGCGCAGCCCGGCGACCTGGTGGTGCTTGCGCCAGCGGCGGCCTCGTTCGACATGTTCGATGACTACGCGGCGCGCGGCGACGCATTCCGCGACGCGGTGCGCGCCCTGGACGCGCCGCGGCCGGCGCGGGAGCCCACGGCATGACTGCCATCGCCGCCACCCAAACCCGGCGCAGAGCCCGAACCGGGGTGCGGCGCGATCGGCACCAGGTCGCCTATCCGCTCCTGGTGGGCGTGATTGCGCTGGTCGCCATCGGCGTCGTGATGGTCTACTCGGCTTCGAGCGTGCGTTCCTATATCTCGACCGCGGACCCCGGCAGCCAGGGATTCCAGCAGGGGATCTGGGCCATCCTGGGGCTGGCCGCCATGGTCGCCGCCAGCCGCGTCGACTTCCGCCTGCTGCGCCATGTCGCAATCCCCATCTTCTTCGTCACCATGATCCTGCTGGGGGTCGTGCTGATCCCGGGGATCGGCACCGCGGCCTTTGGTTCGCGGCGCTGGCTGTCGCTGCCGGGCCTGGGCAACTTCCAGCCCGCGGAGCTCGCCAAGCTGGCGGTCTGCCTGTACCTGGCGCATTGGCTCGACCGGCGGGGCACCGACGTGCGGAGCTTCTGGAACGGCCTCATCCCATTCGTGATCCTGGTCGCCCCCGGCTTCCTGTTGATCGCGCTCGAGCCCGACCTCGGCACGGCCGGCGTCTACGTCGCGGCCGCCCTGGCGATCTTCTTCATGGCCGGGGCAAACCTCTTCTATCTGGGCGCCATCGGCAGCGCGGTCGTCGGCGCGGCGTACGTGATGGTGTCGAACACGTCCTACCAGCTGGCACGGATCGAAGGCTTCCTGGACCCCTTCCGCGATCCCCTGCACACCGGATACAACGCAGTCCAGGCCCTGATGGCGCTGGCATTGGGCGGGATCACCGGGGCCGGCCTGGGAGCGAGCCGACAGAAGTTCTTCTACCTCCCCGCGCCGTCGACCGACTTCATCTTCGCCATCATCGGCGAGGAGTGGGGGCTGATCGGGACGCTGACCGTGCTCGCCCTGTTCGTGATGGTGGCCTACCAGGGATACCGGATCGCGATCCATGCGCCTGATACCTTCTCCGGCCTCCTGGCCGCGGGAATAACCACCTGGCTGGTCGCCCAGGCCTGCATCAACATGATGGTCGTCACCGCGCTGCTGCCGGTCACCGGCATCCCGCTCCCGTTCATCAGCTACGGTGGCTCGGCCCTCATCATCAACCTCGTGGCGGTCGGCATCCTGTTGTCGATCTCCCGCGAGACCACGCAGACAGGATCATTGCTTCATGCGGTGTTCGGTGTCGGGCGGCGGGACAGGCGGGCACATCTACCCCGCGCTGGCCGTCGCACGGGCACTGCGCGACGCGCAGCCCGGGCTTGAGGTCAGCTACATCGGCGGGGCGCGCGGTCTCGAGCGCAGCCTGGTCGCGGGTGGCGAGCTGTCATACCACCAGCTGGTGGTGCGCTCCCTGCGCACTGCGCGTGGCGACGTCCACCTCGTCCTCGACCCCGTTCGGCTGGCTGCCTCGGCACCCCAGGCATGGCTCCTCCTCGGTCGCCTCCGGCCGGCGGCGCTCTTCACGACCGGTGGCTACCTTGCCCTGCCGCTGGTCGCGGCTGCTCGCGCGCGTGGCATCCCCAGCCTTCTCTGGGAGGGAAACGTGAGGCCCGGTCGGGCCACCGCCGCAGTGGCCCGCATGGCGACTCGCGTGGCGGTGTCGTTTCCGCCGACCCTGGCCGCCTTTCCGGGGCGCAGCTTCGTCTCGGGGACCCCGATCCGCTCCTTCGACGGGATCGATCGCGAGGTCGCTCGTGCCTCGTTCGGCGTTGCGCCGAACGAGCGGCTGCTGCTGGTCTTCGGAGGGTCACAGGCGGTGCTCCGCATCACCATGGCGCTCGACGCGGCGCTCGAGCGGCTGCTGCCTGACTGGCGGGTGCTGCACGTTGCCGGGGCTGCCGGGCTCGCCAGCGCCGAGGCCCTGCAGGCGCGCCTGCCGGCCGGGCTGCAGGACCGGTATCAGCCGATCGCCTTCCTGACCGATCCGATGGCCGACGCGCTGGTCGCCTGCGACCTGGTGCTGGGCCGCGCCGGCTCATCGACCTGCGCCGAGGTGGCCGCGGTGGGAGTGGCATCGATCCTCGTGCCGTACCCCCATGCCGCCGGTCACCAGGCGGCCAACGCCGCGTGGCTCGCCGACCAGGGCGCGGCGGTGATCGTTCGCGACGAGGACCTTGACGGCGAGCGGCTGCTCGCCGAGGTGAGCGCGCTGCGTGACGACGCACGTCGGAGCGGGATCGCGGCCGCCGCGCTGCGGCTCGCCCGTCCTGACGCGGCGCGGCTGTTGGCGGAAGAGCTGTTGGCGATGGCGGAGCGACGACCGCTCCCTTCGCTCGCCGGCACGGGAGGTTGAGCGCCATGTCTCCGGCAGCAGGCGCGGCCAGCCTGGCGCGTCTCGATGCCCTCGCCGCCGAGCGCGGGATCGAGGTCGTGGGGCACGCGCCGATGGCTCCGATCACGACCCTGCGGGTCGGCGGTCCGGCGGATCGGCTGACCACCGTCACCAGCCGTGACGAGCTGCTCGCAGCGCTGCGCCTGGCGCGCGACGCGGAGGTCGCCTGCTTCGTGCTCGGCCATGGGAGCGATCTGGTGGTGGCGGATGCGGGAATTCGTGGCCTCGTGATTCGGAACCGAGCCCGGGCCGTCACGATCGACGGTGCGCGCCTGCGCGCCGATGCGGGCACGCCGATGGCGCTCCTGGTCCGGCGCTGCGCGTCGGCCGGGCTCGTCGGCCTCGAGTTCGGCACCAGCATCCCGGGCACGCTGGGGGGCGCCGTGTGGGCCAACGCCGGGGCGCACGGCAGCGAGATGAAGGACGTCGTGGCCGTCGTGGAGGTCTGGGACCCGCGCGATGACGGCGAGACGACCCTGGAGGCCGATGCGTGCGGCTTCGCCTATCGAGAGTCGCGCTTCAAGCACAGCCCCGAACTGATCGTGGCGGCGACGCTCTCGCTGCGAGCCGGAGACTCCGCGACCATCGCCCGGCAGGTGGCAGCCAACCAGGCACAGCGGGTCGCGACCCAGCCGCTCGCCGACCAGAACGCGGGAAGCGTCTTCCGCAATCCGCCGGGCGACCACGCGGGGCGCCTCATCGAGGCCGCCGGGCTGAAGGGGCTGCGCGTCGGGGGGGCCGCGGTCAGCGACCTGCACGCCAACTTCATCGTGACCGACCGCGACGCGAAGGCGGCGGACGTCCGCGCGCTCGGCGACCGCGTCCGAGCCGGGGTGCTCGTGCACTCTGGGGTGGAGCTCGCCTACGAGATCGAATTCGTGGGCGACTGGGCCGTCGAGGCGGCCACATGACCCAGCGCCTGCGGGTCGGCATCTTCGCCGGGGGCCGATCGGCCGAGCACGAGGTGAGCGTCAGCTCGGCCGACGCCGTCCTGCGGGCCATCGATCGTGAGCGGTTCGAGCCGTACCTGGTCTACATCGACCGCGAGGGGCGATGGCATCTGCCGGCGGGACCGGCGCCCATGCTCGACGCACAGCCGCTGGCGGAGCTGCTGGGAGCGGCCACGCCGGCCGAGCAGACCACCCTCCTGCGGGAACATACCGATCTGCCGGTCGCCATCGGCGACGATCGAGCCGAGCTCACGCCGCGGGCCGTCCTCCGCTCGCTGGCCGAGGCGATCGACATCGCCTTCCTCGTGCTGCACGGTCCCTTCGGCGAGGACGGCACGCTGCAGGGCTTCCTGGAGATGGCGGGCGTGCCCTATACGGGCGCCGGGGTGATGGCCAGCGCGGTGGCCATGGACAAGGTCGTTTTCAAGGATCTGATGCGCGGCCATGGGCTGCCCGTGGTCCGCTACGCCTGGTTCCGCCGCCGAGCGTGGCGCGAATCGCCCGACCGCGTCCGGCGCCAGGTTGCCGAGGAGGTTGGCGACCGGTCGGTGGTCAAGCCGGCTCGCCTTGGCAGCAGCGTGGGCATGACGCTGGTGCATGCCGCCGATGAGTTGGCGGCTGCCCTGGACGAGGCATTCCGCTACGACAGCAAGGTGATCGTGGAGGCCTATGTGCCGAACGCGCGGGAGCTCGAATGCGGCGTGCTCGGCAACGACCAGCCGCTCGTCTTCGAGCCCGGCGAGGTCATCAGCCACCACGAGTGGTACGACTACGAGGCCAAGTACGTTCCCGGCCTGGCTGATGTCCTGCCGCGCGCCGCCGTCGATGCGCAGCTGGCGGCGCGTGTCGGTGAGCTGGCCCTGGCCGCCTATCGGGCGGTCGACTGCGCCGGCCTGGCGCGGGTCGATTTCCTCGTGCCGCCCGACGCGGTCTACCTGTCCGAGATGAACACCTTGCCGGGGTTCACCGCGACCAGCATGTACCCGAAGCAGGCGGAGCTGGCCGGCCTCGCCTTCCCCGACCTGATCGCCCGCCTGATCGACCTGGGCCTGGAATCGGCACGGGATGGGAGAACGCCCGGCGA